>JADZCS010000029.1 GCA_020851435.1 Gammaproteobacteria bacterium | reverse complement strand
GGTCTGTGCTATCATGGAGGGCTATTCGCCATCCGGGCTTGTGAGGTAGCGACCTTGACCGAGAAGAAGGCCCCGAGCGTCACCGACGAACGCCAGTCCCAGCTCAAGCTGCTCATCGCGCGCGGCAAGGAGCAGGGCTATCTCACGTATGCAGAGGTCAACGACCACCTGCCGCCTGAGATCGTCGATCCGGAACAGATCGAAGACATCGTAAACACCATCAACGACATGGGCATTACGGTGTACGAGAAGGCGCCGGACGCCGAATCGCTGATGCTCACCGACTCGACGGTCGCCGCCGACGAGGAGGCCGTCGAAGAGGCCACCGCCGCGCTGGCCATCGCCGACTCCGAGTTCGGCCGCACGACCGACCCGGTGCGCATGTACATGCGCGAGATGGGCACGGTCGAACTGCTCACGCGCGAGGGCGAGATCCGCATCGCCAAGCGCATCGAGGAAGGCCTCGAGCAGGTCAAGCTGGCGCTGTCCCACTACCCCGCGACCTACGACCACATCCTCAAGATCTACGAGCCGCTCAAGAGCGGCCAGGGTCGGCTGATCGACATCATCGTCGGCTTCATCGACCCGAACGCGCCGGACGAGATCGCCCAGCCGCAGAACCCGAAGATGCTCCTCGAGAAGGAGGACTCGGAGCTGGACGACGACGACGTCGAGGGCGACGAGGAAGAAGAAGCCGTCGACACGGGCCCGGACCCGGTCGAGGCCGCCAACCGCTTTGCCGCGATCCAGAAGCTGCACAACCAGGTCGTGAAGGCCCTCGACGAGAAGGGCATCAAGGACCCGAAGGTCGTGAAGCTGCGGCAGAAGCTGTCCGACCAGTTCATGGAGCTCAAGCTCGCGCCGCGCATGTTCGAGGCCCTGATCGGCCACCTGCGCAGCCACCTCGACGAGATCCGCCGCCTCGAGCGCGAGATCATGGTCGTGTGCGTGCGCCAGGCCGGCATGCCGCGCAAGGACTTCATCACCACGTTCCCGAAGAACGAGACGAACGTCCGCTGGCTCGACAAGCACGTGCGCGCCAAGCGCAAGCACTCGGCCCCGCTCGCCAAGCTGAAGGACGAGGTGCTCAAGCGCCAGCAGGCGCTCAAGGGCCTCGAGAAGCAGCTGCACCTGACCATCCACGAGGTCAAGGACGTCAACCGCGAGATCGCCACCGGCGAGGCCAAGGCGCGGCGCGCGAAGAAGGAGATGGTCGAGGCCAACCTGCGCCTCGTGATCTCCATCGCCAAGAAGTACACCAACCGCGGCCTGCAGTTCCTCGACCTGATCCAGGAAGGCAACATCGGCCTCATGAAGGCGGTCGACAAGTTCGAATACCGCCGCGGCTACAAGTTCTCGACCTACGCGACCTGGTGGATCCGCCAGGCCATCACGCGCTCGATCGCCGACCAGGCCCGCACCATCCGCATCCCGGTGCACATGATCGAGACCATCAACAAGCTCAACCGCATTTCGCGGCAGATGCTGCAGGAGATGGGCCGCGAGCCGACGCCGGACGAGCTGGCCGTGCGCATGGAGATGCCCGAGGACAAGGTCCGCAAGGTCCTCAAGATCGCCAAGGAGCCCATCTCGATGGAGACTCCGATCGGCGACGACGAGGATTCGCACCTCGGCGACTTCATCGAGGACACCGCGGCCGAGTCGCCGCTGGACTCCGCCACTAGCGAGTCGCTGCGCGAAACCGTCCACGGCGTGCTGTCACAGCTGACGCCGCGCGAGGCCAAGGTGCTGCGCATGCGCTTCGGCATCGACCTGACGACCGACCACACCCTCGAGGAAGTCGGCAAGCAGTTCGACGTCACGCGCGAGCGCATCCGCCAGATAGAAGCCAAGGCGCTGCGCAAGCTGCGTCACCCGAGCCGCTCGGAGCAGCTCAGGAGCTTCCTCGTCGAGGATTGACGCGCACTTCGGCGCCAAGGCCACCGCAAAAGAAAGGCCCCGCAAGGGGCCTTTCGCTTTCCGGCCGCGTGGATTCGCCCGGACTACTTCCGGGGCGCAGCCGCCCGCGCCTTGAGCAGGGCCTCGTCCAGCATCGCGACCAGTGCCGCACGGTCGTAGGTATACGCGTGGCCTTCGTTGAGCTGGACCAGTTCCTGGATGGCCTTGCGGATCGTCACTTCCGCTTCCTGCTGATTCGGTACCACCAGGTACCGGCGCTTCGGGGTGGGCTCGAACAGCGCCAGCGCGACGGCTTCCGCCACTTCGTCCGGCGACTTGTATTGCGAGCGGTCCGTCAGCCGCGACTCTGTCCCGGTACGCTTCGCGGCGGAGGCGCCGATCTGCGAGTTGTAGTTGCCGGGTTCGATGATGCTGACCATCACGCCCTGGGGCTCCATCTGCAGTGCGAGCGAATCCGCGAACGCCTCGACCGCGTGCTTGCTCATGCTGTAGACGCCGAGGTCGCGCGAGGAAAGGATTCCCGATATCGAACCGATGGTCGTGATCCGGCCCTTCGCAGCGACGATCAGCGGCGCGAACGCTCTCGTGACGCGGTAGGGGCCATACGCGTTGACGGTCATGACGAAATCGAAGTCCTCATCCTTTGTCTCATCGAACGTGCCCGTGACCGCCACGCCGGCGTTGTTGACCAGGCCGTAGAGGCCACGCCCGGCCCGGGTCACGGTCTCGACGGCCGCTGCGATTTCCTCTGGCCTGGTGACATCCAGGCGCAGTGCCTGCACGTTCCTGATCGCGTTCAGGTCGGCGATGTCCTTGTCCTTGCGGGCACCCGCGTAGACGAAGTAACCATCGGTGGCCAGGCGCTCCGTTATGGCGCGGCCGATGCCGGTGCTGGCACCGGTCACCAGCACGGCCTTCTGCGCGCCGCCCTGTGGCGCCTGTGCATGGGCCAGGGGGCTCGCGAGCAGCAGGCAGAATCCAATCCATAGAATCCTGTTCATTGTCCGGCTCCAGTGCTGGGGTGATTCACGGATGCCACCTCGAGCGTCGCCGCCAGGTGCCGAGGCAGTCTGCGTCAGGGCATCGGCGCATGCAAAGGCGGCGCTTTGCGTTCCTCGACATGATGTAGTCTGGCGACCAGAACATTCCGTATGGCATTGCCAGGCACCAGGGAGGGAGCTGCATGTCGACGAATCCACTACCGCAACGCGCCGCGGGATCCCGTGCCCGGACCTGGCGCGCGCCGGCCGCGCTCATCATCACGCTGCTGTCGTCGACCCAGGCCCTGGCCGCCACCGCACCGGACCCGCGCGCCACGGCGCTGATCGGCGAACTGGGACTGCAGGCGGACACCGTCGCCTCGCGCGACCTGCCAGGCTGGGAAATACCCAAACGCATCGTCGTCGCGCGCGCCAGCGCGGCGCGGCTGGGTCAGTTGCAGGCCAGCGCTCCCGGCGTGGAACTACTGGCGGCCGCCGAGGGCGACGCGCTGGTGCGGCAACTGGCGGGCGCACAAGCCGTGATCGGCCTGTGCGATGCCGCCACGCTGGCTGCAGCCCCATCGCTGCGCTGGATCCAGGCGCTGTCAGTCGGCGTCGAGAACTGCGTGGCGGTTCCCGGCCTCCTCGAGCGCGGCATCGTCCTGACCAACATGCAGCGGACCAGCGCCCCGCCGATAGCCGAGCACGCGATCGCCCTGACCATGGCGCTGGCGCGCGGCCTCCCCCAGTACGCGCGCTACCAGCAGGCCGGTCAGTGGCAGCAGGAACAGCGCCTCGCCATGCGCGAGATGGGCGGACGCACGATGCTCGTGGTCGGGCTCGGCGGGATCGGCACCGAGGTGGCGCGCCGCGCGCACGGGCTGGGCATGCGCGTGATCGCAACCCGCAACAGCAGCCGCGAAGGCCCGCCGTTCGTCGCCAGGGTCGGCCTGTCCAGCGAGCTGCTTGCCCTCGCGGCCGAGGCCGACGTCGTCGTGAACGCCACGCCCCTGACCCCGGAAACCACCGGGATCTTCAACAAGGCCTTCTTCGCAGCCATGAAGCCCGGCGGTTACTTCATCAACGTCGGGCGTGGCCAGAGCGCGGTGACCGGCGACCTGGTCGCAGCCCTGCAGGGCGGCCAGCTCGCGGGCGCAGGCCTCGACGTCGTGGACCCGGAACCGTTGCCCGCGGGTCATCCCCTCTGGTCGATGCCCAACGTCATCATCACGCCGCACGTCGCCCCGCGCTCGGACGCGCAGGGGGAACGCAACTGGATCGTCGTCGCAGAGAACCTGCGCCGCTACGTGGCGGGCGAGCCCCTGCTGAACGTCGTCGACATCAAGCGTGGCTATTGAGGCGATCCCCATGACCCAGGCTGCCCCGCCCCCTGCCGGTCGCCCGAGCGTGTTGCAGGTGATGCTCAGCGTGCGGCGCGACGAGCGCACGCTGCTGGCCTTGTCCGCGCTGTTCTTCTTCCTGGTCATGGCCGGCTATTTCATCCTGCGCCCGATCCGCGACCAGATGGGGCTCGCGGGAGGCGTCAAGAACCTGCCGTGGCTGTTCACCGGCACGCTGGTCGCGATGCTGGTGATCAGCCCCCTGTTCGCCTCGCTGGTATCGCGCTGGCCGCGGCGACGGTTCGTGGCGGTCAGCTATCGCGCGCTGATGCTGTGCCTGCTGGGCTTCTACCTGGCGCTGGTCAGCCTGCCGGAGTCCAGCGCCGTCTGGGTCGGACGCGCGTTCTTCATCTGGGTCAGCGTCTTCAACCTGTTCGCCGTGTCCGTGTTCTGGGCGGTCATGTCGGACGTCTACGCCGGCGAGCAGTCGCGCCGGCTGTACGGCGTGATCGCCGCCGGCGGCAGCCTCGGCGCGCTGGCGGGTGGCGTGCTGACCAGCGCGCTGGTCGAGGCCATTGGTGCGCCTGCCCTGTTGCTGGTGTCGCTGGTTACCCTCGAACTGGCGCTGTGGTGCATGTTTGCGATCAACCGGCGGGTGGCCCTGCAATCGAGCGGGGCACGGCAGGCCGCCGAGGATGTCATCGGCGGCAGCGCCAGCGAAGGCTTCAGCCTCGCGCTGCGCTCGCCGTACCTGATCGGCATGTGCGGTTACATGCTGCTGTACACCATCGGCTCCACGTTCCTCTATTTCCTGCAGGCCCAGATCGTCGACGCCACCATCGACGGCGCCGCCGCACAGACCGCCTACTTCGCCAACGTCGACATCTGGGTCAACGGCCTGACGCTCCTGCTGCAGGTGTTCCTGACGGGGCGCCTGATGGCGCGCATCGGCGTCGGCCTGACGCTGGCGGCGCTGCCCCTGATCAGCATCATCGGCTTCCTGGGCCTGGGGCTGATGCCGGTGCTGGCGGCGGTGGTGGTGTTCACGGTCGCGCGTCGCGTGACCAACTTCGCGCTGTCGCGCCCGGCGCGCGAGACGCTGTTCGTGCCGCTGAGCCGCAGCGAGAAGTACAAGGCCAAGAACCTCATCGACACGGTCGTGTACCGCGTCGGCGACCAGCTCGGCGCGTGGACCAACGGCGTGCTGATGTGGCTCGGCTTCGGGATTGCCGGTCTCGCCTTCGCCGCAGTGCCGCTGGCGGCCATCTGGCTGGGGCTGGCCCTCTGGCTGGGCAGCCGCTACCGCGGCCTTGCCTCCGCGGAAGCCCCGACCGTCCGCTAGCTCAGAACGCCGTCGTGAAGCGCAGGCCGAAGGTACGCGGCGGCTCGAGGTAAGCCGTTCCGGGACCCGGGATGCCCGCCGCTGCGGTCGCCGCCAGCACGGCCTCGTTCGTGAGGTTCTTGCCCCACAGTCCGAGCTGCCAGCCCGCCGGCGATTCGTAGGTCAGCGAGGCGTCGGCCTTGAAGGCGCCGTCCTGTCGCACGCCCGGGTTCTGCACGTAATCCGCCCACCAGCGGCTCTCGTAGCGGCCGTCGACGCGCGCGCGCAGCGTGCCTGCGCCCAGCGCGAAGGCATGGCTGTAGCCGCCGAGCAGCGTCCATTCCGGCGCATAGGGTGGGGCCAGGCCCGAGTAATCGGAACCGTCCGGCGCGACGAACTCCTTGTTCTCGGCCTTCGAATACGCGGCATTGAAGCTGAGCAGGCCGTTAGCGGACACCGCCCACAGCACGTCGACCTGCGCGCCGTAGATCTCGATCTTCTGCGCGTTGAACACCGGGTTGAACGGTGCCGAGACGCTGTAGGCCTGGATCTGCAGGTCCTTGTAGTCGTAGTAGTACAGCTCGGTGTTGACCTGCAGCGCACCGCCGGCGAGACGGGTCTTGAGGCCCGTGGTCCAGGCGGTCAGCGTGCTCTCGCGGACGAGGTTGTCGAACTCCGGCGTACTCGGGATCTCGTTGTAGGTGCCCGGCTTGTAGCCGGTCTGCACCGCCGCATACAGCAGTGAATCCGGCGCGAGGTCGTATTCGGCGCCGAGCTTCCAGTCGACGTTCGAGAACGTGCGCAAGAACTCGAAGGGACCGGTGCCCACGGCGGGCGGCGCCACGCCGTCGGCGTCACGCTCGTCGCGGCTGTAGCGGCCGCCGATCGTGAGGCGCAGGGCATCCGTCACGGACAGGGTCGCCTCACCGAAGGCCGCGAGGCTCGAGACGCTGTTGTGGCGGATGTCGCTCTGCGGGAACTGGAAAGGCTGGTTCGTGAACAGGTAGAACGGGCCATCGTTGCGCAGCTCGTAGGAATACACGCCGGCCAGCCAGTTCACGCGACCGGGCTCGGCGTTGGCGAAGCGCAGTTCCTGGCTCAGCTGGTTGTGGTGGGCGTTGAGCTGGGCGCGGATTCCGCCGAGCCAGTACTGCGGCGACGAATCGAGCCACAGGTACGCGGGGATGTAGGTCATGCGCACCTGGCCGAGCGTCCAGCCGAGCTCGGCGCCGGCCATGAACGTGTCGTAGCGCTGCTGGTCGCCCTGCGGCTGGCCGAAGATCGCGAGGGGCTCGAGGTCGCCCGTGCGGGTGTCATTCCAGGGATCGTCGTGCAGGAAGGCGTTCTCGCTGTACTCGCCCGTGGCCGGGTCGAAGCCCTTGTTGACGAGGTTGGCCGGGTGCCCGCCCTTGCTCAGGTACTGGGCCCATGCATACAGCGACAGCGTCTCGCCGGGCGTGTAGAGCCCGGACACGCGAATGCCGTTGTCGCGGCGCGAATCCGCGCCGCTCGCCATGTAGCCTTCGCGGTAGTTGGAATCCACGGCGACGCGCGCGGCAAAGTCCTCGCCGAGCGGCAGGTTCTGCGCGTAGCCGACGTGGCCGAACGAGTAGTTGCCGGCCTCCATGAGGATGGAGCCGTTGTTGTCCTGCGTCGGGCGATTGAAGGTGACGCCGACCGTTCCGCCGATGGCGCTGCGACCGTACAGCGTGCCCTGCGGGCCCGGCAGCACCTCGACCTGGGCGACGTCGAACAGCGCGGCTGAGCTCGCCTCGCGCGGCACGTAGGCGCCGTTGACGATGAAACCCACCGAGGGCTCGATGTTCGGCAGGTCGAGTCCCGTGCCCACGCCGCGCACGAACACCTGGGTGTTGTTGCCCTGGGCCTGGAAGCGCACCTGCGGAACGTACATCTGCACGCCGCGCAGGTCGGTCACGCCGGTCACGACGAGGTCCGCACCCGAGAGCGCAGTGACCGCCGCAGGCGTGTCCTGCAGGTCGCGCGCGACCTTCTGAGACGTGACGATGACCTCTTCGAGCGTCGCATCCGGTCCCGGCGAGGGATCGGCCAGCGCCGGGCCGGCCGCGATCAGCCCTCCCACGGCGAGGGAAAGGAGACGACCTGATTGACGCTTCGACATGCTGAATCCCCTTGGATGCCCGGTCCACGAGCGGCCGGGATTATAGGGGAATCAGGTGCCCCGGGGCTCGTCCATCGAATTCGGGTCGATGCCCTGTTCGCGCAGCACCTCGCGGGCGATGCGGAAGGCATCCACGCCCGCCGGCATGCCGCAGTAGACGGCGATCTGGGTCAGCGTCCCCCGCAGCTCCGGGAGGGTGCAGCCGTTCTTCAGCGCGCCCATGAAGTGCAGCCGGAACTCGTGCGGCCGGTTGAGCGCCGCGGTGATGCACAGCACGTTGAGGCTGTGCTGGCGCCGGCTCAGCGCCTCGTCACCCCATACCCGACCCCAGGCCGCCTCGGTCACGAAGGCCTGGAAGTCCCGATTGAACGCGTCTGCGCCGCTGATCGCGGCATCCACGTAGTCCGCCCCAAGCACCTCGCGCCGGATCCCGAGCCCGCGCTCATACAGTTCATTCGACATGACCAGATCCCCTCCGCGCGGACCTCCGCGCTGCCCACAGTGAGTGTATCTGCTTCACCGGGCCGCGTTCCGGCGTGGACCGGGGGTCCGGTCGGTTTAGGTACAATTATCTGATGAACATGCGATCGTTGTCCGCGCTTCTGGTCGCGCTGTCGCTGGCGCTGGCGCCGCAGGCCCGTGCCCAGCAACTGCTGTCTGGCGAGGAGCAGGACCTGGCCAATGCGGCGTTCGCGACCCAGCTCGGCTCGGGCGTGTATTCGGTGTCGGGCAGGACCTTGCAGATCTACCGCCTGCCCTTCGACTACACCGTCCGCGACACCAGCCCCTCGAAGTTCGGGATCGAACTGACCCTGCCGGTCACGCTGGGCTTCTACGATTTCGAACTCAGGGACGTCGCGGAGGAAGGCCTGCCCACCGGAATCGATTCACTGAGCCTCGTACCCGGCGTCACCCTGCGATTCGAGCTGCAGCCGGAGTGGATGCTCGAGGCCTATGCCGAGGCGGGTCTCATGCGCGCGGCCGACATCGAGACCGACGCCACCGTTTACTCGGGCGGCTTGCGCAGCCTGTATGATTTTGGCGGGGCGGGGTTCGACTGGACGCTGCGCAACGACATCACGTACGCGGGTTTCAATTTTCACGGCGACGGCGGATCGGCTCACTTCTTGCGCCTGCAGAGCGGGCTGACCGCGAGGCGCTCCTTTACCCGCGAATCCCGCATCGATTACCTCGTCTACGTGGTCAACGACGTCTTCCTCCAGCAGCCCCAGGGACCGATCGACGGTTCCGAGCGTGGAGGAAGTACCGTGCAGTTCGAGCTTGGCGTGACGCTGGGCCCGAGCACGCCGACGCGCCTCTGGGGCATCCCCGTGCCGCGCCTCGGCCTGGGCTACCGCTTCGGCCCCGACCTTCAGGTCTGGCGCGTGGTGCTCGGCTCGCCGTTCTGACGGCTGCCCGCCGCGAGCAGCGACAGCGCGATCGCCATCAGGACGTGCAGCTGCTGGATGCCGTTGAGGGGCGGCAAGGCCCAGCCGAGCACACTCATCACGAAGCTCGCGGCCAGAACCAGGGCGCCGGCAAGCGCCAGCGGTCGACCTGATCGCAGGGCAGCGAACAGGATCAGCAGCGCCGAGGCTGCCGGCACGAGTTGCGCCCACAGCGCGGCCTGCAGGATGCCGACGAGCAGGATGCCAAACCCTCCGGCAAACACCGCGAATCGCGCGGCCGCGGTCATGCGCGTGGCGGTGATGCCCTGCGGCCACTGCAGGCTGATGGCGAGCAGCGGCAGTCCCGCGCAGGCAGCGACAATGCTCGTGAAGGCGTGAGGCCCGCGAGCCGTCGCGAAGCCGAGATACTCGAGGGTCCCCAGCAGGGCGGCGAAGCCGATCAGGCCCGATCCCAGGGCAAACCCCGGTCGCACCGCAAGCACGCGCCACGCCAGCCACAGGCTCACGGCCGCGAGCAGCGCATCGGAGGCCGCGTCGCCGTTCATGCCGCCACGCCGGCGGGACTGCGCATGTCGTCGCGCTCGAGCCAGGCAGCGCTGCCGAGCAGCAATACCACGACCAGCGGCTTCATGCCGTCCGGCGCCACGAAGCCGAACCAGTCGGGCGCAGCTGCAAATGCGGCTGCCAGAACCAGCAGCCGCAACTGCTCGCCGCGGAAGGCCCAGCTGCGGCCTTCGTTGAGCGCCGCCATCGACTGAACTCCCGCGACGATCACCAGCGCATAGAACCCCTGCGACACCAGCGTGAGTTCCCTGAACACGGACATCAGGTGCATCAGGAACAGGGTCGTGAGCAGGTAGTGCGCGGCGACGTACCAGCGCAACCTGGATGATACGGGCGAGGCGTGGCGCGTGAATCCGGCGGCGTCGAAGCCGGAGTCGCGCTCGACGGCCCACCCCGCCGGCGGGGCAAGCCAGACCCCCAGCTTCGCGCGCCAGCCACTGGCCGACACCGACTCTCGCCACAGCGCGGCGAAGGTGTGGAGGTTTCCCCACACCGGGTCGAAGCTGCGCAGCGGCTTGCGGATGCCGTAGACGATCTTCTCGCCTTCCCTTTCTTCAGCGAAGGTGCCGAACAGCCGGTCCCACAGGATCAGCATGCCGCCGTAGTTGCGGTCGATGCAGTAGTCGTTCTGGCCGTGATGCACGCGATGGTTCGACGGCGTCACGAGCACGCGGTCGAGCCAGCCCAGCTTTCCGACGAGTTCCGTGTGCACCCAGTATTGGTAGAGCAGGTTGATGAGCGACACGGTGAAGAACACCGCCGGCGGAATGCCGATCACCGCGAGCGGGATGTAGAACACCCAGTGCAGGAAGAGGGTCGTCGACGACTGGCGCAGCGCCGTCGAGAGGTTGTAGTACTCAGACGAGTGGTGCACCACGTGCGAGGCCCACAGGATGTTGACCTCGTGGTCCAGGCGGTGCGCCCAGTAGGCGCAGAAATCATAGGCGATCAGCGCCAGCAGCCAGACCCAGGCGCTGTCGACCGGCAGCTCCGCGGCACGGAACCCTTTGTACACCGCCAGGTAGATGCCCACCCAGGCCGCGCCGACCAGGAACATCCCCATCAGTTGCTGCAGCACGCCGAGCTGCAGGCTGGTGACCGCGTCGGCGATGTCGTAGACCGCCCTGCCCTTGCGGCGGGCGATCCAGGCCTCGATGGCGATGGTCAGCAGGAACACTGGCATCGCGATGAGCATCGGTTTCATTCGGAAGGCCCTCAGTCCTCGCTCAAGGCGACGTGGTTCTGCAGTGAAGGATCGGCCTTGTAGTCGGCGCCAGCCTCGACCACCACTCCGTGGATCCGCCCCGTGAAGGGGAATGGGCAGGTGTAGCGCCCGCTGACGGGGCTGCCGTCGTCGTAGCCGCAGAAGACGCCGCCGGAAGTCGGGCCCATGGGCCACATGCCGTGCATCTCGAGGCGTCCGATCGGCTCGTCGTCGCACAACAGCATGGCGGTTCCGGCGCAATCAGCCTTTTTGGTGAACTCGAAAACAAGTTCGTGCCGACCAGGCTCCAGGCAGCGGGCCGACTCGACGATCCAGCGGCGGCCAGGTCCCACGTATTCGTGCACGAGCCGGCCGTCCTCGACGAACAGCACATAGCCGCCCGCCTTGCCGCCGACCGCCAGGATCACGCCCTGCGAATCCTCGGCCAGCTCGACATCGGCGACGATGCGGTACGAGCGGTTGGCGATGGCCGGCGCGGAATAGCCGGAGACGCGGTTCATGCCCTGCTCGAACGCCCAGCGCCGACGCGGCGGCCCCCAGTAGGTGAGCAGGATGCGCTCGCGATCCCGATCATCGAGCGGCAGGACGTGGTGCGTGGCCGCCTGCTCCCACCACAGCGCGATGAGTTCCTGCAGCTTCTCCGGGTATTGCTCGGCGAGGTCGTCGACCTCGGCGAAGTCGCCGGCGAGGTCGTAGAGCTCCCAGCGGTCTGCGGCGTAATCCGTGCCCTGCACGTGACGGGTGACGGCCTTCCAGCCATCAGCCCAGATGCCGCGATTGCCCATGAGCTCGAAGTACTGCACACGCTTCCGGGCCGGCGCCTGCGGATCGCCGAAGGTGTAGCCGAGGCTGGTGCCGTGGATGGGCAACTGCTCGATCCCCGCCAGCGTCGATGGCGCCTCGATGCCCACGGCTTCGAGCACGGTCGGCACGATGTCGCTGCAGTGGCAGAACTGCGGGCTGATCTGCCCGCCCTGCCGGATGCGCTTCGGCCAGTGAACGATCAGGGGATCGCGGATGCCACCGCCGTGGGTGTGCATCTTGAAGCGCTTGAGCGGGGTGTTGCCGGCATGGCCCCAGCCGCGCGGATAGCAGTTCCACAGGTGCTCCGAGCCGAGCCGGTCGATCTCGGCAAGCTTCTCTTCGAACGATTCCTCGAGGAACTGGTAGTGGCGGCGGATGTTGATGTCGCCGAATTCGCCGCCCTCTGCGGTGGCGCCATTGTCGGAGAGCAGCACGAGCAGCGTGTTGTCGAGCAGGTCGCGATCTGCGAGGTAGTCGACCAGACGGCCGACCTGCGCGTCGGCATGGTCGAGCATGCCGGCGAAGACTTCCTGGTGTCGCGCGCAGAGCCGCTGCTCGTCGGGACTCAGCGAGGCCCAGGGCCGGACGTCGTCGTCGAGCGGTGCGAGACGGGTGCCGGGCGGGATGATCCCGAGTTCGAGCTGGCGCGCGTGCCAGCGCTCGCGCATGACGTCCCAGCCCTCGTCGAAGCGTCCCTTGTACTTGTCGATGTTCTCGCGGGGCGCCTGGAGCGGCGAATGGCAGGCGCCCAGCGCGAGGTACGCGAAAAACGGCTTGCCGGGCGCCGACGCCTGCTGGTCGCGGATCATGCCGATGGCCTGGTCGACCAGGTCCTCGGTGAGGTGATAGCCGGGCCGCCGCGGCGTGGGGATTGCGTGGTTGTCGGCGATCAGTTCCGGGTTCCAGTGATCCAGCAGCGACACGAGGAAGCCGTAATAGCGCTCGAAGCCTCGCCCCAGCGGCCACTGCTCGAAGGGGCCCGCGGCGGTCATCTCACGGGCCCGCGTGAGGTGCCACTTGCCGATCGCGAGCGTGCTGTAGCCGATCGGACGCAGCATCTCGGCCAGCGTCGCCGCGCGCTTCGTGACCTGGCCCTGGTAGCCCGGATAGCCGGTGCACCAGTCGGCGATCATGCCCATGCCGACGGCGTGATGGTTGCGGCCGGTGAGCAGCGAGGCGCGCGTGGGCGAGCACATCGCGGTGGTGTGGAAGTTGTTGTAGCGCCGGCCGGCTGCCGCGAGCGCGTCGATGCGCGGCGTCTCGATGCTGGAGCCGTAGCAGCCGAGCTGGGCAAAACCCACGTCGTCGAGCACGATGAACACCACGTTGGGCGCGCCGGCCGGCGGCTGCACGACGGGCTCCAGCCAGGGCGTCGAGTCCTGCCAGCTCTGGCCGATCACGCCACGGAATTCATCCTGCATACGCCCTCCCGGCTGGCCCGAATCAGGCACTGCGGCGCTCGGCGAGCTGGCGCAGGATCTCGGCATGCCGTTCGCGCGTTAGCCCGTAGTGCGAGTAGCACCACATGGTCAGGAAGCTGAAGGACAGCACTAGCGGGCCGTAGACCAGGCCCAGGTGCACGATCGTGTCCGGCGCGACGTCCGCGGCCGTGCGCACCAATGGACCGCGCGGAAAGGCGATCAGGTCCAGCGCAATGCCGGCGATGAAGCTGCCTATGCCCGAGGCGAATTTGCTCGAGAAGGAACTCGTCGAGAAGAAGATGCCCTCCTGGCGCCTGCCGCTGCGAAGCTCGTTCTCGTCGGCGACATCCGCCAGCGCCGAGCCGAAGGCGACATTCGCCTGGATCGCGCCCATGCCCTGCACCACGCGGATCCCCATCAGCAGGGGCAGCAACAGGTCACTATCGTTGTCAGGAAACCAGCCCAGCAGCCTGAGCATGATCGGCAGCACCTGCAGCACGGCCCACCAGACGGTGCCGAACAGAAGCGCACCCCGCTTGCCGAAGCGCTGCTGGAACATCGGGCCGAAAATCGCGCCGATCATGATGCCCACCGCATAGGAGGGCATGAGCTTGACGACGTCAGCGCTCGAGAACTCCCAGAAGTACGTGTACATGTACAGGTCGAGCGCAGTGTTGGTGCCGATCATCAGGTAGACCAGCAGCACGCCGCTGAACAGCCAGCGGAACGACGGCAGTCGCAGCGCCGCTATCATGTCGATCAGGGTGCGCCGCAGCACCCCCAGCACGCTGACGGGCGCCTCGATGACCGCCTTGGGCAGGAAGGGAATGGCGGCGCGTGTCCCCCAGGCTGAGAGAAAGATCGACAACACCATCAGCACGGCCAGCGTCGCGGCGAACGGAGCGTAGGTGGATGGATCCAGCTGGCCTACGGGAAAGGCCGCGCTCGGTGCGAAGAAGAACTGGAATCCGATCATCGTCGCGGCGAAACCGCCGAACACGTTGAAGAACATCCGGAAGCCGACCAGCGAGACACGTCCCGAGTAGTCCGTGGTGAGCTCAGCCCCCAGCGCGAGGTGCGGCACGTGATAGAAGGTCATGGCCGTGCGGGTCAGGTTCGTGAAGGCCACCAGCCACACGAACAGGGCCATGTCGCCGCGTACGGGCGGCGCGAACAGCAGGAAGAAGCAGATGCCCAGCGGGAACATGGACGCCATCATGAACGGATGGCGCCGGCCCCAGCGCGAGTGCCAGTGATCCGAGATCGATCCCGCGAGCGGATCGGTGAGCGCATCGATGATCAGCGCCGTGCCGACCGCCAGGCCCGCCAGCGAGCCCGGCATTCCGAGTACCTGGCTGTAATAGAAGACCAGGAACGTGCCCATGGCGCCGTTCTTGAGCCCCTCGGCGAACTGGCCGGAACCGTAGGCCAGCTTGATCGGGAATGTGAGGGGCAGTGATGGCACGTGCATTCCGGCCTAGCGGCCGTAGGTCGTCAGGCCGATCGGATTCAGGACCTTGTTGGGCGGGTGCTTCACCATCTCTTCCTCGTTCGGCTCCGTACCCCAGCCCGGCCGGTCCGGAATCAGCGCATGGCCAGCCTCAAACTGCGGCACGTGCGTGAACAGCGTGTCGTCGTAGGCGATGCGGTCGATGTCGGTCTCGACGACGCGCAAGTTCGGCACGGCCGCTGCGAACTGCAGGTTCATCATCGTGGCCAGGTGGCCGTAGAAATTGTGCGGCGCCACGTTGATCTCGTGGGCCTCGGCCGCCGCGGCGATCTTCATGGACTGCCAGGCGCCGTTCCAGATCAGGTCGATGATCGCGACGTCGACCGCCTGCTCGCGGAAGAACGGCAGGAACTGCTGCAGGCCCATGAGGGTCTCGCAGGAAGCGATCGGATGGCGGCTCTGGGAGCGCAGGTGTGCGAGCGCGCGCGCGTCGAAGGTGTCCAGCTCGACCCAGAACATCTCGCGGTGGGCGATCTCGTTGAGGATGCGCAGGTAACCCTCGGTGCGGGCGTTGAAGTTGAGGTCCAGCAGGATCTCGACGTCCG
>JADZCS010000028.1 GCA_020851435.1 Gammaproteobacteria bacterium | reverse complement strand
GCTCGAGGACCAGCGCCAGACCGAGAGGGCACTCAGCGACTCCGAGCGCCAGTTCCGCGACCTGGTCGAGCAATCCGTCGCCGGCATCTACATCGTTCAGCATGGCGTCCTCGCCTACGTGAACCCCTCCTACGCCACGATTCTGGGATACGACTCTCCCCACGAGCTGATCGGGCGGGACCCGCGCTCGTTCATCGACATCCGCGACCACGCCTTCGTCGCCTTGCTGAAGGAGCGGCTGACCTCGGGAGAGCCCACGGCGAGGGAGTACACGCTGAGGCTGTTGCGCAAGGATGGCACTTCCATCGACGTCAGCGCGCACGACGTGTCGTCCTCCTATCGCGGCCAACCCGCGGTCATCGGACTGATGCTCGACATCAGCGCACAGAAGCATGCCGAAGCGGAGGTCAACCGCTACGTGGCCCAGCTCAAGTCTGCGTTCCTGCAGACCGTGGAGGTCGCGACCACCATCGCCCAGATGCGCGACCCCTACACGGCCAACCACGCGAAGCGCGTCGCCCAGATGCTCGTCGAATTTGGCAGGGAACTCGGCTGGGATACCCAGCGGATCGAAGGACTGCGCATCGGCGGCTTCCTGCACGACATCGGCACTATCACGATTCCAGCCGAGATCATCGTCAAGCCGGGCCGCCTGAACCCGGTCGAGATGAAGCTGATCCGGACCCATCCGTCCGCAGGCTTCGACATCCTCAAGATCGTGGATTTCCCCTGGCCCGTGGCCCAGATGACGCTGCAGCATCACGAGCGCCTCGACGGCAGCGGCTACCCGGCGGGGCTCAGGGGCGACGACATCGTCCCGGAGGCGCGCCTGCTGGCCGTCGCGGACGTGGTCGAGGCGATGTGTTCGCACCGCCCCTACCGCCCCGCCCTGGGAATCGAGAAGGCGCTCGAGGAAGTCGAGTCGGGTCGCGGCACGCTCTACGGCGAAGAGGCGGTGGACGCCTGCCTGCGCGTGTTCCGCGAACGCGGATACGCACTGCCCCCCGAGTGAACAGCCCCCGCTAGCGATGCGGCAGGTGCGGCTGCCAGCCCGCCAGCGCGAGCATCACCATGAAGCCCACCACGTAGGCGACCGCCACCGGCCAGCCGTGGCGCAGCCAGCCGCCCACCGACTTCGCCTCCGGATACATGTTCGAAAGCGCGACGCCGGCCGACGAACCGAACCACACCATGGAACCGCCGAAGCCGACCGCGTAGGCGAGGAATCCCCAGTCGTATCCGCCCTGCTGCAGCGCCAGCGCCGTCAACGGGATGTTGTCGAACACGGCGGACACGAAGCCGAGGCCGAAGGTGGTCTGCCAGGTCGCGGCCGGCAGCCGATCCACGGGCATCATGGAGGCGCACAGGACCAGCGACAGCAGGAACAGGCTGCCCTTGAAGGTCTCGGGCAACACTTCCCAGTCCGGCCTGCGCAGCGTCGCCGTGGCGAACAGCGCCACCCACACGGCCGCGCCTATCCACGGCAGTTCATCGGCATGCTGCGGCACCAGGCTGTTGATCACGACGTTGGTGCCGATCGCCGCCACCAGCACGGTCGCGACGATGCCGATGCGGGTCCAGTCCACGCGGATGTGGGCGCGCGCGTCGGCGATGATCGGCGCATGGCGCTGCTGCTGCATCGAGGCTGGAATGCCGAAGATGAACAGCGCGACGCCCGCTGCGACGTAGGCGTGCAGCACGTTGTAGGGCGCCACGCCGTCGATCCACATCATGGTGGTGGTCGTGTCGCCCACCACGCTGCCCGAGCCGCCTGCGTTCGAGGCCGCGACGATCGCCGCCAGGTAGCCGATGTGCACCTTCGCGCGAAACAGCGTATGCGCCATGGCGCCCCCGATCATCGCGGCCGCGATGTTGTCGAGGAACGAGGACAGCACGAAGATGATCACCAGCAGCACGAACCCGCCTTTCCAGTCGTCGGGCAGGTAGCGCGGCAACAGGGCCGGCAGGTGGCTCTTCTCGAAATGGCGCGCCAGCAGCGCGAACCCCATCAACAGCCCGAGCAGGTTTGCCAGGGTAACCCGCTCGTGGATGACGTGGACGACCAGGCCCTCGAAGCCGGGCCTGCCCCCAAAGCCCGTGAAGGCCAGCTTGTAGGCGGTAATCGCCGCGAGACCCGTCAGCGCCACCGGCAGCGTGTGGCGATGGAACAACGCCACGCCCAGCAGCGTGAGGGCGAACAGCACGAACTCGACCGGGATTCCCGCCAACATGATGCTCCTCGTGCCCCCATGCGACGCGAACCCCTGCCCCCCCGGTGACCGGCAGGTGCAGGCCCGGGAGGGTGCAGGCCATGAGACTATAGAGTGCGGTAGACGCTCTTGGGAACTGCCGCCCGACCGGCTAGGCTTTGCGCATCGGTCGGCGGGCCACCCCGCCGGGAACAGACACTGAGGATGCACTCTTGAACCGCAAGACACTCGCAGCCATCGCAGGTACTTTCGCCATGTTCGCAGGCACCATCGCGACTGCCGCAGGCAACCCCCTCCTCGCCCCGTGGAGCGGCCCCTACGGCGGCGTTCCGCCCTTCGACCAGGCCCGCGTGGACCAGCTCGAGCCCGCGCTGGAGGCCGGCATGGCCGAGCAGCTCGCGGCCATCGACCGCATCGCGAAGAACCCGGCGCCGCCCTCCTTCGACAACGTGATCGCCGCCATGGAACGGTCGGGGCGGACGCTCGAGCGCGTCTTCACCATCTACGGGATCTACACCTCGACGCTCAACGACGAAGCGGTCCGCGCGGTCGAGACCAGCATGGCGCCGAAGATCGCCGCGTTCAGCGACAAGATCACCCAGAACGAGCAGCTGTTCGCGCGCATCGCGGCCGTCTACGACGCGCGCGAGACCTCCGGCCTGACGCCCGAGCAGAAGCGGCTCGTGTGGCTCGTGTACACGGACTTCGTGCGCAGCGGCGCGCGCCTGGACGCTACCGCCAAGCTGAAGCTCTCCGAGATCAACCAGAAGCTCGCGGGTCTCTACACGCGCTTCGGCCAGAACGTGCTGGCCGACGAGGATGGCCAGATGCTGCTGCTCGACGACGAGGCTGCGCTGGCCGGCCTGCCGGCGTCGGTGCGGGCGGGTGCCGCCGCTGCCGCCGAGGCGCGTGGCCAGAAGGGCAAGTGGGCGATCGTCAACACGCGCTCCAGCGTCGAGCCCTTCCTGACCTATTCCGAACGCCGCGACCTGCGCGAGCGCGTGTTCCGCACCTTCGTCAACCGCGGCGACGGCGGCGGCAAGACCGACAACAACGCGATCATCAGCGAGATCCTCGAATTGCGCGCCGCGCGCGCGAAGCTGCTCGGCTACGCGACGCACGCGCACTGGCGGCTCGAGAACACCATGGCCCGCACGCCGGAGCGCGCGATGGAACTCATGGAAGCCGTCTGGAAGCCCGCCGTGGCGCGCGTGCACGAGGAGGTCGCCGACATGCAGGCGATCGCCGACGCCGGCAAGGCCGGCATCAGCATCGAGCCCTGGGACTACCGCTACTACGCCGAGAAGGTCCGCAAGGCCAAGTACGACCTCGACGAGAACGAGCTGAAGCCCTACCTGCAGCTCGACAAGCTGCGCGAGGGCATGTTCTACGTGGCCGAGCGCGTGTTCGGGCTGCACTTCAAGGCCCTGCCGGCGGGCAAGGTGCCCGTGTACCACCCTGACGTAACGGTGTTCGAGGTCAGCGACGCGAGCGGCAGGAACGTCGGCCTGTGGTACTTCGACCCCTACGCGCGCCAGGGCAAGCGCTCGGGCGCCTGGATGAATGCCTACCGCAACCAGGAGCGTTTCGACGGCGAGGTCACGACCATCGTCTCGAACAACGCCAACTTCGTGAAGCCCGCGCCCGGCGAGCCCGTGCTCATCAGCTGGACCGACGCGACCACGCTGTTCCACGAGTTCGGCCACGCCCTGCACGGGCTGTCGTCGAACGTCAGCTACCCGACGGTCTCCGGGACCAACGTGGTTCGCGACTACGTCGAGTTCCCGTCCCAGCTGCTCGAGCACTGGCTGTCGACGCCCGAGGTGCTGGATCGCTTCGCCCTGCACTACCAGACCGGCAAGCCCATGCCTCGCGAACTGGTCGAGCGCAACCAGCGCGCCTCGAAGTTCAATGAGGGCTTCGACACGGTCGAGTACCTGTCCAGCGCCCTGATCGACATGAAGCTGCACCTCGCCGGCTCGGCGAAGATCGATGCGGACGCCTTCGAGCGCGACACGCTCGCCGCGCTGGGCATGCCGAAGGAAATCGTGATGCGGCACCGCACGCCGCAGTTCATGCACGTGTTCTCGGGCGACGGCTATTCCGCGGGCTACTACAGCTACCTGTGGTCTGACACGCTGACGGCGGACGCCTGGGAGGCCTTCACCGAGGCCGGCGGCCCCTGGGACCCGGCCGTTGCCGCGCGACTGAGGAAGTACGTGTTCTCGGTCGGCAACACCGTCGATCCCGCTGACGGCTATCGCGCCTTCCGCGGCCGCGATCCCGGCATCGCGGCGCTGATGCGCAAGCGCGGCTTCCCGGTCCCGGTCGAAGCGCCGGCCAAGGGCAAGTGAGGGCATCGTGAACCTGGCCGAGTCGCTGCTGGGGGCGCTGAAGCGGGCGGGTGTCGGCCAGGTCTTCGGCATTCCCGGCGACTTCGCACTGCCGCTCTTCACCGTGATGGAGCGCTCGGCCATCCTGCCTCTGCACACGCTCAGCCACGAGCCAGCAGTGGGCTTTGCCGCTGATGCAGCCGCGCGCATCACCTCCAGGCCTGGCGCGATGGCCGTCACCTGGGGCGCGGGCGCGCTCAATGCGGTCAACGCGGTGGCCTCGGCCTATGCCGAGCAGGTGCCGCTGGTCGTGATTTCCGGCGCCCCGGGCACCCACGAGGGCCGTGGCGGCCTGGGGCTGCACCACCAGGTCAAGACGCTGGATTCGCAGTTCCTGATCTATCGCGAGATCACCTGCGACCAGGCGCGGCTCGACGACCCGCGGCTGGCGCCCGAGGCGATCTCGCGCGTGCTGGGCAACTGCATCCAGCGCTCGCGGCCCGTCTACTTCGAGTTGCCGCGCGACCTGGTCGACGCCGAATGCGCCGCCGCGCCGGACCCCGTCATGCCGACGGCTTCACCCGAAGCGATCGCTGAATGCGTCGCCGAGGTGCGCGCGCGCCTCGCCGCGGCGCGCGCACCGGTCGTCATGGTCTGCGTAGAGGTCCGCCGCTTCGGACTCGAGGCGCGCGTGGAGCAACTGGTGCGCCAGCTCGGCTTGCCGGTGGTCACCTCCTTCATGGGCCGCGGCCTGCTCGCCGGCCCGGACTCGCCGCTGCTCGGAACCTATTTAGGCGTCGCCGGCGACCCCGCGATCACGGACCTGGTGGAGCGCTCGGACTGCCTGCTGCTGCTCGGGGTGATTCCCTCCGACACCAACTTCGGCATCTCCGAAACCCGGCTCGACCCCCGCGCGATGCTGCTGGCGCGCGACGGCGCGGTGCGCATCGGCCATCACCGCTACGCGGACGTTCCGCTGGCCGCGCTGGTCGACGGGCTGCTGGACGGCACGACCACCCGCCACACACCGCTGCCGCTCGTGCCCGAACCCCAGGCGCCGCAGGTGTTCGTCGCCGACGAGGCCGGCATAACGCCCGCCGACGTTGCCGCAGCGATCCAGGAACTGTTCCGCCGCCACGGACCCATGCCGATGGCCGCGGACATGGGCGACTGCCTGTTCACGGCGCTGGACATCGGTCACGCCGAACTGGTCGCCCCCGGCTACTATGCATCGATGGGCTACGGCGTGCCGGCGGGCCTCGGCGTGCAGGCGGCCACGGGCCGGCGCCCGCTGGTGCTGGTCGGCGACGGCGCCTTCCAGATGACCGGCTGGGAGCTCGGCAACTGCCGCCGTTACGGTTGGGACCCGATCGTGGTCGTGTTCAACAACCAGAGCTGGGAGATGATGCGTGTGTTCGAGCCGGACTCGCGCTACAGCGAGCTCGACGACTGGAACTTCGCCGCCTGCGCGGAACCGCTCGGCGGCGAGGGCGTACGCGTCCACACGCGGGCCGGCCTCTGGCAGGCCCTGGAACAGGCGGTCGCGTCACCGGGCAAGTTCTGGCTCATCGACGCGATGATCCCGCGTGGCGCCATCTCGCCGACGCTGGGGCGTTACGTCGCGGGGCTCAAGCGCAAGCGCAACCGCTGATCGCGGACGACAACAGGGACCGTGGAAATGTCCATCCGGGTGCTCGAACTCCACCAGAACCCCAGCGCCGCGCCGTCGGGCGTGATCGAGAACGCCGAGACGCGCGATTTCTATGCACGGGTGCTGGGGCTCACCGCTGGCGGCGGCAAGGCATCGGGCGGCAAGGACATCGGCGCCAGCGAACCCTACGTCGGGTTTGCCGTCGAGAGCATCGCCACGGCGCGTGCCGAGCTGTCGCGCATGGGCATCGCGCACGTGGTGTCCGGCGCGGCCGAGGCCCCCGGGACCGAACGCGTGTTCCTGCGCGATCCGGCCGGCAACCTCATCGAACTGCGCGAGGTGCGCCGCTATCGCGAAGCGCCGACGTCCCAGGAGGCCCTGGGCAGCGAGTACGTTCGCGCGGTGGGCATGGTGATGTTCGCCGACATGCGCGGCTTCACGCCGCTCGCCGAGCGCCGCGAGCCGGCCGAGGTCGTGACGCTGCTCAACGAGTACTTCACGCTGCTGACGTCCATCGCTATCAGCCACGGCGGCACGATCTTCGGCCCCGCCGGCGACTGCCTCATCGCCACTTTCGGCATCCCGGTCGAGTCGCCGGATGCCGGCCTGCGTGCAGTCAACGCGGCGCGCGAGATGCTCGCGCGCTACAGCTGGCTCGCGGAGGACTGGAAACAGAGGCTCGGAATCGAGACCGGCCTGGGCATCGGCGTGAGTTTCGGCGCCGTCATCGCCGGGCGTATCGGCGTCCCGGGCTACGACAGCTATACGATCATCGGCGACACGGTCAACGTGGCGGCGCGGCTCTCGCAGCGCGCGCGCGCCGGCGAAGCGCTGATCGCAAAGTCGATCATCCGGGAACTGCCGGGCGGCGTGGACCACCTAGGCGTCATCGACCTGCCGCCCATGGCCCTGCGCGGCCGGGCCGAACCGATCGAAATCGCCTGCATCCCCGCCCCGCATCGCGTCGACCTGCGCGTGCAGGCCTGATGTCGACCTCGACCCTGGCCTGGATCTTTCTCGCACTCGCCTGCTGGGGCGCCGGGCTTGCGGTCGCCTCGGTGCTGCGGGTACGCAACCTGGGCTGGGGCAACGTCTGGTGGTTCATATCCGGCTGGCTGGGCAGCGAGCTCGCCGTATTTCACATCATCGTGTCGGCGCTGGTCGCTGCGGGCTTCGCGCTCGCGGGCGCGCTCGAGCACCTGCCCGGCCGTCTGGCGCTCGCGCTGTCGGTGCTGTCCTGGGGCCTGTTCATGCTGGCGCAGTTGCGCGCCCGACCGACGCCTGTCGTGCTGGAACAGGCGCTGGTCCAGGCGCTGGGCAGGAACTACCGCGAGAGGATCCCGGCGGCGCGCCGCGCGAGCCTCTCGGACCGAATACCGCTGCGGCTGCTGGCCCTGCCCTTCTCCCTGCGCGAACCCGGCGTCGAGCGCCTGGCCGACATCCCCTACTCCGATGGGCATGGGCGCCACAGGCTCGACATCTACCGACCGAAGGCCGGCGTGAAGGGCGCGCCGGTGCTGCTGCAGATCCACGGCGGCGCCTGGGTGATTGGCACCAAGCGGCAGCAGGCCCGGCCGCTGATGAACCACATGGCCGCGCGCGGCTGGGTGGTGGTCGCGATCAACTACCGCCTCAGTCCCCACGCGCGCTTCCCGGCGCATCTCGTCGACTGCAAGCGCGCGCTGGCCTGGATCCGCGCCAACATCGCGGACTACGGCGGCGATCCTTCGTTCATCGCGGTCACGGGCGGCTCGGCCGGCGGCCACCTTGCCTCGCTGCTGGCGCTGACGCCGAACGAGCCCTCGCTGCAGCCAGGCTTCGAGTCCGCCGACACGCACGTCGACGCCTGCGTGCCGTTCTACGGCGTGTACGACTTCCCGGACCGTCACGGACTCCGCTTCGACGGCGGGATCATGGCCGACTGGCTGGGCAGGACCGTGATGGAGCGGCCGCTCGCGGACGATGCGGAGACCTGGGACCTCGCCTCGCCAGTCATGCAGGTTCGCGCGGACGCACCGCCGTTCTTCCTGCTGCACGGCACGCACGATTCGCTGGTCGTCGTCGAGGAAGCGCGCCTGTTTGCCGGCCAGTTGCGCGCGATGTCACGCGCGCCGGTGGCCTACGCGGAGCTCGCCGGCGCGCAGCACTTCTGGGAAGCCTTCAATTCCGTGCGCGCGCTCGCCGGAGTGAACGCGGTCGCGCGCTTCCTCGAGTGGAGCCTCGCGACGCGGGCCGACCGCGCCTGATCAGTCGGCGCTGCGGATCGCGTCGCTGAACTGCAGCGCCGCCAGGCGCGCATACAGCGCGTCGCCCTTGATGAGTTCCTCGTGCCGGCCGATCGCGACGATGCGGCCGTGATCCATGACCACGATGCGATCCGCCTCGAGCACGGTCGAAAGCCGGTGCGCGATGATGATGGTGGTTCGCCGCTCCATGAGCCGCTCGAGCGCCTGCTGCACGAGCTGCTCGCTCTCGGAGTCGAGGGCGCTGGTCGCCTCGTCGAGCAGCAGGATCGGCGGGTCGCGCAGCACGGCGCGCGCGATCGCGATGCGCTGGCGCTGGCCGCCCGACAGGCGCGTGCCGCGCTCGCCGAGGAAAGTGTCGTAACCCTGTGGCAGGGCACGGATGAAGCCGTCGGCAGCCGCCGCCTGCGCGGCCGCCTCGATCTCGGCGTCCGTCGCGCCCGGGCGGCCGTAGCGGATGTTCTCGCGCACGCTGGTGCCGAACAGCACCGTGTCCTGCGGCACGAGGCCGATGCGGCCGCGCACGTCCTCGGGGCGGGCCTGGGCGATGTCCACGCCGTCGATGCGCACGCTGCCCTGCTGCGGATCGTAGAAGCGCAGCAGGAGCTGGAAGGTCGTGCTCTTGCCTGCGCCCGAGGGTCCCACGAAGGCGATGGTCTCGCCGGGCGCGATCTCCAGGGTGAAGTCGTCGAGGGCGCGCGATTCCGGGCGCGACGGATAGCTGAAACCGACGCCCTGGAACTGGATGCGGCCCTCGCCCGGCACGGGCAGCGGCGTGGGCGTCGCCGGTGCGGCGATCGTGGGCTCGGCGTTCCTGAGCTCGACCAGGCGCTCCATGGCGCCGGCGCCGCGCTGGACCTCGCCCCAGGTCTCGGACAGCGACGCGGCCGCCACTGCGACATAGGCGGCATAGAGCAGGAACTGGCCCAGCTCGCCGGCGCTCATCGTGCCGTCGAGCACCGAGTGCGCACCCAGCCACAGCACTACCGTGATGGCGCCGAAGACCAGCGAGGTCGCGCCGGCGGTCATGTAGGCGCGCACGCGCGCCCGGATCACCGCCACCTTGAACGAGTCCTCGACCGCGCGGCCGAAGCGGTCCGCGTGCAGGTCTTCGAGCGTGTAGGCCTGCACCGTCTGGATGGCGTTGAGCGTCTCGCCGGCCAGGCCGCTGGAGTCGGCGATGCGATCCTGTGAGTCGCGCGAGAGGCGCCGCACGCGCCGGCCGAAGGTGATCAGCGGCACGAGCACCACGGGCAGCAGCACCAGCATGATGGCGGTGAGCTTGAGGCTCGTCAGCGCGAGCATCGCCAGCGAGCCCACCAGGCTCAGCGTCGAGCGCAGCGCGATCGACAGGCTGACGCCAGAGATCGACTGGACCAGCGTCGTGTCGGTGGTCAGGCGCGACAGCACCTCGCCGGTGCGCGTCACCTCGTAGAACGTCGGGTCGAGCCGGATCACGCGCCGGTACACCGCCTCGCGGATGTCGGCGACCACGCGCTCGCCCAGCCAGGTCACGAGGTAGAAGCGCAGCGCCGCGAACACGCCGAACACCATGGCCGCGCCGAGGAAGGCCAGGAAGTAAGTGTTGACCACGCCGGCGCTGCGCGAGCTCAGGCCGTCGTCGATGAGGTAGCGCAGGGCGACCGGCAGGGCAAGCATCGCCGCGGAGGCGACCAGCAGCGCGCCCAGCGCGAGCAGCAGGGCCGCGCGGTAGGGCTTGAGGAACGGCACCAGCGCCGCGAGCGGCTTCAGCGACTTGGACTTCGGCCGCTCGGCGGGCGAGGCTGCAGGGGCGTTGGGGTCGGCCACGGTGGGGTCCTGGGGCGGGTCAGCATCGACGGGCTGGCATTGTGCCACCCGGGGCCGCGCCGCGGGGTTCGGCTGTGGCAACCTATGCGGCATGAAGCCGCGGACCGCCCCTTCCAACGTCGTCTACACCACTGGCCTGGGATCGATCTGCCCCGGCTGCCGCCGGCCGGTCAAGGACTGCGCCTGCCGGACCGCCCAGGGACAGCCCGCGCGCGACGGCATCGTCCGGGTCTCGCGCGAGACGGCCGGACGCAAGGGCAAGGGAGTCTCGGTCGTGGCCGGCCTGCCGCTGACGCCGGCGGAGCTGGAGGCCCTGGCCTCGGACCTCAAGCGGCGCTGCGGCTCGGGGGGATGCGTCGACGGCGGCCGCATCGAGATCCAGGGCGACCACCGCGATGCCCTGGTGGCCGAACTCGAGCGGCGCGGCTACAAGGTCAAGCGCGCCGGCGGCTAGACCGGTAAAATCGCGGCCCGATCCGGCCCCCGAGCGATACCCATGGGACGCATTTTCGAAGTCCGCAAGCACGCGATGTTCGCGCGCTGGAACCGCATGGCGAAGCAGTTCGCCCGCATCGGCAAGGACATCACCATCGCCGTCCGGAGCGGTGGCACCGACCCGGCCAACAACCCGACCCTGCGGCGCGTGATCCAGAACGCGCGCGCGATCAACATGCCCAAGGACAAGGTCGAGTCCGCCATCCGCCGCGCCTCCGGCAAGGAAGCGGCCGACTACCAGGAAGTCCTGTACGAGGGCTACGCGCCGCACGGCATCGCGATCCTGGTCGAGACCGCCACCGACAACCCGGTGCGCACGGTCGCCAGCGTGCGCAACCTGTTCAGCAAGAACGGCGGCAACATGGGCAACGCCGGCAGCGTGGCCTTCCAGTTCACGAAGATGGGCGTGTTCCGCCTCAAGCCGGAAGGCATCGACCAGGACGACCTCGAGCTGTACCTGATCGACCACGGCCTCGAGGAGATGGGCGAGAGCACCGACGACAAGGGCGAGCCGCAACTGGTGGCGCGCTGCCTGTTCGAGAACTTCGGCACCCTGCAGGCGGCGCTCGAGGCCCGCGGCATCGCCCCCATTTCCGCGGAGCAGGAATACATCTGCCAGACGCCGGTCGAACTGCCCGAGGAACAGGCCCGCGAAGTCCTCGAGCTCATCGACAAGCTCGAGCAGGACGACGACGTGCAGAAGGTCTACCACTCGCTCATCTGAGCGCGTGCGCGTCCGCGCCTGCCCGCGCGGACGATGCCCTGCCCCATGACCCTAGTCACCCTCATAGACGCCGAACTCGCCTACGGCCTGCACCCGCTGCTGGACCGGGCGAACCTCGCCATCCAGGAGGGCGAGCGCATCGGCCTGATCGGCCGCAACGGCACGGGCAAGTCCTCGTTGCTGCGCATCCTCGCGGGCCTCACCGGCCTCGATGACGGCGACATGCAGCGCGCCGACGGCCTCAGGTGCTCGGTCGTCGAGCAGGAACCGGAACTGCCCGCGGCAGGCACCCTGCGCGAGAGCCTCACGCTGCGCGGCGACTTCGAAGCCCTGCACGACGACCGCGAACGCTGGCGCCTCGAAACCCGCCTCAACGAATACCTGCACCGCTTCGACCTCGACCCCGCCAAGCCCGTCAACGGCGCCTCGGGCGGCGAGTCCAAGCGCGCGGCGCTGGCGCTGGCCTTCGCCCAGCAGCCGGACCTGCTGTTGCTCGACGAGCCCACCAACCATCTCGACATCGACGGCATCACGCTGCTCGAGGACCTGCTGCGCGCCGGCCCCGCGGCCGTGGTGATCACCCACGACCGCGCCTTCCTCGATCGCGTCGCCACGCGCATCGTCGAGCTCGACCGCGGCCTGCTGCGCTCGTTCCCGGGCAACTACTCGGCCTACGAGGAGCGCAAGGCAGGACAGCTTGCGGCCGAGGCCGTGGCCAACCGCAAGTTCGACAAGTTCTGGGCGCAGGAAGAGGTCTGGATCCGTCGCGGAGTCGAGGCCCGCCGCACCCGCAACGAGGGTCGCGTGCAGCGGCTCGAGCAACTGCGCCGCGACCGCGCCGCGCGCCGCGAGCGCATCGGCAACGTCAGGCTCGCCATCGACGCCGGCGAGCGCTCCGGCAAGCTGGTCGCCGAACTCGAGAACGTCGCGAAGAGCTTCGGCGACCGCGCGATCGTCGAAGGCCTTTCGCTGCGCATCATGCGCGGCGACCGCTTCGGCTTCATAGGTGCGAACGGCGCCGGCAAGTCGACGCTGATCCGCCTGATCCTCGGCGAACTCGCGCCGGACTCCGGAACCGTGCGACTGGGCAGCAACATCCAGGTCGCCTACTTCGACCAGCTCCGCGAGCAGCTCGACCCCGAGAAGACGCTGGCCGACACCATCAGCCCTGGCTCCGACTGGGTGGAAATCGCCGGCCAGCGCAAGCACGTGACCAGTTACCTGGCCGACTTCCTGTTTCCGCAGCAGCGCGCCAACGCGCCCGTGAAGATGCTCTCGGGCGGCGAGCGCAACCGGCTGCTGCTGGCCCGCCTGTTCGCGCGGCCCGCCAACGTGCTGGTGCTCGACGAGCCCACCAACGACCTCGACATCGAGTCGCTGGAGCTGCTCGAGTCGACCCTGCAGGAATACCCTGGCACGCTGCTGCTGGTGAGCCACGACCGGCAGTTCCTCGACAACGTCGTGACCCAGACCCTCGCCTGCGAAGGCGATGGCCGCTGGCGCGAGTACGTCGGTGGCTACACCGACTGGCTGGAACAGCGTCCGAAGCCAGCCGCCGCACGCAGCCCGGACCGCGAGCCTGCGCGCGAAGCCCCTGCGTCAGCCAGCGTCCCGGCCGCCGCTCCCGCGCGCGTGAAGATGTCCTTCAAGGAGACGCGCGAGCTCGAGCAGCTGCCCGCGCAGATCGAGGCACTCGAACGCGAGCAGCACGAACTCGTGGCGCGCATGGCCGAGCCCGACTACCACCGCCGCGATCCCGCGGCCGTCCGCGCCGATGCCGATCGCGCGGCGGCCATCGACGTGGCCTTGTCCGCAGCGTTCGATCGCTGGGCGGTCCTCGACGCGAAGTCGAACCAGGCGCGAGGCTGACCACGCGGTGGTGCCACGCTGAGCACGGCAGGCGCACCCGGTATGCCAGGTCCTCCGCGCGCCGGACGGCGCTGATTGCTACGGACCTGGCATACCGTGCACGCCTGCCGTGCACCACCCAGGCCGCCTTCACGTTGTGGGCAGCCCCCGCCGATCGGGCAGGCCGGACGATGCGCCGAGGCAGCACGGCGCTCGGTGGTCGGTCCGGCCGACCACCCGCCAAGGCAGCGCGGCGCCGGGTCGGGGATGTTCAGTCCGGAGCAATCAGCGCCGTCCGGCGCGCGGAGGACTGAATATCCCCGGACCGGCGCCGCGCGTGATCATGGCACTACCGGTAACCGCGTGCCTGCAACGTGAACAACTGCGCGTATGTCCCGCCGCGCGCCATGAGTTCATCGTGGTTGCCGTGCTCGACGACGCGACCCTGGTCGAGCACCGCGATCTGGTCGGCCATGCGCACGGTCGAGAAGCGGTGCGAGATCAGGATGGTGATGCGGTCGCTGGCGAGCGCGCGGAAGTGTGCGAAGACCTCGGCCTCGGCGCGCGCGTCCATCGCGGCAGTGGGCTCGTCGAGCACCAGCACGTCGGCGCGGGTGCGCATGAAGGCCCGCGACAGCGCTATCTTCTGCCACTGGCCGCCCGACAGCTCGCGGCCATCCCTGAACCATTTTCCGAGCTGCGTCGAGTATCCGGCGGGCAGGCGCTCGATGAATTCCGCCGCCTGGCCCTTGGTCGCGGCCTCGCGCCAGCGCGACTCGTCCTCGAAGCTCGCCTCGTCGCCTGCGCCGACGTTTTCGCCGACCTTGAGCTGGTAGCGCGCGAAATCCTGGAAGATGACGCCGACGCGCTCGCGCAGGGCAACCTCGTCCCATTCCGCGAGATCGAGCCCGTCCAGCAGCACGCGACCCTCGGTCGGCGCATACAGGCGCGTCAGCAGCTTGATCAGCGTGGTCTTTCCGGAACCGTTCTCGCCTACCAGGGCCAGGCTGGAGCCAGGCTTCAGGTGCAGCGTGATGTCCGTGAGCGCCGGCTGCGACGTGCCCGGGTAGGTGAAGCCGACGTGTTCGAAGCGGATGCCGTCCGAAGGATCGGGGCCGCGGGGCAGCGAGCCGCGCCGGGGCGGCACGGGCGTCTCGAGGTAGTCGTACAGGGTCGACAGATACAGGTTGTCCTCGTACATTCCGCCGACGGCGGACAGGATCGCCGAGACCGCGGACTGCCCCTGGCGGAACAGCGCGATGTACATGGTCATGAGGCCGAGGCTGATCTCGCCCTGCACCGTGCTGACGGCAGTCCAGGCGTAGGCGCCGTAGAGCGTTGCCGTCGCCACCAGGCCCAGCGCGAATCCCCACAGGTCACGCCGGATCGACAGCGCGCGATCCTCTGCATAGAGCCTGGAGAATATCTCGCGATAGCGATCGAGCAGCCGGCGGCCGAGGCCGAACAGCTTGACCTCCTTGGCGTGGTCCTCGCGCGCGATGACCGTCTCGAGGTACATCTGCATGCGCGTTTCCGGCGAACGCCAGCGGAACAGGCGGAATGCGTCGCCCGAGAACTTGGCCTCGGCGAAGAACGAAGGCAGGCCGGCGACCAGCAGCACGAGCACGGCCCAGGGCGAAAACTGCGCGAGCAGCACGCCATAGCTGATCAGCGACACCCCGTTCTGCGCGAGCCCGAAGCTGCGCATCACCAGTGACAGCGGCCGAACCGAAGCCTCGCGGCGGGCACGCGTGAGCTTGTCGTAGAACTCGGAGTCCTCGAACTGCGCCAGCTCCAGCGTCAACGCCTTCTCGAGAATCATCACGTTGACGCGCTGTCCCAGTTGCGCGCGCAGCAGCGACTGACACAGCGACAGGCCGCGCTGTGCGGCAGCGAGCAACGCGACCAGCAGGCCCTCGATGGCCACGTATTCGAGGACGTGGCGCGCGTCGCCGTCGCCCGCGCGGATGGCCGCCACCACCGCGTCGACGATCTGCGCTCCCACCCAGGCCATGCCGGCCGGCAGCAGGCCGGCGAGCAGCGTCAGCAGCCCCAGCGACAAGGTCAGCCCAGGGCTGGTGCCCCACACGAGCGTGAGCGCCCGCCGGCCGTAGCGGAATACACCGAAGAAACCCTTGATGGAAGCCGCGCCGTCCTCCGGGGTGGCAGCCACGGGGGTCAGGCGGCGCATGCGCGATGACAAGGGGAATTGGACATCAGCCCAATGTTGCGGCGTTCGGCGCGTACTGCAAGCGCGATTTTGCGCATCGGCCGCCTTAAGGAAGCGCTAAGGGTCCAGCCCGTAGGCTTCCGACCGTCCAGAGAGGAGTTACCCCGATGCACAAGCCGACCCTGATCCTGCTCATGCTCGCGATGGCCCCGGCGGCAGGCGCGACGACGCCGGCCGGGCAGCTGGCCGAATTCGCCGCCGCGGCCCGCAGCGAATCGCCGGGCTTCAAGGGCTTTTCCGCGGCGCGTGGCGAGCGCCTGTTCAGCCAGAAGGGCAGCGACTGGAGCTGCGCGAGCTGTCATACGGCCGACCCGCGCGCCGCAGGCCGCCATGCTGTCACGGGCAAGGCCATCGAGCCCTTCGCCCCCGTCGCCAACCCGAAGCGCTTCACGGACGCGGCCAAGACCGCCAAGTGGTTCAAGCGCAATTGCAAGGACGTCTTCTCCCGGGAGTGCACCGCCACCGAGAAAGGCGACCTGCTCACCTGGCTCACCTCCCTGAACCGCTAGGAGTGAACGACATGCACGACGATCGCAAGCGCCGCTACGCGAACTGCGTTGCGTGGATCACTGCCACGGGCCTGCTGGCCCTCGCCTTGCCGGAAGCCGCCCTTTCGGCGACGCCCTCCGCTCCCGCCGCCGGCGCGGCCGCATGGCGCGAGGAATGTGGCAGTTGCCACGTGCCCTACCCCGGCTGGGCCCTGCCCGCGTCCTCGTGGCGTGCCGTGATGGGCGGCCTGGAGAAGCACTTCGGCACCGATGCATCGCTCGACGCCGCGGTCGCCGCCGAAATCGGCCGCTATCTCGAATCCCACGCCGGCCGCACCGGCAAGGACTCGTCGAGCGCAACCCAGCTTCGTATCACCGAGACCGCCTGGTTCCAGCGCGAGCATCGCGAGGTGACGAAGGCGCGCTGGAGCAGTGCCGAGGTCAAGTCGGCCGCGAACTGCCAGGCCTGCCACAAGCAGGCCGCCCAGGGCGTCTACGAAGAAGAGGGCGAGGAACACGAACACAAGAGGAAGGCGCAATGAGCGGCAGCAACGACAAGGCACACAAGCTGGTCTGGGACCTTCCCCTGCGCATTTTTCACTGGGGACTGGCCGCGTCGTTCGTCGGCGCCTACGTGCTGTCCGAGAGCGAACGCCTGCGCAACGTCCACGTGATGCTGGGCTACACGGTCGCGGGACTGATCGCGTTCCGGCTGGTGTGGGGCTTCGTCGGCACGAAGTATTCGCGCTTCAGTTCCTTCGCGTTCGGACCGCTCGCGGCGCTGCGTTACCTCAAGGGACTGGCGACCCGCTCGCCCAGCGAGCACACCGGTCACAACCCGGCGGGCAGCTGGGCCGTTTATGCCATCATCGGCCTGGCGGCAGCGACCTGCGTGACGGGCTACATGAACTTCCAGGAGATCGGCGGCGACGCACTGGAGGAACTGCACGAGGCCTTCGCCAACGCCTGGCTGGTGGTGGTCGGCCTGCACCTGGTGGGCGTGCTTGCCTCCAGCATCGCGCACCGCGAGAACCTGGCCCGCGCGATGGTCACAGGATACAAGCGCGGCGTCGCCGCCGCCGGCGGCAGCGCCAGACCGCTGGTCGGCCTTTCGCTGGCCACCGCGGTGCTGGCATTCTGGACCTGGACCCTGGCCACCGGCGGACAGGTCGCCGTCGACGCCGGCCAGGCATCCGAGTCCGCCGGTGCCGCAACTGAGAGCGGCGCAGACGAGCACGATGACGACGAGGACCAACGGGGCTGACGCATGAGGGTACTGCTGGTCGAGGACGACGCGCTGCTCGGGGACGCCCTGCAGGTGGGCCTGCGGCAGCGCGGCTTCGCCGTCGAGTGGACGCACGACGGCCTGGCGGCGGAGGCGGCCCTGGCCACAGACGAATTCGCCGCAGTGATCCTCGACCTCGGCCTGCCGCGACTCAGCGGGTCAGACCTGCTGCGCAGGCTGCGTGCGCGGGGCGACCGCACCCCGGTGCTGATACTCACCGCGCGCGACGCGCTGGAAGACCGCATCGGCGGCCTCGACAGCGGTGCGGACGACTACGTCGTGAAACCGGTCGCGATCGCCGAACTGGCGGCGAGGCTCAGGGCCCTCGCCCGCCGGGCGGCAGGCTCGGCGGACAGCCGGCTCGTCGCCGGCGAGGTGGAACTGGACACGAGCTCGCGCGAAGT
>JADZCS010000027.1 GCA_020851435.1 Gammaproteobacteria bacterium | reverse complement strand
GTCGGCTGGCCGACCTCCATGTGGATGACGGGCAGGCCACGCCTGGCGCGGGCATTGGCCAGGCGGTTGATGCCGACGCCGTGGAACGGCGAGATGTCGCCGCGAATCGACGCGGGGCTCACTGGCCGCCCTGGCCCGCGATGAGCGCGCGCACGCGCTCGAGGTCCTCGGCGGTATCCACGCCAGGGCCGGGCCGCTCGAAGGCGACGCCCACCGCGATGATCATGCCGGCCTGCAGTGCCCGCAGCTGTTCCAGCTTCTCACTGCGTTCGAGGCTGGAGGGCGGCATCGACGCCAGGCGCTTGAGCGCGCCGACGCGATAGGAATAGATGCCGACGTGGCGCAGCGCGCCCGCGAACTCGGTCTGGCTCGCAAGGCCCGCCACCGCCCCGTCGCGCGGCCAGGGGATCGGCGCGCGGCTGAAGTACAGCGCGCGGTCCTCGGCGCCGATCACCACCTTGACCACGTTCGGATCGAGGAATTCGCGCAAAGACTCGATCGGCGTGGCAAGCGTGCCGATCGCCGCGGCGGGACTGCCCGCGAGCAGCGCCGCGGCCTGGCGCACCAGCACCGGCGGCAGCAGCGGCTCGTCGCCCTGCACGTTGACCACCACTTCGTCGTCGCGCCAGCCGCGCCTGGCCGCCACTTCGGCGAGCCGGTCGGTGCCCGAGGCATGCGACGGCGAAGTCATCTGCACCTCGGCGCCGAAGGCCGCGCAGGCGCTGGCGATGCGCGCGTCGTCGGTTGCGACGATCACCTCGGCAGCGCCCGACTCGACCGCGCGCGCGTGAACGTGCTGGATCATCGGCTTGCCGCCGATGTCCGCGAGCGGCTTGCCCGGCAGGCGGCTGGCCGCGTGGCGCGCCGGAATCACGACCCTGAACACGCGACTATCTCTCGAGCAGCGGGTCGTCGAGGTTCAGGTGGCGCGCCTCTTCCTCGAGCATCACCGGGATGCCGTCGCGGATCGGGTATGCAAGACGGTCGGCGCGGCAGACCAGCTCATGGCTCTCGCGCGCCTCGACCAGCGGTCCCTTGCAGATGGGACAGGCCAGGATGTCGAACAGTTTTCGGTCCAAGGCGTGCTCCTCGATCAGCTGTGTGGGTCAGCGGGCACGCGCGAGCGCGCGGTCCAGCAGGGCATCGAGACGCGCCACGTCGTCGGGCGCGAAGCCCGCCTCGACCTCCAGGTATTCCCACCCGGCGCGGGCGAACGAACGGCATTTTACGGCATCCTTCTCGGTCATGAGCACCGGAAGGTCGTCGCCGAAGTCAAGGTCGGTACTCGCGAGGGCATGGTGATCCGGCAGCGCGTGCCCGACGACCTCCAGGCCCGCCGTCCTCAGCAGTGCAAAAAAACGTTCCGGATTGCCAATCGCGGCGACCGCGTGAACGCGCTGGCCAGCCAGGCTTGACAGCGGCCGTCGCGCAGCGCCCGCGAGCGCCACGAGTGCAACGGGTTCGACGCGCATCTCACACGACTCGAGACCGGCGAACTGCCCCCCCGTGACCACCAGCAGGTCGGCGTGAGCCAGCCGTCCCTCGGGTTCGCGCAGCGGACCCGCCGGCAGCAGCCGGCCGTTGCCCAGGCCGCGCAGGCCATCGATGACGATGATCTCTGCGTCGCGACCCAATGCCAGGTGCTGCAGGCCGTCATCGGACAGGATCACGTCGCAGTCCTGCTCGAGCAGCGCCGCGGCCGCAGGCCGGTCGGCGCCGACGGCGACGCGCGCCACGCGCCGGGCGGCCATGAGCGCCGGTTCGTCGCCGACCTCGGCCGGGCTCGCGTCGGGCGCGACGAGCCTGGCGCCGGCCTCGCGACCGCCGTAGCCGCGGCTGACGATTCCCGGCCTGAGGCCACGACCCGCGAGGCGCCGCGCCAGCCACAGCGTCAGCGGCGTCTTGCCGGTGCCACCCACCGTGATGTTGCCGACCACGATCACGGGCCGCGACAGGCGGTGCACGCGCAGCAAGCCAGCCTGGAAAGCGATTCGGCGCAAGGCCACGACGGCGCCGAACAGCCACGCCAGCGGCAACAGCCACAGCCCGCGGCGCGTGTCGCCGTACCAGGTGCGGAGCAGCCAGGCTTCCATGCTCAGGCGTTGAACTGCAGTCGGTGCAGCGAGGCGTAGGCCTTGCCGGCCGCGATGAGTTCGGCGTGGGTGCCGCTCTCGATCACGCGCCCGTCCTCCATGACGAGGATGCGATCAGCCTGCTCGATGGTCGAGAGCCGGTGCGCGATGACCAGCGTGGTGCGTCCCTGCAGCAGCACGTCGAGCGCCGCCTGGATGGTGCGTTCCGACTCGCTGTCGAGCGCCGAGGTCGCCTCGTCGAGGATCAGCACCGGCGCGTCCTTGAGCAGCGCGCGCGCGATCGCGACGCGCTGGCGCTGGCCGCCCGACAGCTGCGATCCGCGATCGCCGACCTGGGTGTCGAGGCCCTCGGGCAATGCGCCCGCGAACTCCATCACGTGCGCGGCCTGCGCCGCTGCCTCGACCTGCGCCGGCGTCGATTCCGGCCGGCTGAAGGCGATGTTGTTGCGGATCGAGTCGTTGACGAGCACTACGTCCTGGCTCACCAGGCTCACCTGGTTGCGCAGGTCGCGCAGCCGGTACTCGCGCACATCCACGCCGTCGAGCATCACCACGCCCTGACGCGGGTCGTAGAAGCGCGGCAGCAGGCTGACGAGCGTCGACTTGCCGCTGCCGGAGCGCCCGACGATGGCGACCCGCTCGCCCGGCCGCGCCAGCAGGTTCACGTCGTGCAGCACTGCGCCCTTGTCGTCGTCGTAGGTGAAGCTGACGTCGCGGAACTCGACCTCGCCGCGCGCGCGCTCGATCGCGCGCGGCCCGCCCTCGCCCTCCGGCGCCTGGTCGAGCACTTCGAAAACGCTCTGCCCGGCCGCGATGCCCTGCTGCAGCGGGCCGGCGACGTTGATCAGCCGCCGCAGCGGCGCCGTGACCAGCAGCAGCGCCGTGAGGAAGGACGTGAATTCGCCGACCGACATCGCGTTGTGCAGGACGTCGCGGATCGCCACCCACATCACGGCGGCCAGGCCCAGCGAGGCGATCATCTGCACGACCGGGTTCGAGACCGCCTTGACCGTGATGAGCTTCATGTAGCTCGCGCGGTTGTGCTCGTTGGCGCGCTCGAACAGCGCCGCCTCGGCCGCCTGGGCGTTGAACACCTTGATCGCGCGGTGGCCTTCGATGGCTTCCTTGGCCACCCGCGTGACGTCGCCCATCGATCCCTGGATGCGCGTGCTGTAGCGGCGGAAGCGGCGATTGGTCACGCGCATCAGGCCGACGATCAGCGGCGCCACCGCCAGCGCGAACAGCGTCAGGCGCCAGTTGTTGTAGAACAACCAGCCGAACAACCCGATGATGGTCAGCGTGTCGCGGATCATCGAGGTGACCGCAGTCGTCGCGGCCTCGGCGACCATCTCGATGTTGTAGGTCAGGCGCGAGAGCAGCTGCGCGGACCCGGCCTTGTCGAAGAAAGCCGTCGGCAGGCGCAGGTAGTGCGCGAACACCTCGCGGCGCATGGCCTTGATGACGTGGCGCCCGACCCAGCCCGGCGCGAAGTTCGACAGCCAGTCGCCGATGCCGCGCGCGGTGAACAGGATGATGATGCCGGCCGGCACCAGCACCAGCGTGTCGGGGTCCTTCTCGACAAATGCGCCGTCGAGGAAGCGCTTGACCAGCCAGGCGAGGCCCGTGTCGACCGCGGCGAACAGCGCCATGCCGAAGACGCCCAGCAGGAACATCGGCCAGTGCGGCTTCGCGTAGGCGAGCAGGCGCCGGTAGACGGCCCAGCCTGCGCCGTCGGGAATGACGACCGGCTTGTCCGGCGCGCGATCAGCGCGCGCCATTGCCCGGCTCCGCGGCTGTGCCGGGCTCGTCGACAGTGGCGATGTTCACCTGCGAGAAGCCCAGCGCGCCGATCACGTCCATGGCGGTGACCACCGACTGGTGCGTGGCGCGACCGTCGGCACGCAAGGTCACCGCCCGGTTGCGGTCCTTGCCGGCCTCTTTCGCCAGCGCAGCGCGGAGGGTGTCGGGAGAATTGTTGACCAGCGCCTTCTCGGCCACACGGTAGGCACCCTCGGCCGTGACGGTGACGACCAGCGGCTCCTCGCCGGCAGCGCGCGGCTGAACGGTCGTCGAGGGCAGCTGCACGGCCAGCCGGCCCTCCTGCACGAAGGTGGTCGAGACCATGAAGAAGATCACCAGCAGCAGCACGACGTCGATCAGCGACGTCAGGTTGAGCTCGGGATCCTCGTGGCGGCGCGGCCGCAGGTTCATGCAGGCTTGTCCGGCAGCCGGTCCAGCACCTGCACGAGCTTGATCGCCTCCTTCTCCATCTCGACGACCAGCGCGTCGACGTGGCCGCGCAGGTATCGGTAGCCGACCAGCGCCGGGATGGCGACGATCAGCCCCGCGGCGGTGGTTATCAGCGCCTCGGAAATGCCGGCGGCGAACACCGTCGGGTCGCCGACGCCGCGCGCCATGATCGCGTTGAACGCATTGATGATGCCGGTGACGGTGCCCAGCAGGCCCAGCAGCGGCGAAATGGCGGCGATGGTGCCCAGCATGCCCAGGAAGCGTTCGAGCTCGTGGACGACGTGCCGGCCGGTGTCCTCGACGGCCTCCTTGACGAGGTCGCGCCCGCGCTCGCGGTTGGCAAGCCCTGCGGCCAGCACCCGCCCCAGCGGAGAGTTCTGTTCGAGCGCCCGGACGTGGGCCTCGGTGAGGGTCCGGGTCTCGACGAGCTTCCAGACCTTGCTGGTGACCTCACGCGGGATGACCCTGCGCTCCTGCAGGCTCCAGAGGCGTTCGACGATGATCGCCGCCGCCCCGATGGAGCAGAGGATGATCGGCCACATGACCGGGCCGCCGGCCTGAATGATTTCCCACATCGGCCGGCATCATACCTTGCCGGGCGCGGTGGCAGTACCTCCACCCGCCCCCTCAGTCCGGACGTGCCACCAGCGCCTTTCACTCGCCGCCTGGCCAGCCGGTGCGGCCATCATTCCGGCGGCGGGCAGGCGCAGCCGAAGGGCGCCTTCGTCCTGGGTTCCGCGAGCCGTCGCCCCGCCGGCGCGCCAGCGCGCCAGCACTTCGGCGCGCGGCATGCCCCAGCGGTTGCCGAAGCCCGCCGACACCAGCGCCCAGCGCGGTTGCACGGCGTCCACCCATGCCTGCGAGGATGAACTCCGGCTACCGTGATGCCCGACCAGCGCGACGTCCGCCTGCAGGCGCCCGCGCAGTTCCGGCCGCGCGGTGAGGGAGTCCTCGGCAAGCCTCCCGACGTCGGCCACCAGCAGCAGGCTAGCTGTCTCGGTAGTCACGCGGAGGACGCAGGAGCCTTCGTTGTCGTCCCAGGATTCACCCTCGCCCGGGTGCAGCACCTCGAAGCTCACGCCGTCCCAGCGCCAGCGCTGGCCGCGGCGGCAGCCCGTCCCGGCCGGGCCGTCGGCGAAGCTGCCCGCTCCGCGAAGCAGCTGTGTCACGGGCATCGCCGCAAGCAAGGCGGTCGCGCCACCGGCGTGATCGGCGTCGTCGTGCGACAGCACCAGCATGTCGATCCGCCGGACGCCCTGCGCCCGCAGGTACGGCAGCACCACGGCCTCGCCAGCGGATCCGCCGCCGCGCCAGCGCGGCCCGGCGTCGAACACGAGCACGCGGTGGGTGGTCCTGAGCACGACGGCCAGCCCCTGGCCCACGTCCAGCACGATGGCATCCAGCGCGCCAGGTGGCGGCACCGCGGGCGCGCGCAGCAACGACGCCACGACGATCACCAGGCAGGCCGCGCCGATCGCGGCCTGTCGCAACGCCAGCGCCGCGAGCACGGCGACGAGCGCAGCCGCCGCCAGCCAGGCTGGCGGTTGCGGCACGCGCCAGGCCGCCGCCGGTAGCGCGACCAGCCACTCCAGCAGCGGCCAGCCCTTCGCGATCATCCAGCCGGTCGCGGCGAAAGCCCACGCCGCGCCGGTCTCCCAGACCGGCAACAGCGCCACGCCGGCCAGCGTCAACGGCAGCAGCAGCACGGAGAAAGCCGGGATCGCGACGGCATTGGCCACGGGGCCGACGACCGACAGGAACCCGAAAACGATCACGGAGACCGGCGCCAGCGCCAGGGTCACCGCAGCTTGCGCGCGCACGAAGCCACCGATCGCGCCGGCTCCGGGCGGTGCGGCGATGACGAGCGCGGCCGTGGCCACGAAGGACAGCCAGAACCCCGCCTGCAGCAGCGCAAGCGGATCCGCCGCCAGCAGCACGAACGCGCTGGCGGCCAGGATCCCGGTAGAACGCTGCTCGCGCCGGGCCACGCGAAAGGCGACGGCGACGCTCAGCATGGCCAGGGTACGCAGCGCAGGCAGCGCCGCACCGGCCAGCAGCGTGTACCCGCCAGCGACGCCGATCAGCAGGGCGGCATCCACCAGCACGCGCCGCCTCGACAGCCAGCGCGGCTGGCCGAAGCGCAGGACGAAGCCCGACAGCGCCAGCGTGGTCAGCGCGAACGCCGTGACGTGCAGCCCCGAGATCGCGACCAGGTGCGCGGTGCCGCTCACCGACAGCACCCGCCACTGCTCGTCGCTGAGCTTGCCGCGCACGCCGACGGCCAGCCCCTGCACGATGCCGGCTTCCGGGCTGTCGCGCATGAGCGCCGCAATGCGTTCGGCGATGTGGGCACGCAACCGCTGCACGGGCCGGTGGTGGGCGCCGTCGTCCAGGCGACGCGCCGGCGACCTGCCGCTCAGGTATCCGGTGGCGCCGATGCGATCGGCGAGCAGCGCGAGTTCGCGATCGGCGCCGGCCGGGTTGCGCAGCGAGCGACGACACCGCAGGCGTACCTGCAGTTGCCAGGCTTCGCCGGGCCAGGGCACGGCCTCGGCCTGGTACCACGACAGGCGCAGGCGTGGCGGAACGCCCAGGCTGCGCGACCGCGCGTCGGCGTCGAAGTCGAATTCAGTTCGCCCGTCGCGCAGCAGCGCCGGTGCCGCCACGCGGCCGGCGATGGTCAGTTCCTCGCGGTCGCGTCGGCAGGGCCAGTCCGCCGCCAGCAGCGCGCGCGCCTGCCACCAGGCCAGCGAGAAGCCGAGGGCCGCGGCGAGCGCGAACAACAGCAGGCCGATGCCGTGGCCAGGGCCGACCTCGCGCCGCACGCGCAACGCGGCGAGCGTGACGCACAGGGCACCGGCCCATGCCAGTGCCGGAAGCTGCCAGCAAGGCAATTCGGGGATGGCATGCAGCCCGGCGATGCCGGCAGCCAGACCGAGGGCGAGCGCGAGCATGGGACGTCCAGGCGACGAGCGGAGGCGCCATGCTCGCGCGCAGGACGCTGGGCAGGGGCTCGCCTATGCGGCGTGTTCGCGCAGATATCCGTCGCTGAGCGTGACCACGCGGTCGAGGCGCGCCGCGAGGCGCTCGTCGTGCGTGACGATCACCAGGCTCGTGCCCGACTCGCGGTTGAGCTCGAGCATCAGCTCGAACACCTGGCGCGCATTGGCGCTGTCGAGGTTGCCGGTCGGCTCGTCGGCCAGCACGATCGCCGGCCGCGTCACCAGCGCGCGCGCCACCGCAGCGCGCTGCCGCTCGCCACCCGACAGTTCCCCCGGACGGTGCGTGAGGCGCGCACCCAACCCGACGCGGCCGAGCATCTCGCGCGCCTGGCCGTAGGCCTCGGCATCGACGGTACCGCGCACCAGCAGCGGCAGCGCGACGTTCTCCAGCGCCGTGAACTCGGGCAGCAGGTGATGGAACTGGTAGACGAAGCCCAGCGCCTGGTTGCGCAGGCGGCCACGCTCGGCGTCGGCGAGCCCGGACATCGCGCGGCCCATGATGCTGACGCTGCCCGAGCTCGGCAGGTCCAGCCCGCCCAGCAGCTGCAGCAAGGTGGTCTTGCCCGAGCCCGACGCGCCGATGACGGCGAGCCGCTCGCCGCGCGCGACGCTGAGGTTCACGCCGTGCAGAACGGTCAGCAGGCTGTCGCCCTCGCGGAAACTCTTCACGAGGTCGACGCAGGCCAGCGCGGGCGAATCCGGCGGTTGCTTCGCGGGTTCAGATGTCATGACGCAAGGCCTCCGCCGGCTGGGTGCGTGCCGCCGCCCAGGCTGGATAGATCGTCGAAAGGACGCCGAGCAGGCAGGCCGTGCCGCCCACGCGCAGGAAATCG
>JADZCS010000026.1 GCA_020851435.1 Gammaproteobacteria bacterium | reverse complement strand
TCCTGGCGGGGCACCTGGACCCGAACCTCGCGGACGATGGGATCGACATCGAGCACGCGCGCGTACTCGAGGCTGCCGCCCTGCCTGCCACCCTCGTCGTATCGGTCGTCCTGGCCGGCCAGTGCGGCGCTGGAGCCCATGGCGAGGGTCAGGGTGGCGCTGGTAACGATGAGCTTGCGAATCATGGCGAGTCCTCCGTGAGGCCCGGGGCACGTTTGCCGCCGGGCTTGGGAAGGACTCTAGGCCCCGGCTCATGAACCGTTCCTGAACCGGAATCAGCTGTTCAGGACTTCCCCGGCCCCGCCGTCCGGGCGCGCTCGAGCGCCTTCGCGTCCTCCCACAACTCGTCCATACGGGCCATGCCCGCGTCGCTGAAACTCAGGCCCTGACGTGCAAGCTCCTGCTCGACGTGCTGGAAACGCGCCGTGAAACGCGCGTTGGTCCCCCGCAGGGCTTCCTCAGGATCGAGCCCGAGGTGGCGGCCGTAATTGACCACGGCGAACAGCAGGTCGCCGAACTCGGCCTCCATGGCCGCGCGCCCCTCGCCGCCGGCGCGGGCCGCCTCGAGTTCGGCGAACTCCTCCTCGATCTTGGCCCGCGGCCCGTTCGCATCAGGCCAGTCGAAGCCGACCTCGGACGCACGCTTGCCGAGCTTGCGCGCGCGCGACAGCGCGGGCATCGCGACGGGGATGCCGTCGAGCACGCTTCCCGCGCCGGGCCTGGCGGCGCGCTCGCTGGCCTTGATCGCGTCCCAGGACCGGGTCTGCTCCGCCGCGTCGCGAAACGCCGCGTCGCCGAAGACATGGGGATGACGCCGGACGAGCTTGTCGCAGATCGAGGCCGCCACGTCGTCGAAGCCGAACAGGCCGCGCTCCTGCGCCATCTGCGCATGGAACACCACCTGCAGCAGCAGGTCGCCGAGCTCGTCGCGCAGGTCGTCGAAATCGCCGCGCTCGATGGCATCTGCGACTTCGTAGGCCTCCTCGACGGTGTACGGAGCAATGGTCCGGAAGTCCTGCTCCAGGTCCCAGGGACAGCCTCCCTCGGGATTCCGAAGCTGCGCCATGATCTCGCGCAGTCGCCCGATGCTCACCGGCAGGCCTCGTCGAGCAGCTGGTGCAGCGTGAACAGCATGCCCGCCGTGGCGCCCCAGATCAGCCGGCCGTCCCAGGGCACTTCGCCGGCCTCGTACTCGATGTCGCTGCCCGCGACGCGGCGACGGCGGGTAACCCTGCTGGCGGGATCGAACAGGTGACTCAAGGGCACTTCGAAGGTGCCGGCGACTTCAGACGAATCGAGCGCCAGCGTGAAGCCCGCGCGAACCATGGCCACGACGGGCGTCACCTGGTAGCCGCTGATGATCATGTGGTCGGGCAGGTAGCCGACGACCTCGACGAACTCACGGCCCAGGCCGATCTCTTCCTCGGTCTCGCGCAGGGCGCCCTCGACCGGACCCTCGTCGTGCGGTTCGAGCCGTCCGCCCGGGAAGGACACCTGGCCGGCATGATGCTTGAGTCCCGAGGAACGCTCCGTCAGCAGCACGTTGAGCGCGTCGCCCCGGTCGACGATCGGGACCAGCACGGCGGCCGGGGTGGGGTTCGGCGGAAACATGCCGCGAAACCGCGATGTCATCTCGGGGGGGAACGGCCCGATCCGCAGCGACTCGATCGCCCGCTCAGGGCGGGTGCCAGCGAAGCGCTGGCGGATGAGCGCCCGCAGGGCCTCGGCACCCAGTGTATGAAGTTCTGCCAACGGTAACCTCTCGAAACCCGGAAATGCGGCGTTCGGGTATCATGCAAAGACTAACATTTTCCCGTGATCCCGAATGACAGACCCCACCCTCACTGCCCTTTCGCCGCTCGACGGCCGCTATGCCGGCAAGTGCGCGGACGTCGCCGCCCTGTTCAGCGAAGCCGCCCTGATCGGCTTCCGCGTCCAGGTCGAGGCGCGCTGGCTGCTGCACCTCGCCCGCGACGCGCGCCTGCCTGAGCTGGCCGCGCTGGGCGCACCCGTGGTCGCCGAGCTCGAGTGCCTGTCGAACAGCCTGCCGGAAGGCGATGCGGCGCGGGTCAAGGCCATCGAGTCGCGCACCAATCACGACGTAAAGGCGGTCGAGTACTACCTGCGCGACCGCCTCCAGGCCGTCGGGGCGAGCGCGGCCGAACTCGAGTTCATCCACTTCGCCTGCACCTCGGAAGACATCAACAACCTCGCCTATGCGCTGATGCTGGACGAGGCGCGCCGGCAGGTCCTGCTGCCCCTCATGGAACAGCTGCGCCAGGCACTGCGGGCTCGCGCCCACGCCCATGCCGAGCTGCCGATGCTGTCGCGCACCCACGGCCAGCCCGCGAGCCCCACGACCCTCGGCAAGGAAATGGCCAACGTCGCGCACCGGCTGGCGGTGGCGCAGGGCTCGTTCGCCTCGGTCAACGCCGTCGGCAAGATCAACGGCGCCGTCGGCAACTTCAACGCCCACGCCGTCGCCTGCCCGGAAGTCGACTGGCCGGCGGTCGCGCGGCGTTTCGTCGAGTCGCTGGGGCTCGAGTACAACCCGTACACCATCCAGATCGAACCGCACGACTGGATCGCCGAGTACTGCGACGCGCTGGCCCGCTACCACACGGTGTTGATCGACTTCGCGCGCGACGCCTGGGGCTACATCTCGGTGGGCTACTTCAGGCAGCGCACGATTGCCGGCGAGGTCGGTTCGTCGACGATGCCGCACAAGGTCAACCCGATCGATTTCGAGAACGCCGAAGGCAATGCCGGCCTGGCCAACGCGCTGCTCGGGCACTTCAGCGAGAAGCTCCCGATTTCGCGCTGGCAGCGCGACCTCACGGACTCCACCGTGCTGCGCAACCTCGGCGTCGCCATCGCGCACGGCGTTCTGGCGCTGCGTTCGCTGACGCGCGGCCTCTCCAAGCTCGATCCCGATCCCGTTCGCCTCGCCGCGGACCTCGACGCGAACTGGGAGGTGCTGGGCGAAGCGATCCAGACCGTGATGCGCCGCCACGGCGTTCCGGACGCCTACGATCGCCTCAAGGACTTCACGCGAGGGCGGCGCGTCGGCGCCGCCGAACTGCGCGAGTTCGTCGCGACGCTGCCGATCCCCGCCGAGGCGCAGGCGCGACTGATCGCGCTGACTCCGGCAGCTTATACAGGTCTCGCGTCGCGCCTCGCGCGCGAGGTGTGAGTTCATGCTCGATCCCAGCCTGTACGACCTCGAATTCGTCATCACCCACTGGGGCACGGACCGCGTGCCGATCCAGGCCGTCCGGCGCGCTGTTTTCATCGCCGAACAGGGCATCGACGAGCGCGACGAATGGGATGACACCGATATCACGTGCCCGCACGTGCTCGCGCTGCGAAACCGTGAACCAGTCGGCACTGGCCGCCTGGGCCCGGACGGTAAGATCGGCAGGCTCGCGGTGTTAAGTGAACTCCGCGGGCGCGGGGTCGGCACGGAGATCCTCAAGCGCCTGCTTTGGGAAGCCCGCAGCCGGGGCCTGCATGAGGCCTATCTGCACGCGCAGGTGGCCGCAATGCCCTTCTACGCGAAGTTCGGCTTCGTGCCAGAGGGCGAGGAATTCGTCGAGGCCGGCATCCCACACAGGAGGATGCGGCTTCGCCTGGAGTAGAAGCCGTGTTGACCCAGCGCCAGAGCGTGACCGGTACGCGCGCCATCGTTTCGACGCTCGAGGAAGTGCAGGCCGCTGCGCTGCAGGTCGCCACGCAGGCGACCCGCCTGCTGACCATGTTCACGCCCGACCTGGAACAACTGGTTTACGACCAGAACAATTTCCTGGAAGCGGTCAAGCGCCTGGTCCTCGCCCGCAGCTACGCGAAGGTCCGCGTCCTGATCTCGGACCCCGGTCGCACCGTTTACGAACTCAGCAAGTTCATCCACCTCGCCCGGCGCATCACGAGCCACATCGAGGTCCGCCACGTCCACGTCGATTACCGCGACAACGCCTCGGCCTACCTCATAGCCGACGACCGCGCGATTCTCTACCGCCTCCAGGCCTCGCGCTGGGATGGCATCGTGGACATGAACGACATGGCCGTCGCCCGTCGCTACCTCGACCACTTCAACGAAGTCTGGGTCGCCAGCGAGCCTGCCCGCGAGATGCGCGAACTGCGGCTCTGAAGCCCTTTCCCGCGAGGGTCCCCCGGGGCGATATACTGCCCCCATGAGTTTCCGCCCAGACGTCACCGTAGCCGCGGTGATCGAACGCGCCGGCCACTTCCTGCTGGTCGAGGAACGCGCCGCCCGCCGCATCGTCATCAACCAGCCCGCCGGCCACCTCGAGAAAGACGAGACGCTGGCCGAGGCAGCCGTGCGGGAAACCTTCGAGGAAACCGGCTTCCGGTTCAGGCCCCAGGCCGTGACCGGCATCTACCTGTGGCACAACCCCGAGATCGACCGCAGCTTCCTGCGCGT
>JADZCS010000025.1 GCA_020851435.1 Gammaproteobacteria bacterium | reverse complement strand
CCGGCGCGGTGCTGCGCGAGTGCCTGGTCGAGCTGGCGCGCGTCAAGGAAGCGGTCACGCAGGCGCTGCCGCCGGCGCTCGATCCGATCGGGCTCGACGCCGTGCCGCAGCTGCTCAGGGGCATCTCTGCCGCGTTGTCGATGCTCAATCGCGTCGAGGCGGTCGAGGTGGTCGACGTGCTGAGCCACGCGATCACCGACACCCTCAATCACGTCGCCCAGCTGCCCGTGCAGCAGTCCCTCGACAATCTGGCCGACGCCGTCATCGGCATCGAGTACTACCTCGAGACCCTGGCCGGCAGCCGCCAGGAGCCGCTGCACCTTCTCGACGCGGCGCGTGCGAGCCTCGCGAGCCTTGCCGGGCCGCCGGTTGGCGGCACGACGCCGGCGTCGTCGTCGCCTGCGGCGCTGCCGGAAGCCGTGCCCGCCGTCGCGCCGCCCGGGCCGCTCCCGGCGGCTGTTGCCGCCCCTGCGCCTACTCCGGCGCTGGTGCTGGCGGAGGGCGTGGATGCCGAGCTGCTCGCCATTTTCATCGAGGAGGCGCGCGAGGAAATCGCCCGCATCGGGCAACTGTTCCCGCTATGGGCCGACAACGAGGCGGACCGCGAATCGCTGATCCGCGTGCGCCGGTCCTTCCACACGCTGAAGGGCAGCGGCAGGATGGTCGGCGCGCAGAAGATGGGCGACCTCGCGTGGTCGATCGAGAGCCTGCTGAACCGGGTTATCGACGGCACGCGCACGCGCACGGCGGGAATGCTCGTGCTGCTGGCCGAGGCCATCGCGGCGCTGCCGGGTATCGTCGACGAGCTCGAATTCGGCCGGCCCTTCGAGGCCGCGCTCGAGCCCGTGATGGCGCGCGCCGCCGCCTACGCCGAGGGGCGTGCGGAAGAGCAGCCCGCGCCGATCGCTGCACCCGCTCCCGCGCTGCCGAAGGGCTATGAACCCACGCAGCTGATCCGGGTGCTCGACGTGTCGGCCATGGCCGAGCCGGCGCCAGCCCCGGCGGTCGTGGTGGCGCCCGAGCCGGTCGTCGAGCCTGCGGCGCCTGAACCGGTGCCCGAGCCCATCGTCGAGACCGCGGCGCCGCAGGCCACCGCCGAACCGGAGCCGATCGACGAGGCCGGGCCGCAGCCCGAACCCGTACCCGTACCCGAACCCGAGCAGGAGCTGGTTGCCTTCGCGGTCCTTTTCGAGGAGCCCGCAAGCCTTGCAGTGCCCGAGCCCGCGGCCGAACCCCAGGCCGTGGTCGAGCCCGAGGCGGTGGTCGAGCTTGCTCCGGTGCCCGAGCCCGAGCCAACACCGGAGCCTGTTGCGGTCGAGGAGGAAGAGCCCAGCGAAGCGATGGCGATGGACATCTCCCTGCAGGACATTTTCCGCAAGGAAGTCGAAAGCCACCTCGAGACGCTGCGCCAGTACCTGCGGAACGCCTGGATCTCGCCGGGGCCGCACCTGGTGTCCGAGTCGCTTTACCGCGCCTGCCACACCTTGCGCGGCGCTTCGCGCACGGCCGATTCCGTGCCCAGCATCACGCTGGCCGAGCCGCTGCACCGCTGGGTCATGCGGCTGTTCGATCACGACTTCGGCTTCGACGAGAACGGACTTGCCGCGCTGGCCGACTGCGTCGCGCGCTTCGAGGACATCATCGAGGATGGCGACGGGCTCAGGCGTTACGAACGCACGCTGGCCGCACTCGTCGCGCGGATCGAGGAGCTGGATGACGGCGTGCGTCGTCATGTCGCGGACGCCGCAGCTGCCGCGGCCGCTGTCGCCGCCATGCCCAGCGGGGATACCGGGATCGTTCCTGTGCTCGTGCAGCCTGAACCGGAGCCTGCGCCCCCCGTACCCGAGCCCGCGCCAGAGCCTGAACTTGTCCTTGAGCCCGTGCTTCCGCCGCTGGAGTCCATCTCCGAGCTGGTGGCCGAAGCTGCCGCCGCCGAGGACTTCATCGACCTCACCGGTCTCGAGCAGTTCGAGCAGGCTGCGTCGCCGGTCGTGCCCGGCGTGCTGGTGGAAGCGGCCGGCCCGACCAGCGTCGACCTCTCGCTGCTGGAATACCGGCCCGAGCCTGTCGTGGAGCCGTCGCAGCCTGAGCCTGAGCAGGATGCCGAACCAAGCGCTGAACCAGCCGCCGAAGCCGTTGCTGAAGCACCCGTCGAAGCGCCTGCCGAAGAAGCAGTCGAAGCAGCGCCGGAGCCGGAGCCAGAGCCCGAGCCGGAGCCACAGCCCGAGGTCGAACCTGAGGCTGAGCCTGAGGTTGAGCCTGAGCCGACGTTCGCGGCGCCGACGTTCGCCGACTTCCTGCTGCCGGGCGAGACGGACGTCGAGCCCGCCCTGACCGATGCGCTGGGCCTCAACTTCACCGGCACGATCACGCTGCCCGCGGCGCTCGCCGAGGAAGCGCTCGCAGCCGGACCGGAACTCGAACCGGAGCCTGTTGCTGCGCCAGTGCCCGAACCCGCGCCCGCGCCCGCTGCCGCAGAGGCCGCCGAGCTCGCCGAAGAACCGCCGCTCGACGAGGAATTCGACGCTGAGATCGCGGCGATATTCTGCGAGGAGGCGACCGAGCTGCTCGAAGTCGCCGACGGCGCGCTGGGCGCGCTGCGTCGCGACAGCGGCAGTCGCGACCGCGTCGTCGAACTGCAGCGTGCGCTGCACACCCTCAAGGGTGGCGCGCGCATGGCGGGCATCCGCGCGATGGGCGATCTCAGCCACGAAGTCGAGTCGCTGCTGATCCAGGCCGGTGCTGGCGTGGCCGCCCTCGATGCCGAGACCTTCGAAGCCGTCCAGGCGAGCCTGGACGAGCTTGGCCGCATGCGTGACCTCGCGGCGGAGGGCCGCGCGTCGAGGCCGGCAAGCGAGTTGATGGCGCGTATCCGCAGGGCATCGCACCTGGGCGCCATGGAGCCTGTCGAGGCGCCGCCCACTGCGGTTGCCCCGCTGGAGCCGGTCGCTGTCCCTGTCCCCGTCGTGGTGGAGCCAATCGTCGAGGTGCCTGCGCTGGCCGAGCCAGCGGCAGTCGCGCCGGCGCCGGAACCGCCGCAGGACGCCGGCCTGGCGGCGCCGACTCCAGAAGCCGAATCCGAACCCGAGGCGACGGCCGAGGCAGACGCAGCCGAGGCGGTGCCCGCAGCGGAGCCGGCGCCGGCCAGCGCCGCCGTGCTGCCGGGCCGCGAGGCGCCCGCGGAGCGTGCCGAGCTGGCGCGCGTCGACGCCGAACTGCTCGACGCCATGCTCAACAACGCGGGCGAGGTCAGCATCGTCCGCGCCCGGCTCGAGCAGCAGCTGTCGCTGATCGATTTCAACCTCGCCGAGCTCAGCCGCGTGGTGCAGCGCTTCAAGGAGCAGCTGCGCAAGCTCGAGATCGAGACCGAGGCGCAGGTCCTGCACCGGCACGTCGACTCTGCGCCGCGCCGCGAGGACTTCGATCCGCTGGAGCTCGACCGCTACTCTTCGATCCAGCAGTACTCTCGCGCCCTCGCCGAGACCGCGGCGGACGTCGGCAGCGTGCAGAACCTGCTCGAAACGCTCACGCGCGAGGCGCAGAACCTGCTGACCCAGCAGGGGCGCGTGGTGTCCGACCTGCAGGCCGGGCTCATGCGCACGCGCATGGTTCCGTTCCAGCGCCACGTCCAGCGGCTCACCCGAATCGTGCGCCAGGCCGCGGCCGAGGCCGGCAAGCGCGTCGACCTGGTCGTGCAGGGCGCGACCGGAGAACTCGACCGCCAGGTGCTCGAGCGCATGCTGCCGCCCTTCGAGCACATGCTGCGCAATTCCGTCGTGCACGGGCTCGAGACGCCCGCCGAGCGCGAGGCGGTAGGCAAGCCGGCCACGGGCCGGATCGACATGAGCGTCAGGCGCGACGGCTCCGAGGTCGTCATCGTGGTCGCGGACGACGGCGCGGGCATCAACCTGCGCGCCGTGCGCGAGAAGGCGGTGCTGCGCGGCCTGCTGGCGCCGAAGCAGGAAATCTCCGACGAGGAGGCCATCCACCTGATCCTCGAGTCCGGTTTCTCGACCGCCGTCAGCGTCACGCAGTCGGCGGGTCGCGGCGTCGGCATGGACGTGGTCTCGAACGAGGTCAAGAAGCTGGGTGGCGCGCTGCAGATCGAGACCTGGGAAGGCCGCGGCACGCGCTTCACGATCCGCCTGCCGTTCACGCTGGCGATCAGCCAGGCGCTGGTGGTCCGCAGCGGCGACGAGCTCTATGCGCTGCCCCTGCCCACCGTCGAGGGTGTCGTGCGCATCCTGAAGTCGGAGGTCGAGCGCGGCCTCGCCGACGAGTCGCCGGACTTCGAGTACAACGGCCAGCAATACCGGTTCCAGCAGCTCGGGCTGTTCGTCGGCGGCGAGGCCGCGGTGCTGCCCGAGCACGACACGCCGGTCCCCGTGGTCCTGGTCCGCGCGGGCGAGCACTCGACCGCGATCGTCACCGACGAGCTGCTGGGCAGCCGCGAGATCGTGGTCAAGTCGGTCGGGCCGATGATCTCCGGCATCCGCGGCATCTCGGGCGCCACGATCCTCGGCGACGGCCGCATCTGCATCATCCTCGACATCGGCGCGCTGGTGCGTTCCGAGTGGCGCGCACGCGCGCTCAAGCCGCCGGACGCCACCCGCCGGGACAACCGCGTCTGCGTGCTCGTGGTCGACGACTCGATCACCGTGCGGCGCGTCACCCAGCGCCTGCTCGAGCGCAACGACATGAAGGTGCTGACCGCCAAGGACGGCATCGACGCGATCGCGCTGCTGCAGGAGCAGATCCCCGACGTGATCCTGCTCGACATCGAGATGCCGCGCATGGACGGCTACGAGGTCGCGCTGCACATCCGCAACGACCCGCGGCTCGCGCACATCCCGATCGTCATGATCACCTCGCGCGTGGGCGAGAAGCACCGCGCGCGCGCGATCGAGCTCGGCGTCAACGAGTACCTGGGCAAGCCGTATCAGGAGACGCAGCTGCTCGAGGCCATCGAGCCGCTCGTGCGGCGCCGCGGGAGGCAGCCATGACGACCGACAACCACCCGACCACGGAACTCTACGGGCTGCTGGTGCCGCTGCTCGACGAGCGCCTGCTCGTGCCGCGCGCCTGCGTGGCCGAGGTCGCCGGCTTCACGAAGCCGCAGGAAATGCCCGGCGCGCCGCCCTGGTACCTGGGCGTCGTGCCCTGGAACGGCCGCAACATCCCCGTGATTTCCTTCGAGGGCGCCTGCGGCCAGCGCGTGCCCGCGGTGGGCGGGCGCACACGCATCGTCGTGTTCAGCTGCCTCGGCGACCGGCTGCCGGGCCGGCATTTCGGCATCGCGACCCAGGGGTTCCCGCAGCTGGTGCGCGTGAGCGCCGAGGTGGTGCGGCCCGACGATTCGCGAGTGTTCCCGGAACGCGCGCCGATCGCCTGCCAGCTGCGCATGGTCAACGAGGTGCCGCTGGTGCCCGACCTCGAGCGGCTCGAGGAAATGATCGCCGACGAGACGACCGTCACCGCCTGAGGCCTCAGGCGAGCTTCAGCCGGGATTCCAGCCGCGAGAACGTGCTGGCGTCGAGCCGGCGCGGCCCTGCTGGCGGCGCGTTCAGGATGCCGTGCTCGCGCAGCCAGCCCAGCGGCAGCAGCCGCTCGAGCCGGCCCAGGCTGCGCAGGTCGAACAGCGTCACGGGCCCCGCGGCGAGGCGCGCCGACAAAGAGCTGATGGTCAGGCCCGGGCGGCGGGCCGTCAGCGGCAAGGCCTCCTCCAGCGACAGCACGCGCGTGCAGCGTTCCACGCGCATGGCCGAGGTCAGGCAGCCGGCGGCGGCGCGGCCGTCGGCGCGCTCGTGCCAGGTCAGCACGAGGTCGCCGGCCGCGGGTTCGCGCTGGGCGCTGGCCAGCGCGAGCTGCTTGAGCGCGGCGCTGCCGAGCGTCGTGAGGTCGTCGGTGGCAGATGGCGCGAAAAGCTCCGACTGGCCGACGCCCGCGAGTTCCGGCAGCAGCCCGTCATGGGCTTCCACCGACAGCGGCACGATCCAGACATGGCCGTGCGGGGCCGGGATCGGCGTCGCGTCTTCGGGGCTGCGCGACAGCAGCTCGCGGCCGTGGCGGTCGCGGCCGCAGCGTTCGAAGCCCAGGTCCTCCAGCAGCGCGAGCGCGACCTCGTCGTGCGGGCCGAGCATGGCGTCCAGCGCGAGCTTGCGCTTGCGCGACAGGTTGATGACCGCGGCCACCAGCGGCTCGAGCACGGCGTTGCCGCGCGCGAACTCGCCGCTCGTGAGCGCGTGGATCTCGAGCCGCTTGCCGTCCGCCGCAGTGCCCAGCACGACGAGCCCGGCCGGGCGGCTGGCCTGCACGGCGGCGAACACGCGCGTCTGGCCCGCGGCGAGCCGCTGGCGCAGGTAGGGATCGAAGGGCTCGCATTCCTCGGCGATCAACTGCGCGAGCGTGGGGTCGGCGAGCGCGGCGGAGGGCGAGAACTCGCGCACCGCGAGCGGGCGCTGGCCGCCGGCCAGCGATTCCAGCCAGTAGGCGGCGTCGGCCGGCGTCAGCACGCGCGCGCCGAACCCGGCGCGCGTCGCGAGGCGGTGCAGCCGGCCGTCGGCCGCGATCACGAGGTCGACGAGACGGGCGTGCAATGCGCCGAGCAGCTTGAGGTCGGCGACGTCGGCTTCGCCGCGCGCGGGCTGGAAGCGTGCCGCGAGGTCGCGCGCCGAGGGCAGCAGCAGTTCAGGCAGCCGGAGCAGGGGTTCGAAGGCGCCCAGGTCGACCGCGCGGCGCTGTACGTCAGGATCGCGGCGCGCATCGTCCCAGGCGGCGCCCTCGACGCAGGCCGCCATGCCCAGCGCGTGGGCGCGACGGACGATCGTGGTGAGCGCGGCGGTGTGGCCCTCGGCGCCCGGGCCGAAGCAGATGAACGGATCGACGAGCAGGCGAGGCCTTCGTTCCTCGAGCGGCGTTGTTGCGGTCAGCGTCGCGAAAGTCTGCACGTCCCTTGCCTGCCTGCGCTTCCTGCCTTGCGGCCATCCTACGCGGGTGGCAGTGCGAGGTCACCCGCCGCGGACTGCAGCACCGCGAGTGCGGCGATCGCGGCGGTCTCCGTGCGCAGGGTGCGAGGGCCGAGCAGCACCGGTTCGAAGCCGACAAAGGCGGCCGCGGCCTGCTCGACGCTGGAAAGGCCGCCTTCCGGGCCGATCAGCAGCTCGACCGCGGTGGCGCCGGTCACGGCGGTCGTGAGCGGCCGTTTCGCGCCGAGCGCGAGCATCAGCCGCGGGCCCGCCGGCCGCGACAGCGCCAGCCAGGCGTCGAGCTTGATCGGCGCGGCAACCTCCGGGATCCGCGCCCGGCCGCACTGGCCGCAGGCGGCGATCACGATGCCCTGCCAGTGCGCGAGCTTGCGCTCGGCCTGCTCGGCATCCAGCCGGACGATGCTGCGCTCGGAGATCACCGGCACGATGCGCGCGACGCCGAGTTCGGTGGCCTTCTGCAGCACGATGTCCATGCGGTCGCCGCGCGAGATGCCCTGCACCAGCGTGAGCGCCAGCGGGGATTCCGCCGCGGCGGCGCTGCGCTCGCCGAGCACGACCGGCAGGAAACGGTCGCCCTGGGGCTTCGCCAGCGTGCCGTGGTAATCCCAGCCGTCGCCGTTGAACAGCACGACCTTGTCGCCCGTTTCCAGGCGCAGCACGCGCCGCGCGTGCAGGGCCGCGTCGTCCCGGATGACGGCGAGGCCGTGGGCGGCGAGCGGGGCGTCGCAGTAGAGGCGGATCATGCGCATGCGAGGTCGATTCCTTCGCGGGCCACCTCGGCGAGGAAGCCGAGCTGCCCGGGGGTGATCACGTAGGGCGGCATGAAGTAGACCACGTTGCCGATCGGGCGCAGCAGCGCCCCGCGCGACAGCGCGTGCTGGTAGAGCCGCAGGCCGCGGCGCTCGCGCCAGTCGAAGCACTCGCGCGTGCGGCGGTCCTTGACCCACTCGACGGCCAGGATCATGCCGGTCTGGCGTATCTCGGCGACGTTCGGATGGTCGCCGAGCTGCGCCTCCACGGCTTCGCGCATCGTCGCGGCGAGGCTGCGATTGGCCGTGATCACGTCGTCGGACGCGAAGATGTCCAGGGTGGCGAGCGCCGCCGCGCAGGCGAGCGGGTTGCCGGTGTAGCTGTGCGAGTGCAGGAAGGCCGAGAGGCGCGCGTAGTCGTCGTAGAAGGCCGAGTAGACCTCGTCGGTGGTCAGCACGACGGACAGCGGCAGGTAGCCGCCCGTCAGGCCCTTCGACAGGCACATGAAGTCGGGCCGGATGCCGGCCTGCTCGCAGGCGAACATCGTGCCGCTGCGGCCGAAGCCGACGGCGATCTCGTCCGCGATGAGGTGCACGCCGTGGCGGTCGCAGGCCTCGCGCAGCAATGCCAGGTAGGCGGGGTGATACATGCGCATGTTGCCCGCGCACTGCACGAGCGGTTCGATGATGACGGCCGCCACCTCGTGCGCGTGTTCGGCGAGCGTGTGCTCCATGGCCTCGAACATGCGCCGCGAGTGCTGTTCCCAGGATTCGCCGGCTTCGCGGTGGTAGCAGTCCGGGCTCGGGACGGTGATCACGTCCATGAGCAGGGGCTGGTAGACCTGCTTGTAGAGCCCGACGTCGCCGACGGCGAGCGCGCCCAGCGTCTCGCCGTGGTAGCTGTTCGCGAGCGTGATGAAGCGGCGCTTCGCCGGCTGGCCGCGGTTGAGCCAGAAGTGGAAGCTCATCTTCACCGCCACCTCGACGGCCGACGAGCCGTTGTCGGCGTAGAAGCAGCGCGTGAGGCCCGCCGGCGCCAGGCGGACCAGCCGCTCCGAGAGCTGGACCACGGGTTCGTGCGTGAAGCCGGCCAGGATCACGTGTTCCAGGCTGTCGAGCTGGGTGCGGATCGCCGCGTTGATGCGCGGGTTGGCGTGCCCGAACAGGTTGACCCACCAGGAGCTGACGGCGTCGAGGTAGCGGTTGCCGTCGAAGTCCTGCAGCCAGACGCCCTCGCCGCGGGCGATGGGCACCATGGGCAGCTGCTCGTGGTCCTTCATCTGCGTGCAGGGATGCCAGACCACCGCGAGATCGCGGTCGGCGAGGGCCTTGTTGGCTGCGTTGCGGGTCATGGCGGCGCCGGGCAGGTGAGAAGGGGATTCTACTGTTAATCTATGGAAATGCCTGCCGCGCGACCCCGCGACCACCTGTTCGACGTCGATCCCTCGACCGGGCTGCTCGCGCGGGCACGGCAGCTGCCCTCGCCCAATTGCGACGACCGGCCGCCCGGCGCCGTGCCGGAACTCATCGTGGTCCACGGCATCAGCCTGCCGCCGGGCGAGTTCGGCGGCCCCTGGATCGACCTGCTGTTCACCAATGCCCTGCCCAGGGCGGCGCACCCGTATTTCGCGACGATCGAAGCCCTGCGCGTGTCCTCGCACGTACTGGTCCGCCGGGACGGCGAGCTCGTGCAGTACGTTCCGTTCCACCGTCGGGCCTGGCATGCGGGCGTCTCGAGCTGGCGCGGGCGCGAGCGCTGCAACGACTTCTCGATCGGCATCGAGCTCGAGGGCGCCGACGACGTTCCTTACTCGGACGCGCAGTACGCCAGCCTGTCCGGCCTGGCTGCTTCCCTGGCATCCGCCTATCCGGGCCTGGCGCCTGACGCGATCGCCGGCCACAGCGACGTGGCGCCGGGTCGCAAGACCGATCCGGGGTCGGTATTCGACTGGCCGCGGCTGCGGCGCTTGCTGGCCATGCACGTCGCTGCGCGGGAGGAGAGGACATGACCCTGATCGCGCTGCTGCTCGCCCTGGTCCTCGATCGTCTCGTCACCCCGCTCGCGCACTGGCGCGAGCCGCGCTGGATCGCGGGCTACTTCGGCTGGATCGGCCGCTGGGCCGGCGCGGGACTGCAGGCAGGCGGCATGTCGCCGGCGGTGGTCGCGATCGTGTCCGTCGCCGTCGCGCTGCCGGTGCTGCCTGTGGCGGTCGTGGCCGGCGGGCTCGACGTCTGGCGGGACTCCGTCTGGATGCCGTTCGCTGTCCTGGTGCTGGCGTTCTCGCTGGGGCCGCGCAACCTGTTCGACGAAGCGCGCGAGTATCTCGACGCCGAGGATCGCGGCGACTGGGACCGTGCCAAGGTCCTTGCCGCCGACATCATCGAACACGATGCGGCCCAGCGGCGGGCGCTGCGCGCGACCGCGGTCGAGGACGCATTGTTCGTGCAGGCCAACAACCGCCTGGCCGGCGTGGTGTTCTGGTTCCTGGTGGCCGGCCCGGCGGGCGCCTGGTTGTTCCGGGTCAGCGACCTGTTGAGGCGCGCCGCGATCGAGGCGCTGCCGCCGCAGGCAGGGTCGGCAAGGCTGCTGCAGGGACTGCATGCCCTGCTGGCCTGGATCCCCGCGCGCCTGCTGGCGCTGTCCTACGCGGTCGCGGGCAGCTTCGAAGACGCGCGGGTCAGCTGGAAGGAAGTCCATGGGGCCTTGCCGGCGGGTTTCTCCGAGTCCAGTGACCGCTTCCTGGTCGCGCTGGGGCGTGGCGCGCTCGGCGCGGCCAGCGCAGCACCCGGCGCGGAGCCCGCCGTGGCGGCGCTGCGGCTGATCCGCCGCGCCGCGGTGGCCTGGCTGACCGTGATCGCGATCCTGACCCTGGTCGCATGGATCGCATGATCCGCGCGCTGGCCTGCGCCTGCGCGTGGCTGGCCTGCGCCGTGGCCATGGCGGAAGACGCCGGCGCGCGACGCATCGTGAGCCTCGCCCCCAACCTCACCGAACTGGCCTTCGCGGCCGGCGCCGGCCCGCGGCTGGTCGGCGTCAGCGAGTACAGCGATCACCCGCAGGCGGCGCGGCGCATCGCCCGCATCGGCGACGCGTTCCGCATCGATTACGAGCGCGTGCTGGGGCTCCGGCCGGACCTGGTGCTGGCCTGGGAGAGCGGGACGCCCGTCGAGTCGATCGAGCGGCTGCGCGCGCTGGGCCTGCGCGTGGCCGTGATCCGCGCAGACTCGCTGGCCGGGGTGGGCGACGCGCTGACGCAGGTGGGCCGCGAGGCGGGCACGCTCGCCGCGGCGAACGCGGCGCGGGCCCGCTACGAGGCGCGCCGCGCGGCGCTGGCGCGCCAGTACGCCGGCCGGCGCCGGCTCAGCGTCTTCATCGAGATCGGCGACCAGCCGCTGTACACGGTGTCCGGGCGCCACCTGATCAGCGAGATGGTCTCGACCTGTGGCGGCGACAACGTGTTCGCCGCGCTGCCGTCGCTCGCGCCGCCGGTCGACGTCGAGGCAGTGGTCGCGCGCGACCCGCAGGTGATCCTGATCGCCGACGGCACGGCTGCCGCGGCGCGCGCGGCCTGGGCGCTGTGGCCCGGGCTCACGGCCGTGCGGCAGGGCACGGTGCTGGAGGTGCCCGCCGACCTGGTGGCGCGGGCCACGCCCCGCGCGCTGGACGGCCTGGCCGCGGTCTGCGCCGCGCTCGACTCCGCGCGCGCACGCCTGGGTGCGGGCAGAGGTTGATCGGCGCCGCGCCGCCGTCCATGATCCAGCCCGCGCCCGCAATGGCGGGGGCCGCATACCGGAGGTGACATGGGCGACTTGCGCAAGAATCCCTGGCTGATCGCCGGCATGGGCCTGCTGGTCCTGATGGTCACCAACGGCCTCACGGCGACGGCGATCTCGGTCTTCGACGAATCGCTGCTCAAGGAATTCGGCTGGTCACGCGGCGAGCTCAAGTTCCGCGACTTCATCAGCTTCGCGATCGTGGCCGCGCTGGCGCCGCTGGGCGGCTGGCTGCTCGACAAGGTCGGCGCCCGCAGGCTGCTGATCACGGGCCTGGCGGCGCTCGCCGTGGCCTACCTGTGCTACAGCCGCATCCAGTCGCTGTACCAGATGTACGCGATCTACGTCCTGTTCGCCGCCGCGCTGCTCATGAGCGGCACGATGGTCGTCATCGTGCTGGTGTCCAGCTGGTTCGTCGAGCGTCGCGGCCAGGCCGTCGGCATCGCGCTGGTCGGCACGAGCTTCGGCTCGTTCGTGCTCTCGCCCTTGAACGCGGTGCTGATCGAGTCGCTCGGCTGGCGCAACACCTTCGCGCTCGAGGCGCTGATCCCGCTGACCGCGATGGTGCTGGTGATCCTGTTCGTGCGCGATTCGCCGGTGGAGCTGGGCGGCCGTCCGCTGGGCGTCGAGGCCGGCGCCGTCGACCCGCGGCAGGTCGGCCTGAGCTTCGGCGAGGCGATCCGCACGCGCACGTTCTGGGCCATCAGCTGCAGCGGCTTCCTGACGTACTACTCCATCCTCGCGCTGTTCAACCACCTGTTCCTGCACATGCGCGGGCTGGGGTTCGAGCCGAAGGTCGCGGCGCTGGCGCTGGGCCTGCTGGCCATGCTGGCGATGGCGGGCAAGCTCGGCAGCGGCTGGCTCGCCGACCGCTTCGACCGTCACCGCGTGTTCATGGTCAACATCGCGCTGATGTTCGTCGGCGTGGCGGGACTCGCGACGCTGCGCGGCGGCTGGTTCGTCTGGGCCTGCGTGTTCGTGATCGGCCTCGGCTGGGGCGGCCTGTTCACGCTCTACAACATGCTTACGGTCAACAACTTCGGCCTGAAGGCCATCGGCCGCATCAACGGCGCGGTCAGCACGCTGGAGGCGCTGGGCGGCGGGCTGGGCATCTGGCTCACGGGCCGCCTGTACGACCAGTACGGCAGCTACGGCGTGCCGTTCACGGTGCTGGCCTGCTGCGTGTTCGGCGGCCTGGTGATCGGCGCGCTGATCCGCAACGAGCTGCAGCGCAGCCAGGCGCTGGCGAAGGCCTAGGCGCCCTCGACGGGGTCGCCCGAGCGACCCCGCTTCCAGAGCACTTCCTGCCCGCTCTCGTGGCGTGACAGTACGCGCGCGACCACGAACAGCAGGTCCGAGAGCCGGTTGAGATAGCGGACCACCTCGGGCGCCACGGGTTCGTGGTGCGCGAGGGTGACCGTGCGACGCTCGGCGCGGCGCACGATCGTGCGCGCGAGGTGGCAGGCCGCCGCCGCAGGCCCGCCGCCGGGCAGGATGAATTCCTTGAGCACGGGCAGGTCCGCGTTGAAGGCGTCGAGCTCGCGCTCGAGCCGCTCCACCCACAAGTCCTGGATGGCGCGGTGGCCGGGGATGCACAGCTCCCCGCCGAGGTCGAACAGGTCGTGCTGCACGTCGGTGAGGACGCGCCGTACTTCCGACGGGATGTCCTCGACCGCGAGCACCATGCCCATCGCGCTGTTCGCCTCGTCGACGGTCCCGTAGGCCTCGACGCGCGCGGAATCCTTGTCGACGCGCGTGCCGTCGCCGAGGCCGGTCGTGCCTTCGTCGCCGGTGCGGGTATAGATCTTCGTGAGCCTGTTACCCATGTGTCCTCAGCGGAAGTCGTAGCGGGCAGCGACGAACAGGCTGCGGCCCATGGTGTTGTAGCCGCGCGCGAGTTCGTAGTCGCGGTCGAAGACGTTCTCGAGTCTTGCCGTGAGGCCCAGCGCGCGCGTGACGGCGAAGCGGCCCGACAGGTTCACGACCGTGTAGCCGCCCAGGCGCACCGCGCTGGGGAAGCCGAAGTCCAGGCGGTCGCCCGCGACCAGCGCGTCGAGGGCCACTTCGTGCGCGCCGATGCGGCGCGCCAGCGCGAGCGTGTAGTTCTCGTCGGCGCGGCGCAGCAGGCGGGTGTCGTTGCTGAGGTCGCGCGGATCCTGCAGCGTGACGGCCGCGCGCGCGCGCCACAGTGCGCCCTCGTAGTCCCAGGAGGCCTCGATGCCCTCGATGCGGGCGCGCTCGACGTTGCGGTTCTCGCCCTCGTAGGTGTCCATGTCCGTCACCACGAACTGGATCAGGTCGTCCAGGTCGTTGCGGAACACGCCCAGCGACAGGCTGTGGCCGCCGTCGATGCGGTGACGCAGGCCCAGCTCGAGGCTGCGCGAGCGTTCAGGATCCAGCGCGGGATTGCCGCCGTACCCGTAGCGGTCGGTCGCGTCCGGCGCGCGGAAGGCCGTGCCCGCGACGGTGTAGATGGAAGTGCCCGGCCGCAGTTCGAAGCCGTATTCGGCGTTCCAGGTGACCTGCGAGCCGAAGGTCTCGTGGTCGGTGAGGCCCACCGCCAGCAGGCCGCGGTGACGGCCCGCCGTGATGCGGTCCTGCACGTAGTACAGGTTCACGTCCGTGCCCACGTCGAAGCCCGAGCCGTAGGACAGCGTGTCGGCGGTTTCACGCTGCAGCAGCGCGCCGGCGGTGATCGCGTGGTGTTCGCCCACGGCGACGTCGTTCTGCCAGTCGGCCGACCAGCGACGCGTGCGCAGGAAGTCCTTCTGGCCCATGAAATTGGCCTGGTTCTGCCGAGTCTCGTCGCGCATCAGGCTCGCCGTGAGCTTCGACCGCCAGCCGGCGGCTGGCGCGAAGGCGGCGGACAGCGAGGCCGCCGAGTTGGTGAAGTCCTGGTCGACCGGCGTCAGGAAGAAGTCCGAGTATTCCGAGGTTCCCTCGGCGTGCCAGGCGCGCGCGCTCAACTCGACGCTGCCGACCTGGCTGCGGCCGGCGACGTTGAAGGAGAGGTTACGGTAGCCGCGGTCGGTCTCGTCGCCCGTGCGCGTCGGGAAGCCGCTGCTGTCCAGCCAGGACGTGCCGAGCGTGAGGTCGCCCGCCTCGCCGCTCGCGCCGGCGGTGAGGCTGGCGTCGCGCGTGCCGTACTGGCCGGCGCCCAGCGAGACCACCACGCCGTCGCGCGCGCCGCTGCGCGTGATGACGTTGACGACGCCGCCGATCGCGTCGGAGCCGTAGATCGTCGACCGCGGGCCCTTGACGATCTCGATGCGCTCGATGAGTTCCGGCGAGATGTTCTGCAGGGCGGCGACGCCGATCGTGCCCGGGTTGATGCGCACGCCGTCGACGAGCACGAGCGTGTGGTTCGATTCGGTGCCGCGCATGAACAGGGTGGTGGTCTGGCCCGGGCCGCCGGTGCGCGCGATCTCGATGCCGGCGCGGAAGCGCAGCAGGTCGGCGACGTCGGCGGCGGTGGCGCGCTCGAGTTCCTCGCGCGTGATCACGACGATGGGCGCGAGGATCTCGTCCTCGGCGAGCGTGGTACGCGTCGCCGTGACGAAGACTCTCTCGGTGGCGGCGGGTTCGGCGCCGGCGAGGGGCGCGAGCAGCCCCGGAACCAGGGCCGCGGACAGGACGATCGATTGACGCATGTGCAAACCCCGACCCTGCACTCCCGCAGGGCGACTGACCGGCAATCCGGCGTCTGGGAGGGGACTGGGTGCAACGCCTGCTGGGGGCAGATGCATCCGTGATCCGCCCTCCGCGAACCGGCACAAACGACCAGGCCGGTCTCCGGGCTCTCGGCCTGATCGCTTGCGCGATCCACCACAACGCCTTCCCGCGCAATGCGCAGTGGCTGCGGAACCTGGGTCCCGCGTGTTGCAGCTACGACCGACTACCGTTGCGGGGGCAGCGCCGGAATTGCGAATGATCGCGCACCGGCTTCCCGATTATCCCAGGGGCGAACCCCTGGGGCACCTGGCGTCAGTGCGAAATGTAGCATGGATGGATCGCTACGCGTGCAGTTCGACCCGGTCCCGGCCCAGGGCCTTGGCGCGGTACAGGGCGGCGTCGGCTTCCGCGATCAGGCGGTCGGCGAGGGCCTTCAGGTCGCCGTCGCGGGGGGCGGTGAGTGCCGACACGCCGATGGACAGCGTGAGCGTGCACTCCATCCCGTTGAGCAGTTCCGCGGGCATGCCGCTGACCGCTATGCGGATGCGCTGGCCGAGGATGATCGCGTCGCTGGCGCCGGTGCCCGGCAGCAGGACCGCGAACTCGTCGCCGCCGAAGCGCGCCGCCGAGTCGCTCTGCCGGATCTGCGACTCCACGCGTAGCGCCACCTCGCGGATCGCGGCGTCGCCGCCGAGGTGGCCGCAGCGGTCGTTGATGGCCTTGAAGTGGTCGATGTCGATCATCAGCATCGCGACCGGCGCGTCCAGGCGTTGCGCGCGCGCGAGTTCCTCGCGCAGCCGCAGGCTCAGGTAGCGCTTGTTGTGCCAGCCGGTCAGGTAATCGGTGAAGCCCGCCCGCGCGAGGCGCGAGCGGTTGCAGGCGTTCTCGAGGCAGAACGCGACGATGGCCGCGAGGTGTTCCATGAAGTCGGTCGCGTGCCGCCGCGTGAAGCGCTGCGCGTCGCGGCTGCCGAAGCCGAGCACGCCGAGGCTGCGCCCGCCGCGCGTGAGCGGCATGATCGCGATGCTGCCCAGGTCCTGCGCCTGCGGGAACAGCAGTTGATGGTCCGCGGCGACGCAGGGGCCCACCCACGCGCGCGGCGCGGCCAGCAGCGCCGCCGGCAGCAGCGGCAGGACCGATTCGCAGAAGGACACGCTGTGGAATTCCGCGGGCGTGTAGCCGTCTCCCTGCAGCAGGTGGCGGATCTCGTGCTGTGGGTCGGACAGCGCGAGCACGACGGCATCGAGCCCGTAGGAGTCGAGCAGTCCGTTCGTGATCGCTTCCAGCAGCCGCGGCAGCGAATCGATGCGCATGAGGTCCAGTTCCCGCTCATGCAGGCGCTGGAACAGCTGCTCGTTGCGCTGGGCCTCGGACGTCAGCAGCGCAATCTGCGCGCGTGCCTCGCGCAGCTCGGCGTCCAGCCGGCTGTCGGGTTCGTCGCCGGATGGGCGGGTGTCAGGCACCGGGCCTGGCTGCCAGGCGGCCGGCCAGGTAGTCGCGGCCCTGGTCCATCAGCCGTTCGAAACCAGCCGCATTCCCCGCGGCCACGCATCCCCGGAGGCGGTCGACGGCATCGGCGAGAGCCTTCAGCGACTCGCCGCCGTACTCGTTGAGCGCCTGGATCTCGTAATAGAGCGCCGGGCTTTCCTGCGCGACGCGGCTCGCGACGTCGAGCTGGGCGTCGAAGGTGGTGGACGAAAGCTTCGCCAGGCGCGGCGCCGCCTCGCCGCTCTCGGCGAGCGCGGTGAAGAAGGCGATGTTGACGGCGTGCGACAGGCCCAGCACGTAGGCGATCAGGCGGTCGTGCTCGTCGAGCGACATCACCGTCTGCTCGGCCATCGTCGCCGTGAACAGCCCCTGTGCCGCCGTGATCGCCTCGGGCGAGCCCAGGTCGATGTGGATCACGTGGCGCCCCGAGAGCAGCTCCGTGTCGGGGCCGAACATCGGGTGCACCGACGTGGCGCGCACGCCGGCCGCGCGCAATGCGGCCAGGCCCGAGCGCAGCGGCGTCTTGAGCGAGCCGATGTCGAACACGATGCCCGCCGGGGCGCGCTGCGCCAGCTCGTGGAGAACCTGCGAGGTGATGCCGAGCGGCGTGGCTACCACGATCAGGTCGTGGTCCAGCGGCGACGTTCGCCAGTCGCTGCGGCAGGCGTGCCCGGATGATTCGGGTGAAGGATCCGCCACCTCGACCGCGTAACCCTGCGAGGCGAGGAAATCCGCAAACCAGCGTCCCATCTTGCCGTGGCCGCCGATGACCAGCGCGCTGTGGCCCGAGCCCTGGCCCTGGGCGGCGACCAGCACCTGCTCCTGCGTGGTCAGCGACGAGCGGATCAGCAGCCGCAGGATCGCTTCCGCCACGTCGGGCGGCGCGCCAGCGCGTTCGGCGTTGACGCGCGCGTTGAGCAGGACGTCGCGCTCGCGGCGGAAGTCGCGGGTCGGGTGGCCGGTGGCGCGCTTGACGCGCGCCACTTCGGTCGACAGGCGCTGGCGCTCGGCAACGAGCTGGACCAGTTCGCTGTCGATGGCGGTCAGGCGTTCGCGGAGTTGGTTGAGGTCCATGCGGGGCAGGTGGTGGGTGACAGCTTTCCTTTTACCGGCCCCACCCCCGCCCCGCAAGCGTCAGCGTCCCAGAATCGTCACGCCTTACCAGCCGCCCAGCTGGATGACGAAGTTGCGGTCGCGGTAAAAGAGGTAACCGCCCTCGTTCCAGTAGTCGCCATGATTCCAGCGCGCGTCCCAGTAGCTGTCGTACGGGCGATAGTAGTGGCCCTGGTAGCGCTGCGGGGCCCGGTAGTACCGGTGAGCCGGCCGCCTGTGATCACGGTAGCCGCCGTAGTAGACGCGGTGGCCGTGATACTGACGAGCCTCGTACCGGCCACGCCCGCCGCGATAGCCATCGCGGTCGTCGTAGCGGCGCGCCTCGGAATGGCCGCGTCCGTCGCGGCTGTCGTAACGCTGGTTGTAGCCGTCGTTGCGATCCCGGCCGCCGTCCGCAAGCGCGGGCAGCGACAGCGTGGTGACGGCCAGCGCGAGCGCTGCGACGAGCCCTGTCTTCAGCCTGGTATCCATTGCCTGTCTCCTGGTCGTTCCCGCGGCGGGTCTGCCGCTGGTTCGATGCCAGTGTCGTCCTGCGTGCCTGAACGGCGCCTTAAGCGACCTTGTGCCACTAGCCGCCCGCCCGCCGCGCACTTGATACGGACATCCCCGCCGACCGGCAGCCGATCGCGGGGTATCGGGT
>JADZCS010000024.1 GCA_020851435.1 Gammaproteobacteria bacterium | reverse complement strand
GCGCTGGCCGACTACGAGGCCGCGTCGCAGATGGGCATCGCGGGCCTGCGCGTCGGCGTGCCCGAGAACTTCTTCTTCGACCACGTCACGGCCGACGTCGGAGCCGCGATGCAGGCTGCGCTCGGCACGCTGGAAAAGCTGGGCGCGCGGCTCGTCAGCCTGCGCGTTCCGGCGCCCGAGCCGCTCACGGAACTCAGTCGTGTCGTCGTCTATGCGGAGGCTGCGGCGATCCACGGCGCCTGGCTGCGCGAGCGCGGCGAACTGTACTCGCCGCAGGTGCGTTCGCGCGCGGCGACCGGCCTTGCAATCCCTGCTTCGGCCTACCTCGAGGCTCTGCACCTGCGGCCGCAACTGCTGCGGGAGTTCGTCGAGGGCGTGTTCACGCACTGCGACGTGCTGTTCTCGCCCACGCTGAGCATCCCGGTGCCGACGCTGGCCGAGACGGACGTCGGCGGCGGCGCGGGCATGTGGAGCATCATCTCGACGCTCGTGCACTGCACGGCGCCGTTCAATTACCTGGGCTTGCCGGCGATCAGCGTGCCCGCGGGCTTCACGGCCAACGGCCTGCCGGCGAGCCTGCAGCTGGCGGGGCGGCCGTTTTCGGAGGCGCGCCTGTTCCGCGTGGCCGGCGCCTACCAGGGCGCGACCGACTGGCACCTGCGCGCGCCGGCGCGCGGCTAGGCGGTCACCAGCCGTTTGTTCATCTGCCAGCGCACCAGCAGCACGCTGGCGACGGCCTGCAGCGTCATGGTGCCGACCGACAGGTACCACACGTGGTCCATCGTGAATCCTGGCTGGTGCGAGAGCCACACCGCCGGCACGGCGAAGGTCAGCAGCCGGCTGGCCGAGGACAGCAGCGAGGGCCAGGTGTTGCCGAGCGCCTGGAACATGCCCGAGCAGGTGTAGATCAGGCCCGTCGCGACGAAATTCCAGGACACGATCTCGAGGAAGCGCGCGGCGAACGCCACGACTTCAGGGTCGCGGCTGAAGGGCCGCGCCATGAATGCGGGGTCGATGTGCACGATGAGCGCCAGCATCGCCATCATCGCGGCGCCGATCAGCGCGGAACGCGTGAAGGTCTCGCGCACGCGGTCGTAGCGCCCGGCGCCGAAGTTCTGCCCCGCGACGGCCGGGACGGTGAAGGCCACGGCCATCGCCGGCAGGAAGAACGCCGTCGTGATCCGGCTGCCGAGCCCGAAGCCTGCCTGCGCCGCCGCGCCGAAGTCGCGGATCAGCCAGTAGACGATGGCCATGTACACGAACATCAGCAGGAACTCGCCGCCCGCGGGAAGCCCGAGGTCGAGCATGCGCCTCCACACTGCCAGGCGCGGCTTCAGCATCGCGGCATTGAAGCCGACGTAGTGCTCCAGGCGCAGGAAGTACGCCGCCAGCAGCAGCACCGAGACGATGACCGCGATCGAGCTGGCGATTCCGGCCCCGGCCACGCCCAGCGCCATACCCGTTCCCCAGCCGGCGATCAGCACCGGCGCGAGCGCGGTGTTGACCAGCACCGACACGCCCTGCGTGACCATGGCCGGCTTGACGATGCCGGTGCCACGCAGCGCCGAGGCCATGACCACCACCGCAAATTGCAGCGCCAGGCCCGGCAGGTACCAGTACAGGTAGGCCAGGCCCAGGTCACGGGTCGCGGCGTCGGCGGCGAGCGTGGAGACGAAGGCCCCGGCGAAGCCATAGCCCAGCACCAGCAGCGCCGCGGCGCAGGCGCCGGCCAGCGCCACCGACTGGTTGAAGACCAGGTTGGCGTCCTCGCGGTCCTTGCGGCCCACCGCGTGCGCGATCAGCGTGACGGCGCCCACGCCCAGCGCCTGCGTGAGGGCCATGACGATGTAGATCATGATTCCGGCCGCGCTCACGCCCGCCAGGGCCGCGTCGCCGAGATGACCGATGAAATAGAGGTCGACGACGAAGTACAGGGTCTGCACCAGCATGCCCACCGCCATGGGCGCGGCCATCGCGATAATGTGGCCCGTGAGCGGGCCTTCGGTCATGTCGCGCATGCGTGGATGCTTTCCTGTGGCGGAGGCGCATCATACTGCGCCCGGCCGTCCTGACCACCCGCATGATCGACAACGCGCTTCCCGTCGTCCACCTAGATGAACACCTGGTCGCCGTCAGCAAGCCGGCGGGCCTGCTCGTGCACCGCTCGCCCATCGACGCCCACGAGACGCGTTTCGCGCTGCAGATCCTGCGCCGGCAGCTCGGCCGACGCGTGCATGCGGTGCATCGCCTGGACAAGGCGACTTCCGGGCTGCTCTTGTTCGCGTTTTCACCGGAGGTCACGGCGGCCTGCGCCGCTTCGTTCGAGGCCGGCGTGGTGGACAAGCGTTATCTCGCCATCGTTCGGGGCTGGACGGCAGAGGAGGGCGTGGTCGATCACGCCCTGCGCCGCGAGGACGACCCGCCGGAAGCGGAGCCTCAGCCCGCGCGGACGCGGTTCCGCCGCCTGGCAACGGTCGAGTTGCCGTTCCGCGTGGACCGCTACCCCCACAGCCGCTACTCGCTCGTGGAGCTGCAGCCGATGACGGGACGCCGGCACCAGCTCCGGCGTCACATGGCGCATCTCTCGCACCCGGTGATCGGCGACACCACGCACGGCCAGGGCCGGCACAACCGGCTGTTCCGCGCGGAGTTCGACTGTCACCGGCTGCTGCTGGCCAGCATGCAGCTGTCGCTGCCGCACCCGGTCACGGGCCAGCCCCTGGTGATCACGGCGCCCCTGGAGGGCGTCTTTGCAGCGCTGGTGGAGCGCTTCGGCTGGACGGGGGCCGTGCCACCGAAGTGGCGCGACCCCGCAAGCCTTACTTCGGGTTCACCGTCACCGACGAGGTGAGCGCGACACCGAGCACGGTGCCGGCCGGAACCACGACCTCGCCGCCGGTGTTCTGGGCGGCAATGGTGCCGGCCGCGCCGCCGATCAGCGCGCCGACGAGCTTGCCATTCTTGCTGCTGATCTGGTGGCCGATGATCGCGCCGATCACGGCGCCGCCGGCGATCTTCGCCGTGTCCTTACCGGTCTCGCTCTTGCCGGCCTCGACAAGCTGGCCGGACATCGGCAGCTTACGGCCGTCCGCGAGCTGGAACTCGTCGAAGGCGAGTCCCAGCGTCGGCGTGCCGCCGATCTTGCGGCTGCCCGAGATCACCTCGGTCACGCTGCCCGTCACCGTGGTTCCGGCGGGCAGGGCGGTCTTGCCGTCGACCGTCACGGCCGAGGACAGCCGGCCGTCGAAGCGCTGGCCCACCTTGGCGGTCTTGGTCGACAGTTCCTGGGTCAGCTCGACCGCCATCTGAGTACCTTCGGGGATCACGATCGGGGCCGGCGGCGCGGCCGGCTTCACGGGCGGGCTGGGGGTCGCCGTGCCTGTGGTCGGCCGGGGCGCGGCGGCCGCGGCCTTGGCGGCTGCCGCCTTCTTTGCGGCGGCCTGCTTGCTGGCCAGGTCGGCCTCGGCGCTGGCGACGGCCGCCTCGCGTTCCTTGAGGGCCAGTTCCGCCTCGCGGCGCGCCAGCTCGGCCTCGCGCGCGGCGAGCTCGGCGGCGGCCTGGGCCGACGCCGCCTCGGCGGCCGTCGGCTCCGCCGGTGTGGCGGCGGCAGGCGCCTCGGGCGCCGCAGCCGGGGCCGGCGGGGCTTCCGGCTGCTTCTGGCCGCAGGCGGTCAGGACGAGAAGGGTGGCGGCGGCCAGCGCCAGCGAGCTGCGGGGCGCGGTGTAGGGGGTCATATGGGCGTCTCCGGGACGGGTCAAAAGCCGGTTCAGCGGCAAGCATCGCAATTGCCGCGTCGATATCACATCATTAGACACCCTCTGCAGGAAATTGTTCATGCGCTCCATTCACCTGCCGGCTGCCCTGGCCGTCCTCGCCCTTGTGCTGGCCGCTTGTGGCCGCGACTCCGCGCCAGCGGCCAGCAGCGGCGCCGTGCTCACGGTAACCGCCTCGCTGCCCGTCAAGGCCGAAGTCGCCCAGCGCGTGTCGGCCAGTGGCGGCGTCCAGGCCTGGCAGGAAGTCAGCATCGGCGCCGAGATCGGCGGCTACCGGCTGGCCGACGTGCGGGCGGACGTCGGCGATCACGTGCGCAAGGGCCAGGTCCTCGCGTCGCTCGACGCCTCCGTGCTCGAGGCAGACCTGCGCCAGGCCGAGGCGGGACGCGCAGAGGCGGCCGCCGCCCTCGCGGAAGCCGAGGCGAATGCCGAGCGTGCCCGCAGCCTCAAGGCCAGCGGCGCGCTGTCCGGCCGCGAGGCCGACCAGCTCATCACGGGTGCCGCCACCGCCGGGGCGCGGCTGCAGTCGGCCGATGCCCACCTCGCTGCCGCGCGCCTGCGGGTGTCCTTCGCCCAGTTCCGTGCCCCCGATGACGGAATCATCTCTGCGCGCAGCGCCAATCCCGGCCAGATCGTGTCCGCGGGCACCGAGATGTTCCGGATGATTCGCCGCGGCCGCCTGGAGTGGCGGGCCGAGGTCCAGGAGCGCGACTTCGCGCGCGTGCGTGCAGGGCTCGTGGCCACGATCGGCGACGTGAAAGGCCGCGTGCGCACCGTCTCGCCGGGCATCGACCCGCGCACGCGCACGGGCACGGCCTACGTCGACCTGCCGCCGGATTCCCCGCTGCGCGCCGGCATGTTCGCCGAGGGCGCCATCGAGGTCGGCAGCGCGCAGGGCCTGGCCGTTCCCGAGAAGGC
>JADZCS010000023.1 GCA_020851435.1 Gammaproteobacteria bacterium | reverse complement strand
TCAGCCCACCACCCTGACGTTCTTGAACTGCCAGGGATCGCCCTCGTCGAGGTCCTCGGGGAACAGCCGCGCGCGATCGTGCAGCGGGTTCCAGTCGGTGTACTTGCCGACCACGGGCCCGAGGTACGGCATGATGATCTCGAGCACGCGGCGGAAGTCGATCTCGTCGGGCTCGACGATGCCGCAGTTCGGGTTCTCGATGGCCCAGATCAGGCCGGCCATCGCCGACACCGTGACCTGCAGCGAGGTGGCGCTGTTGAACGGCGCGAGCTGGCGCGCCTCGTCGATCGACAGCTGCGAGCCGTACCAGTAGGCGTTCTTCTTGTGGCCGGCCAGCAGCACGCCGAGCTCGTCGATGCCGCTCGTGATGTCGTCCATCATGATCCGCTTGCTGGGCTGCATCTCGTAGCCGCGGCCGGCGAATTCGTGCACGGACAGCACGGCGTTGTCCGACGGGTGATAGGAATAATGCGCGGTCGGCCGGTACACGACCTTCTCGCCCTCGCGCACGGTGTAGTAGTCCGAGAGCGAAATCGACTCGCTGTGCGTGATCAGGAAGCCGTGGAAGTGGCCCGCATTGGGCGTCCAGGTGCGGACGCGCGTGGCACAGCCGGGCTGCATCAGGTAGATGGCGCTGCCGCGGCCGAAGTCGTGTCGGCGGCCGTCGCGCGGGAAGTTGCGCTCGTGCGTGCCCCAGCCGAGCTCGGCGGGCTGGCAGCCCTCGCCCACGAAGCCGTCGACCGACCAGGTGTTGACGAACTCGCCGGGCAGCTTGGGCCGGCTCGAGACCTGCGTGTCGCGCTCGGCGATGTGCATGACCTTGACGCCGAGTTCCATGGCGAGCCGCGCCCATTCCTCGCGCGACTTCGGCTCGCTGACCACGTGGCCCGTGTCGGCCGCGATGTCGAGCAGCGCCTGCTTGACGAAGTGCGACACCATGCCCGGGTTGGCCCCGTGCGTGAGCACGGCGGTGGGGCCGTTGGCATGGGTCTTGCGAAGCTCCAGGGCTTCCTCGCGCAGCGCGTAGTTGGTGCGGCGCGAGTGCGAGAGGCCCGGATCGGTGTAGCCGCCGGCCCAGGGCTCGATGCAGGTGTCCAGGTACAGCGCGCCCTTCTCGTGGCACAGCTTGATCAGCGCGATCGACGACACGTCGACCGACAGGTTGAGCACGAAGTCGCCGCGGCCCACCAGCGGGTCGAGCACCTGCCGGTAGTTCTCGCGGGTGAGCGCGTGGTTGACGAAGTGGACGCCGAACTCCTCGGCCTCGCGCCGGCCGGCATCGGCGGCGGTCACGATGGTGATGCGATCGGCACTGAGACCGCCGACGTGACGCAAGATGAGCGGCAAGACCCCCTGTCCAATACTGCCGAAGCCGATGAAGACCAACCGGCCAGGGAAATGGGTGTGGATCTTGTGCTGGGTCATGATGCCGCCTTTTGCGAGAGAGTGAGCCTCGCCGGCGCGGCTCGCAAAGCCGCCCGGCCCGTTGCGACCCCAACAGGGTTACGCAGGCATCGGATACTCTACCCGAAAATGGCCCAATCCCGGGGTTGCCCCAGCTAATTCATGGGCTTGCAATCTTCCCCGAGATCGTCGTCCGGAAACGGCGCGCCGGCGGCGACGCGCTCCTTCTCGGCGGCGATGGCGCGACGCCAGAAATCCTTCTCCCCGCTCGACACGTCCGCGAGCAGGCGCCGCTCCGGCCTGGCCGGCGCCTTGCCGAACAGTCGCTTCGCCACAGCATCCTCTGCCATGCGCGTCATGATGCCCATTCCCGTGTGTGCTCGCATGGCATTGAGACGCGGCAAGTCGGCAAAGGGTTGCAGGACTGCGACGAAACGTTTCCGGCACGGGCTAGACTGTTGGCGAGCTGTACCCGCGAGGATGCGCCCATGATCTCGAGCACGCTGGTGACCCCCGCCGACCTGATGGGACACCTGGCCGATCCGGAGTTCCGGGTCGTAGACTGCCGCTTCGACCTGGCGCGTCCCGACGCCGGCGAGACGGCCTACGGCCAGGGGCACATCCCGGGCGCGCTGTACGCCCACCTCGACCGCGACCTCGCGGGACCCGTGACGCCGGCCTCGGGACGCCACCCCCTGCCCGACCCTGCGGCGCTGGCTGCGCGCCTGGAGCGCTGGGGCATCGGCAACGCGACCCAGGTGATTGCCTACGACGAGGGCGGCGGCATGTTCGCCGCGCGGCTGTGGTGGCTCATGCGCTGGCTGGGGCACGATCGAGTCGCCGTCCTCGACGGCGGCCTCAAGGCCTGGCTCGCCAGCGGCGGCACGCTCGAGACCTCGGTGGCGCAACCGGCGCCCGCGCGCTTCGAAACCCGGCTGCGCCCCGAGCTTGCGGTCGATGCCGGTTTCGTCGCCCGCGCGCTGGCGGCGAACTCCCACGTGCTGGTCGACGCCCGCGGCCCGGAACGCTTTCGCGGCGAGGTCGAGCCCATCGACCCGGTCGCGGGCCACGTGCCCGGCGCGGTCAACCACCCGTTCCAGCAGAACCTGGGACCGGACGGGCGCTTCCTGCCGCCCGCGGAACTGGCGCGCCGCTGGCGCGCCGCGCTCGGCAGCCACGGCGCGTCCGAAACGCTGTGCATGTGCGGCTCGGGCGTCACCGCCTGCCACAACCTGCTCGCGCTCGAAGTCGCCGGCCTCGGCCAGGCGCGCCTCTATCCGGGTTCCTGGAGCGAATGGATCCGCGACCCCGCGCGACCGGTTGCCCCGCCGCGCTAATTTACTTGCGGCCCGCATCTGGTATCTTCCGCGCCTTGTGGCGCGGGCACTGGCCCGCGCTTGTCTTTTGGGGTGTCTTTTCGGAGAACGCACACGGTGGACAACCCTGCTCGCAAGCCTGCGCCCGCCCAGGGCTGGGACGTCGAGGACTCGGCCGAGCTCTACGCCATCGAGGCCTGGGGCGGCGGCTACTTCAGCGTCAACGCCGCCGGCCACATCGTGGTGCGCCCCTCGCAGGAGTTGTCGCGCGAGATAGACCTCTACGAAGTCGTCGAGCAACTGCACGCGCGCGACCTCACCGCGCCCATGGTCATCCGCTTCTCGGACATCCTCACGCACCGGCTTCGCGCGCTGCACGGCGCGTTCATGACGGCCATGACCGAGAACGACTACCGGGGCAGGTACTCGGCCGTGTTCCCGATCAAGGTCAACCAGCAGCGGCTGGTGGTGGACTCGGTGTACCGCGGCAGCAAGGACCTCGGCTTCGGCCTCGAGGCGGGCTCCAAGCCCGAGCTGCTGGCCGTCATGGCGCTCACCGAGGACTCGCCTGACCGCCTGATCATCTGCAACGGCTTCAAGGACGACGACTACATCGAGGCCGTGATCCTGGCCAGCAAGCTGGGCCGGCGCATCATCCCGGTGGTCGAGAACTTCTCGGAGCTGGGCTACATCCTCAAGCACGCGCAGCGCTACGGCGTGCGTCCGCAGATCGGCGTGCGCGTGAAGCTCGCCGCGGAAGGCGCCGGCCGCTGGCGCGACTCGGCGGGCGAGCGCTCCAAGTTCGGGCTGTTCATCACCGAGATCCTCGAGGTGATCGAGGTGCTCAAGCGCCACGACATGCTCGACTGCCTGAAGCTCGTGCACTGCCACCCGGGCTCGCAGCTGCACGACATCCGGCGCGTCAAGGACGCGGTCAACGAGCTCGCGCACGTCTACGCCGAGCTCGCCAGGCTGGGCGCCGGGCTGGAATACATCGACATCGGCGGCGGCCTGGGCGTCGACTACGACGGCTCGCGCACCAACTTCGAGTCGTCGATGAACTACTCGCTGCAGGAGTACGCCAACGACGTCGTGCACCGCGTCGGCAGCGTCTGCAACGCCTACCAGATCGCCCACCCCACCATCATCAGCGAGTCGGGCCGCGCGATTGCCGCCCACCACAGCGTGCTGGTGTTCAACGTGCTCGGCGCCTCGCACTTCGACCGCTTCCGCGTCAGCGGCCGCGTCGACGAGGACTGGACGGGCGAGGGCGAACTGCCGCAGCCCGTGCTCGACCTGTTCGAAGCCTTCCGCACGGTCAGCGAGCGCGGCCTCGTCGAGTGCTGGCACGACGCGCAGACCGCGCGCGAGCAGGCGCTGCAGATGTTCAACCTCGGCTACCTGTCGCTCGAGATGCGCGGCCTGGCCGAGCGCCTGTACTGGGCCACCTGCGCGCGCGTGCGCGACGTCTCGCGCAAGCTGTCGCGCGTCCCCGAGGAACTCGAGGACCTCGAGGC
>JADZCS010000022.1 GCA_020851435.1 Gammaproteobacteria bacterium | reverse complement strand
GTCGACGAAGCTTTGCCCCATTGTCGCCCTCACGCGCAGGAAGCGCTTTACACAACGAGCCGAGGGGAGACGTCTATGTCCAGGAATCCACAGCTGCGTGTTCGTCCCGTTGCTGTTGCCGTCTCGCTCATTCTCTGTGGGAGCGCGTCTGCCAGCGATGCCGGCCAGGCAGCGGCGAAGCCCTCGTCGGACATTCCGGGGCTCGAGGAAGTCATCGTCACCGCGAGCAAGCGGGCGGAAAAGCTGCAGGACGTTCCTGTTCCCGTCACTGTGCAGACGAGCGAGCAACTGACAGCGGCAGGCTATGCCGGAATCGTGGACTACGCCAACAACGTCCCAAGTTTCACCGTCGTCAGCTATGGCACGCCCGGCCGGACACAGGTCGCCGTGCGTGGCATCTCGTCGACGGGATCCATCGCAACCGTCGGTACCTATCTCGACGACGCGCCGATGGGTGGCAGCAACGGCTGGGTGAATGCGGCGACCACGCTGCTGGATATCGTGCCCTACGACCTGGAGCAGGTGGAGTTGTTGCGCGGACCGCAGGGCACGCTCTACGGCCAGGGCGCGATGGGCGGCATCCTGAAGTATGTCCTCCGGAAGCCGAGCACCGAGCAGTTCGAGGGGAATGTCGGTGGCGAAACGACGGCCATCGATGACTCCGACGACCTCGGTTACACCGTCCGTGGCAGGGTGAACATGCCGGTCATCGATGGGCTGCTGGGAGTCAGCATTTCCGGCTTCGATCGGCACACGCCGGGCTATATGGACAACGAGTGGACCGGCGCGAAGGACACGAACGAGTCCCGGCAGTACGGTGGAAGGGTTGCTGCGTTGTGGACGCCGTCATCCGACGTCTCCGTCAATGTGACTGTGCTCAACCAGGTCATCGACGCCGAGGACGCCAACAGCAAGCAGTTCTCTGGCTACACCATGAGTTCAGATCCGGACGGTCCGCTGATCCTGGTGCCGACCGATCCGATGCCGGACTCGACCCAGAACAACGCTGTGCTCGCGTCCTACACGCAGCACCTGACATTCCTGTCGACGACGGTCGACTGGAAGGCGGGACGATTCGATTTCCTGTCGACCACCAGCTACCTGTCGACGCGGTCCAGGAGCGTCCAGGATTCGACCTACTGGCTGGGTATCTCGCTGCCCGACTACGGCGGTGCGGAGCCTGGAATCGCCTACTCCGCCGTCGAGTTCGGGGTCAGCAAGTTCAACCAGGAGTTTCGCCTGGCATCTCCGCAGGGCGACAGTGTCGAGTGGCTGGTCGGGCTGTTCTATACCCACGAAGAGGGGACCAACGTCCAGAGCCTCAATGCGCTCAACTACGACTACGAGCCGGTGCCCCCGGCGCCGTTGGACCTTTACTTTGCATCCATCCCGTCGGTGCTGGACGAGTACGCAGTTTTCGGCAACGTAAAGTGGCGGCTCGGCGACGCCGTCAACGTGACCGTGGGTGCGAGGTTCTCGCGCAACGAGCAGACCTTCGAGGACTTCATCTATCCGCCAGGCGTGTTTGGCCTGCCGGCCTATGCGACCTCCGAATTGAACCAGAACGTGGCAACCTGGCTGGCCTCAGCGGACTATCGCTTCAACGACGATGTCATGGCGTATGTGCGCGCTGCCAGCGGCTATCGCCCGGGCGGCGTCCAGGCTGTGTCGTTTGCGCCCTCGTATGACTCGGACTCGCTGGTCAACTATGAACTGGGCCTCAAGTCGACGTTCCTCGATGGACGGGCTCGCGTGAACCTGGCCGCCTATCACATTGACTGGAAGGACATCCAGCTCACCGCCTACACGCCTGAATTCGTCGGTTACACGGTCAACGGCGGCAAGGCAGTGTCCCAGGGGTTTGAGATCGAGAGTGAGTTCACGCCGTTCCGTGGCCTGACGCTGGGCCTCAACGCCGGCTACACGGATGCCCACCTGACGTCCACGGTCGCGGGCGCGGATTACCTGCTCACCGGGTATCAGCTGCCTTTCGCGCCGGAGACGACCGCGTCATTCACCGCGGAGTACGACTGGGCTTTTGCGGGCGGATGGACGGGATACATCGGCGGCGCCTACCGCTATACCGGTGCGCAGTACCTCGCCCTCGTGAACTCGGCATCGTCCAGCTTCTCGTGGCCGACGGTCGAGGCCCCCTCGCATACCGTGGTGGATCTGCACGCAGGCATCCGGGGCGAGCGCTGGGCTGTCTCGCTTTACGCCAACAACGTGGGAAACAACCGGGCGATTTCCGGGGCGAACTACCTCATCAACGACAACTATGTGCTGGGCACGCAGCAGGTCAGCATCACCGAGCTGAGGCCGCGCACGATAGCGATTGGAGTCGACTACTCCTTCTAGCTTCGCCGCGCGACTGGTTCAGCGATAGTCGCCCTCGATGTGCACCATCTCGTAGGTCTGCTTGAGGCCGCGAGAGGTGCTCTTGACCGGCAGGCAGTCTTCGCCGCCGGCCCAGACGTCGAAGTCGTCCACGTTCGGGACGATGATGCGAACGTGGCGGGTATCGAAGCGGCCTGCCGGGACCGTGATGGACTTGTTGCCCTGGTCGACGATGCGCGAGTAGCCGCCAGATAACGGGATCAAGTCCGGTCCGGATCCGCCGTTGGCCAGCGTCGACGTCGCGAAGGTCGCGAGCGGGAAGGCGTCGGGCTCGCCTTTCCAGTCGCGCAGGCGGCCGACCACCCAGGCATCGCCGTGCAGGGCGTGCGTGCCGAAGTATTCCGAGGCACCGGTCATCGGCAGCATCCGGGAGATGCGGCCGTCCGCGGCGGTGCGGCCCTGGCACTCGGCTTGCTTGCCATCGAAGCAGAACCACGACGAGCCGACGGTCTTGCCCGCGATCGTGAGCCGTACGAACGCATCGATGGGTTCCCAGCGCGCGTTGACGGTCAGCACGACGTCCCGCAACAGCCGATCGTCATCCATCTCGCACTGCGCGCGCAGGGTGCGCGTTCCATCCGCCTGGACCGTGACGCTGAAGTACTCGCGCCCCATCTCGCCGACGCCGTCGGTGATGTAGAGCATCTTGCCGCGGTAGGAGCGATGGCTCACGCGTGCCGCCGCCCCGCCCGGACCCGCGTCGGCGCCAAGCGCGCCGAGCGGGTTGGAAGCGAGGAGGAGGGGGGCCGCGCTCGCCGCCATCCGCAACATAGTGCGGCGGTTCATGAGTATCGGGTTGGAATCCATGTGCGTACTACTAAGGCATGAAAAGCATGGCTGCCATGCTTTTTCTTCCTGCCCGATGCGGCGAAGGAATGTTGCCGGTGGCCTTACGGCATGACGCCCTGCTGGCCCGCGGCCTGCGCCACCGCCAGCGCGGTCATGTTCACGATCCGGCGCACCGTCGAACTGGGCGTCAGGATGTGCACGGGCTTGGCGGCGCCGAGCAGGATCGGGCCCACGGTGATGCCCTCGCCCTGGGCGGCCTTGAGCAGGTTCAACGAGATGTTGGCGGCATCCATGTTCGGCATCACCAGCAGGTTGGCGGGACCCGACAGGCAGGAGTCCGGATGGAGCTGGCTGCGGATGTCGTCGACCAGCGCCTCGTCGGCCTTCATCTCGCCATCAGCCTCAAGGTCCGGCGCGATGTCGGCCAGGATCTCGCGCGCGCGGCTCATCTTGGCCGACGACGCGCAAGGCGCGCTGCCGAAGCTCGAATGCGACAGCAGTGCGACGCGCGGCGTCAGGCCGAAGCGCCGCAGTTCAGCCGCCGCCAGCACGGCGATGGCGGCGAGGTCCTCGGCGCCCGGGTTGTCGTTGACGTACGGGTCCGTGATGAACAGCGTGCGCTTGGGCAGCATCAGCAGCGAAAGTGACGCGAACAGCCGCGCGTTCGGCGACAGGCCGATGACGTCGGCGATGGGCTTGAGCTGTTGCGCGTAGAGGCCCGAAGGCCCGGCGATCAAGGCATCCGCCTCGCCGCGGCGCAGCAGCATGGCGCCGATGAGCGTGGGGTTGCGCCGGATCTCAGCCTGGGCGCTCGCTGGCGTGACACCACGGCGCGACATGATGCGGTAGTACTCGTTCCAGATGTCGCGGAAGCGCGGGTCGGATTCCGGGTTCACGACCTCGAAGTCGCGGCCCGCCTGCAGGTCCAGCCCGGCCTTGCGGATGCGCATCTCGATCACGGAGGGCCGGCCTATCAGGATCGGCCGGCCGAGGCGTTCGTCGAGCACCACGCTGACCGCGCGCAGCACGCGTTCATCCTCACCCTCGGCATAGATCACACGGCGGCGCGAATCGCGGGCGGCGTCGAACACCGGCCGCATGATCGTGCCGGAGTGATAGACGAAGTTGGTGAGGTTGCGCAGATATACGTCGAAGTCGGCGATGGGGCGCGTGGCTACGCCAGACTCCATCGCCGCCCTTGCAACCGCCGGCGCGATCTTGAGGATCAGGCGCTGGTCGAAGGGCTTCGGAATGATGTACTCCGGCCCGAAAGCGAGCTCGGCGCTGCCATAGGCCTGCGCGACCAGGTCCGAGGGCTCGGCGTGCGCGAGGTCGGCGATCGCGTGCACGCAGGCGAGCTTCATTTCCTCGGTGATGTGGGTGGCGCCGACGTCGAGCGCGCCACGAAACAGGAACGGAAAGCACAGGACGTTGTTGACCTGGTTCGGGAAGTCGGAACGGCCGGTCGCGATGATGCAGTCCGGTCGCGCCGCCCTGGCCACGTCCGGGAGGATTTCCGGGATCGGGTTCGCCAGCGCCAGGATCAGGGGCCTGTCCGCCATCGTCCTGACCATCTCGCCGGTCAGAACGCCGGCGGTGGAGCAGCCCAGGAACACGTCTGCGCCGGCGACGACGTCGGCCAGCGTGCGCGCGCTCGTCTGCTGCGCATAGCGGGCCTTGTTCGGCTCCGGGTCCTGCTCGCGGCCCGCGAATATCACGCCCTTGCTGTCGCAGACGTAGACGTTCTCGCGCCTGACGCCGAGCCGGACCATCAGGTCCAGGCAGGCGATTGCCGCGGCGCCAGCCCCCGAACAGACGACCTTGATGCTGCCAATGTCCTTCGCGACGACCTTGAGGCCGTTGAGCAGGGCCGCGGTCGAGATGATCGCGGTGCCGTGCTGGTCGTCGTGGAAGACCGGGATCTTCATGCGCTCGCGCAGCTTCTGCTCGATGTAGAAGCACTCGGGCGCCTTGATGTCCTCGAGGTTCACGCCGCCCAGCGTCGGCTCGAGCGCGGCGATCATGTCGATGAGCTTGTCCGGGTCACCCTCGGCGAGTTCGATGTCGAACACGTCGATGCCGGCGAACTTCTTGAACAGGCAGCCCTTGCCTTCCATGACCGGCTTGGCGGCCAGCGGGCCGATATTGCCCAGGCCGAGTACGGCCGTGCCGTTGGTGATCACGCCGACCAGGTTGCCCCGCGAGGTGAGCGAGGCGGCCTCGGCCGGGTCGGCGACGATGGCCTCGCAGGCCGCCGCCACCCCGGGAGAATAGGCCAGCGCGAGGTCGCGCTGGTTGATGAGCGCCTTGGTTGGAACGACCGAGATCTTGCCGGGCGTTGGATGGCGGTGATAGTCGAGTGCCGCCGCTACCAGGTCCTTGTCCAATGCCGTAGTGTCCACAGTGTCTCCCAGCCGAAGTTGAATGTTGCGCCCGGTCAGGGGCCCGCTGCCGCCCCGATCTGCTGCTGGAGGTCGATGAGCGGCTGCTGGCTCACGGTCAGGAATCCGTCGCGCGGCCGGTCGATGTCGATCACGAGGGTTATGACGGCACCCATCACGATGATGAGCGCGGCGGCGGTGACGGAACTGCGCCGCCGGGAAAGGCCCGCGTTGTAACCCACCATGCCGAGGGTAAGCAGCGTACCAGCGAGGAGCAGCACGAGGATCGTCACGGGTACGCGCGCGTAAACGCCCGCTGTGACCCGTGATTCATGCAGGTCGATTGTCTCGTTGAGCGACTCGATGAAGATGGCCAGGACGTCCGATTCGGGCATCCTGCGCGCCAGGTCTTCGGCAATCGCCCAGATCTTTGCCTGGATCTCGGTCGACCGCACAATTCTCACCCTGAGCTCTGCCGTATCGTTCGGCAGGACGCGCAGGGGCACGTACTCGCGGAGCAGGCTGCGGATGTCGGCCGAGGCCGGCTCCGGCAGGTAGCCGGCACGGAGGTAGGTCGTACCGATCGAGTTGGCCTCAGCCAGTACGAGTGAGCGGCGCTTGTCAAAGCGATCGGATGCCATGCCCATCGAGATGGCCAGCAGGAATCCAAGGAGCGCCAGCAGCGAGCCGACGATCATTCCCGTCGGGCCTTCCTTTTCTTCAGGAGTGCGCGCCTGCCGCCAGCGGCCCAGTCGATAGCCGCCTTCACCGATGATCGTGGCGACGATCGCGAACGTCATGAATACGCCACCGATCGGAATTGCATCGAGTACCTGTTGAAAACCCATGGCTCACTCTACTCCTGCAACAGCCGGTCAAGCGCCGCGATCACCCGTCCTACTTCGTCCTGCGACGTGTAGTGCACGAAGGAGATGCGCAGCACACCCTCGTCCGTATCGATGCCCAGGGCCTGCAGAAGGCGATAGGCATAGAAATGCCCGCAGCCGACGCCGAGCTTCGATTCGGCGAGCCGGGTCGCGAGGTCCCGAGGCCGCTGGCCGGCCACGGTGAAGGCGACCGTGGGAGCTCGCTCCGCGGCGGATTCGCCGCCCAGGAGCCGCACACGCGGATGATTCGCCAGGTAATCGAGCAAGGGCTGCAGCAGGCCAGTTTCATGCCTGCGGAACAGCCGGGCGACCGATGCGGCGCGCATCGGCAGCGGCTCGTCCCCGAATCCGTGCCGCCTGGCAACCGCCTCGAGGTAATCCGTCACGCCGCCTACCGCCGCAATCTGGGCGTGATCCGGGCCTGCCGGCGTGAAGCGCGCCGAGGGCTTTTCGGCGTTGAAGAAGTGCCCCTGGTTGGGCCAGGCCTCATTGAGAGACCGACGCATGTAGAAGGCCCCGAGGTGTGGACCGTAGACCTTGTACAGCGAGAAAAGGTAGATGTCCGCGCCCAGTTCCGCGAGATCCGGAAGGCCGTGCGGGCTCAGGGCGACGCCGTCGACGATCGCCCAGGCACCGGCCTGGTGGACGAGATCGGTCAGTCGTCGTACCGGATGGATGGTGCCGACGACATTCGAGCAATGCGTGAAGGCGACGACCTTCGTTCGCGGGCCGAGCAGTGCTTCGAGGCCCGCCGGCGCCAGCTCTCCCGTGGCGGAGTCGACAGCCCACTCGCGCACGACGATGCCTGATTCCTGTAGGCGCCACCACGCGCCCACATTGGCCTCGTGATCCTGCTGGGTGACGACGATCTCGTCGCCGGGCTGCAGCGCCTGGCGCAGCGCCTGTGCCAGCACGTAGGTATTGGCCGAGGTAGACGGGCCGAAGTGCAGTTCGTCGACGGCGATGCCGAGCCATTCCGCCAGGCGCTGCTTCGACTGGTCCATCTGCTCGCCGGCCCGGATGGACGGGGCGGAGGGGTAGTAGGGCTGCAGCTTGTTTTCGCGGTAGAAGCGGCCGAGGCGCTCGATGACCTGCCCGCAGGCGTACGAGCCGCCGGCATTCTCGAAGTAGGCGAAGCCCTCGAGGGCTGGATCGCTGAAGGCCGGGAACTGCGCGCGGACGAAATCGAGGTCGAGATCGATCATGTAAGCCTCGATGCCATGACTGAAGTGCATGGTAAGCCGTGAATCCTCATTGCCCAAGGGGCCCCGACTAGGCAAGATCAAAGCGCAAGATCTGGCGCGGCGAAGCCCGGGGTGGACAGCGCGTGGACCGACGACAAGTGCTGGCGCAATACCTGCGAAACCACCACGTGATGACGCTCGCGACGAACGGCGCGGGCGGTCCGTGGGCGGCCGCCGTCTTCTACGCGAACGAGGGGCCCGACTTCTATTTCCTGTCCGCACCGCACACGCGGCATTCGGCCGACCTGGCGCAGGACCCGCGGGTGGCGGCCACGATCCAGGAGGACTGCAACTCGTGGCTGCTGATCAAGGGCGTGCAGATGTCCGGATCGGTCGAGAAGCTCGAGGGTGAGGCGCGGGACCACGCGCGGCGGCAGTACGGCCTGAAGTTCGCCGGCATCCTGGACGCAGCCACTGCGCCGGACAGGATCGCGAGGGCCCTGCAGGGGATCGGCTGGCATCGCCTGCGCACCCAGAGGATTCGATTCGTGGACAACTCGCAGGGGTTCGGCCACAAGGATGAATGGACCGCGGCCGAGATGTTCGCGTGAGCGCCGGGAGGACCTGTCCGCGATGAAAGGCATGATGAGAAAGCTGGCTATGCTGGCGGTGGTGATGCCGGCGTTTGCCGCCCAGGCGGCGGAGCCGTCGCTGGCCGACTTTCCGTTCTGGCGCGCGAACGAGGGATGGTGGCGATCCGACAATACGTATTTCGACAGCCATCTCGACTACAACATCCGCGGCTACAACAGCGTCGTGCACATCGAACTGGACGGCCGCACCTACCGCGAGACGGAGTACAAGTCCTATCCCCCGGGCAAGATGGCCACCGGCCTCAGCATGGGACAGGCCACGGCCGACGAAGGCGTCGAGACCGTGACCGTAACCGTCGGCAGCCTGGTGGACGCCAGCGGGACGGTTCGTGTCACAGCCACGATCCCGGCCTTCCCCGGCAGCGAGCTCACCGAGTTTCGTCCACTGGGCGTCGACACCGGCATGCGTGCCACGCGAAATCCCGCGACGGGCTTCGACAGCTACCGCATGGTCGTGACCCTGCCCGCGCCCGACAAGCGCTACGTGGCCAACTTCGGGCTGGTCAGCGGAACGACCGGGCCCGGTGCTGCGCACGCTGCACCGGATGCGGCGGTGGGCGACCTGCGCGGCTTCTCGCTGTTCCGCGCCAGCCGAATCGCCGGCAATGAGGTCGAGCAGTGGCGCAAGGCATTTCGCGAACTCAACAAGGTCGCGGTGACCGTCGAGCCGGATGGCGACGGCAAGCCGGTCGTCCGCCGGCTGGACGCGCCGCCGGGTTCGAAATAATTCTCTGGAGAGGGCGACAACGTGAAAGTCCGTGCAGCGATTCTCGAGGAAATGGGGCGCACGCCCCCGTACGCGCAGTCCCGGCCGCTGACCATCGGAGAGGTCGACCTCGAGGGTCCCGGCTCCGGCGAAGTGCTGGTCAAGGTCGCGGCTGCGGGCCTGTGTCATTCCGACCTGTCGGTCATCGACGGCAATCGCCCGCGACCGACGCCGATGATTCTCGGCCATGAGGCCGCGGGCATCGTGCAGGAAGTCGGCGCGGATGTTCACGACCTGAAGCCTGGCGACCACGTGGTCATGAGCTTCGTCCCGAGCTGCGGGCACTGCGTGCCCTGCGCCAGCGGCCGTCCCGCGCTGTGCGAGCCGGCCGCGGTGGCCGGAGGCGCTGGCACGCTGCTGTCCGGCGGCAAGCGCATCCGGCGCGGCGGGCAGACGGTCAGTCACCTGCTGGGCGTGTCTGCCTTCGCGGAATACGCCACCTGTTCCCGGCGCAGCCTGATCAAGGTCGACCCCGAATTGCCGTTCGAGCATGCCGCGCTGTTCGGCTGCGCGGTGCTGACGGGCGTCGGCGCGGTATTCAATACCGCGAGGATCGAGCCGGGCACGACGGTTGCGGTCATCGGACTTGGCGGCGTGGGGTTGTCGGCGGTCCTGGGCGCCGTCTGCGCAGGAGCGGAACGTATCCTCGCCATCGACCTGGCGGAGGACAAGCTCGCCATGGCGGCGAGCCTCGGCGCCACCGACACCTTCAAGGCCGGGCCTGGAGCGGCCGAGGCCATCAGGGAAGCGACCGCAGGCGGCGTGCACTATGCCCTCGAGATGGCCGGCGCCATTCCAGCGCTGGAGCTCGCCTATCGCATCACCCGGCGCGGTGGCACGACCGTCACAGGCGGCCTGCCCAGCCCGACCGCGATCCTGCCCCTGCCTGCGCTTAGCCTGATTGGCGAGGAGCGGACCCTCAAGGGCAGCTACATGGGCAGCGCCGTGCCAAGCCGGGACATCCCGCGCTACGTCGCGCTGTATCGTCGTGGCAAGCTGCCGGTCGACCGGCTCCTGACCGGCTGCCTCAAGCTCGACGACATCAACGAGGCCTTCGACGCCCTGCGCGAGGGCCGGGCCATTCGCCAGGTCGTCACCTTCATGTAACGGCCTCGCAAGGCCAAGCAATCACTTCACGATTCTGGAGATACGAATGCCCGCTTACATCGTTTCCGTCTGCGAGATCAGCAGCATCAGCCCCGAGCTCAAGGAATACGTCAGGAAGTCAGCCGACCTGGTCCATGCACACGGCGGCAAGTACACCGTGCGCGGCAAGCCCGTCGAAGTGCTCGAGGGCACCAATCTCCCTGGCAAGTCGCTGGTGATCCTGGAGTTTCCGACGATGGAGCAGCTGCAGGCTTACGTGAAGGGCGACGAGTACCAGAAGAACGTCAAGCCGCTGCGCAAGGGCACGGGCATCTACGACATCGGCATCTACGAGGCGCCGCCGCCGGAAATGCAGTAAGGCCGGGAAGCCTCGCCGGCTAGAGGTCGAGCACCAGCACGGGGCTCTTCGAGCGCGAGCAGCAGGGCGTGAACTGATCGTTCTTCGCCTTCTGCTCGCTCGTCAGCACGCGGTCGCGGTGCTCCGGCTCGCCTTCCAGGACCCGCGTCACGCAGGTGCCGCAGACGCCCTGCTGGCAGGACGCCTCGATGTCGACGTCGTGCTGCCTGAGGATCTCGACGACGGACTTTCCCGCCGGGATCCTGACGGTCTCGCCGCTGCTCGCGATCACGACGTCGAAGGCTGTGTCGCCTGAGGTGTCCATCGGCTGTGCGCCGAAGTATTCGTAGTGGATGTTCTGCGGCAGCCAGCCGTAGGTCCGGGCTGCCTGCAGCACGTGGGCCATGAAGCCGTCGGGCCCGCAGACATAGAGGTGCGTGCTGTCGTCCGGATCGCCGAGCACTTCCCGCACGTCGAGCAGCTGGCGCTCGTCGCCGTTGTCGAAATGGTAGTGGACGCTGGCAGCGAGCCCCGTGCCTGCGATGAGCTCCTGGAAGGCGGTGCGCTCCGGCGACCGCGTGCAGTAGTGCATCTCGAAATCGGCATGGATGCGCGACAGCCGCTGCGCCATGCACAGCAGCGGCGTGACGCCGATGCCGCCCGCGAACAGCAGGCTGCGGCGCGCGCGCACCAGCGGGAAATGGTTGCGCGGCTCGCTGATCTCGATCAGGTCGCCCTCGCGCAACTCGTCGTGGATAGCCACGGAGCCGCCGCGGCTCGCCGGGTCGCGCACGACGGCGATCCGGTAGTTACGGTGCTCGCCCGGGTCGTTGTAGAGCGAGTATTGCCGCATGAGACCCGGCCGGATGTGCACGTCGATGTGCGAGCCGGCCGCGAAGGGCGGCAGCGGGGCGCCGTCGATCCGGCCGATCTCGAGGCTGACGATGCCTTCGGCTTCCTGGCGCTTGCGCGCGATGCGAACGGCAATGGTCTTCATGGCGACCGGTCAGCGCAGGCCTGCGATGTAATCGGCAAGCAGGTGCATTTCCTCGTCGGTCAGCCGGTTGGTGGCGTCGCGCATCATCATGTTGGGATCGTTCGTGCGGTCGCCGCTGCGGAAGTTGCGCAGCTGCGCTTCGGTGTAGGCGGCCGACTGACCGGCCAGCCGTGGGACCTGTGCCGGCAGTCCGGCCCCGGTGGGTCCGTGGCAGGATCCACAGGCAGGCAGCCTGCGGGCTGGGTCGCCCGCCACGAACAGCAACCTGGCCGGCTCGAGCTTGTCCGGGCCCAGGGCCGACTTCGCCGGGACCAGCGTCTGCTCGCTGAAGAAGATCGCCAGGTTCTTCATGTCGGCGTCGCTGAGCCCGTGAACCATGCCGTTCATGGCCAGGAACCACAGCGGGTTCTTGCGCTCCGGCAGCTTGCCCTCGGGTGCGGCGACGTAGACGAGGTCGGACGGCGTGGGATACATCGGGTTCTTCGGACCCGGCGGCTCGCCGTCCGCGGCCTTGAAATTGCGCAGTTGCTTGTAGAGGTAGTCAGCGTGCTGGCCTGCCAGCCGCGGCACGTTGGGCGTGGGACTGTTGCCGTCAGTCGAATGGCAGCCGGCGCACTTCTCGGCGACGAGCCGGGCGACCGGGATCGGGCCCGCGACAGCCGGCGCCGCCGTCACCGCTGGAGCAGGTTCTGCCGCGCGCGCCGCGACACTGAAGCCGGCCAGGCCGGTCAGTGCAGCGAACAGCAGCAGTGCTTGCTTCATGTGGTGGCTCCGGTACTCAGACATCCAGCGCCAGTTCCATCCAGTCGACCGAAAAAGCCTTGATGCCGGCCCGTTCGTCATTGGCGCCGTGCCAGAGCGCGAATCCGATGCCGGTCTTCTTGCCGGACGACAGCGGCGCGACATCGCCGCTGCCGCCCATCGCGCGAGCCAGCACGAGGTGCCGGACCGAACCGTCAGTCACTGCATGAGCCTCGCGCTTCAGTTCAGGTCCCGGCGCGGACAGCCCGATGCCCGTGGCGAGCAGCGACAGAAGACCCTTCTTGTCAGAACTCCAGCGCAGGTAATGGATCGGAGCATCCACGGCGCCCATCAGCGCGAGTACCGGGCTGTTGCGTACCGGCAGCGCGATGGCCAGCGCGTCGGGGAAGTTGGCGGGGCCCTGGTGGCTGCTGGTCCAGGTCACGCGCAGGCACCAGGTTTCGCCGTCATGGACGCTGGCCACGGCAATTGGCTGGACCTCGCCGTACGGCCGGCCCTGCCAGGAATTCCTGATGTATGCGGTCGGCTGCATCGCGAGCGGCGTGGGCATCATCGTGACCTGCGCGACGCTCACGCGCGCCCAGTACGGCGAGTCGGCGGCGAGAAACCTGCCCGTGGAATCGACCCGATGACTTCTCACACATGCTCCCTGCGGCGCGACTTACGCGGCGGCGGCTTCACGGCAAATGCGAACAACAGCAGCACCAATGCGCCGCCGAGAACGTACCAGCCTATGTGGCGTCTCGACTGGGCGGTGGGCTCGCTCATGTACACGAGGTAGCCGACCAGGTCAGCCACCATGCCGTCGTATTCCTGCGGGGACAGCCGACCCTGGAATTCCCACAGCACGTGGTGCATAGCCACGTTCTGGAACACGACGTTGTTCCAGCCGCTGGGGCGCGTGGGGTCGCGATAGAAGCCGCGCAGGTAGGTGTAGAGCCAGTCCGCGCCTGGCCCGAGCCTCGAGGTGCGCGCGCGGGCGATGACGCTGAGGTCTGGTGGCGCGATGCCGAACCACTTTTTCGCGTCGTCGCGCCTCATGGTGGACGTCATGGGGTCGCCGATGCGCCGGGCGCCGAGCAGGAACTCCTTGCTGATCTGCTCGTCGGTGAATCCCAGGTCGGCGAGGCGATTGAAGCGCATCAGGGACGCCGGGTGGCAGCCCAGGCAGTAGCCGATGAACGTGCGGGCGCCGCGCTGCAGGGCCTGCTGGTCGTGCGAGCGGTCCGGCGCCTGGGCCAGGACGAGTTCGGGTCCAGCGGCACCGGCGAGGCCGGGCAGGAGCGCCAGTGCCAGCAACAGCGACGCCGCCAGTCCGCGTGCTTTCATGCTGGCACGCCGCGTCGCCGTGCCAGGCGAGCATCCCAGGTGCTGTACACGGGCATCAGCAGGAAGAAAGCGAAGTAGATCGCCGTACAGACCTGCGCGACGACGAGCCGCGGCGGCGTGACCGGTACCGTGCCCAGGTAGCTGAGCACGACGAAGGCCACGACGAAGATGGCCAGGATCAGCTTGAAGATCGGTCCCTTGTCGCGGACCCGGTCGCCGTCGCTGCGGTCCAGCCAGGGCAGCAGGGCGAAGATCAGCATCGCTGCGATCATGCCGATGGCGCCCCAGAACTTCGCGTCGATGCCGAACAGCGGGTAGGTGATGGCGCGCAGGATCGAGTAGTACGAGGTGAAGTACCACAGCGGCCCGATGTGCTCCGGCGTCTGCAGCGGATTGGCGGGCGTGAAGTTGTTGTACTCGAGGAAGTAGCCGCCGAACTCCGGCGCAAAGAACACCACGGCCAGGCACAGGATGAAGAAGCTGAGGAAGAACCGGATGTCCTTGACCGTGTAGGGCACGTGCTGGATCAGCAGGTACAGCAGCACTGCCGGAAAGCCGATGACGTGGAAGCCGTAGAACCGCGTCAGCGTGGCATCGCCCACCACGTAGTCGCCGCGCAACCAGAGCGTGAAGTCCGGGCCGACGAGCGGAATCTCGGACAGCAGGTTGATGATGACCTCGGCCGCCCAGTACGACAGCTGGCCCCAGGGCAGCAGGTAGCCGACGAATGTCTGGGCCATCAGGCCCAGGAGCACCAGCATGCCGAGCTGCCAGGTGAGCTCGCGCGGCCGCAGGTAGGAGCTGTACAGCACGCTGCGGAACATGTGCAGGTACACGAGCAGCAGCAGCGCCGACGCGCCGGTCGAGTGCAGGTAGCGGATCAACCAGCCCCAGGGCACGTCGCGCATGATGTATTCGACGCTGGCAAACGCCGCCGGCATGCCGGATTCATCGAGCGACGCGTCCGGCTTGTAGTGCATCGTCAGGAAAATGCCGGTCACCAGCTGCCCGACCAGGACCAGGATCGCGAGCGTCCCAAGGAAGGACCAGAAGTTGGTGTTCTTTGGCGGGTAGTACGTCGGCAGGCGGCTGTGCCGCTGGAATGTCGCCGTGAACGGCGTGCGCTCGTCAATCCAGGCGGTCAGCTTGCGCAGTTTGCTGGCGACGGCGTTCATCGCTCAAGCCTTCTCTTCCTCTTCGCCGATGATGATCCGGTTGTCGCCTGCGAAGCGGTAGGGCGGGATGACGAGATTGCTCGGCGCGAGCTTGTCCTTGAACACGCGTCCGGCGAGGTCGAAGGTCGAGCCGTGGCAGGGGCAGTAGAAGCCTCCCTGCCAGTCTGCGTCCAGGCCCGACTCGATGCCGGTGCCGAACTTGGCCTTTGGCGAGCAGCCCAGGTGGGTGCATACGCCGAGCGCCACCATGATCTCCGGCCGGATCGATCTCGCCTCGTTCCTGCAGGCATCCGGCTGGATGGATCGCTCGGAGGCCGGGTCGGCCAGCTGCGGCGCGACGGTGGCCAGCGATGCCAGCATTTCCGGGGTGCGGCTGAGTATCCAGACGGGCTTGCCGCGCCACTCGACAGTGAGCATCTGGCCGGACTTCAGGTTGCTGATGTCCACTTCGACCGGGGCGCCCGCGGCCTTGGTGCGCTCCGACGGTCCCATGCTCTTGACGAAGGGCACGACCGAGGCAACCGCCGCCGCAAGCCCGACCGCGCCGCCGGCTGTGAGCACCAGCCGACGTTGCCGGTCATCCACGTCCCGCTCGCCATCCATCGATCAGGCGCTCCTGTGCCAGCTGGCCATCGCAGTCATCGAGCGACGGCCCGATCTTAGCAGCGTGATTCAGGAGGCCGATCGTCTCAGCCGCGGCTTCCCGGCATGCGGACAGATCGCCCTTACGCCCGCGCGTCGATGTCGGCGAAGGTCTTCCCGCGCGTCTCGCGCGCCAGCACGGCGGCCGTCGTGCTGATGGCGCAGGTGGCGAACATGTACACGGCGATCGGCGTCGTTGAGCCCGTCTGACGGAACAGCGCCAGCGCGATGATGGGCGCCAGCGAGCCGGCGAAGATCGAGGTCACCTGGTAGGCGATCGATGCCCCGGAGTAGCGCACGCGGGTGGGAAACAGTTCCGCGATGAAGGCCGCCTGCGGGCCGTACATGGCGCCGTGCAGGACCAGCCCGACGACGAACGCGGCAAGCAGCAGCGGCGAACTGCCGACGCTCAGGAGTCGAAAGAACGCGAACCCCCACAAAGACATGCCGGCGGCTCCGATCGCATAGACCGGGCGCCGTCCGACCCGGTCCGAGAGCGCCGCCAATGCCGGTATCGCCACACACGCAGCCGCTGCACCGGCGAGGACCGCGTTGAGCGCCGCGCCGCGGCTGACGCCCACGACCTCCGTCAGGTAGGTGATCGAAAACGCCGTGATGACGTAATAGGAAATGTTCTCGCCCAGGCGCAGGCCCATGCCGATCGCCAGGCCCCTGCGATGCTCACGCAGTACTTCGACACCCGGCGCTTCCCGGTGACCGCCACTGCGCTGCTGGTCGCGCCGCCGCTGCTCGGCGAAGACCGGGCTTTCGGCGACAGCAATGCGCACCCAGTAGCCGATGCCGACCAGCACCGCGGACAGCAGGAACGGCACCCGCCAGCCCCAGGAGAGAAAGGCCTCGTCGCTCTGCAGCGCCGAGAGGATGGCCAGCAGGCCTGCTGCGAGCAGGTTGCCCAGTGGCACGCCGACCTGCGGCCAGCTGGCCCAGAACCCGCGCCTGGCCGGGGGGCTGTATTCGGCGACCAGCAGCACGGCGCCGCCCCACTCGCCGCCCACCGCAAAGCCCTGCAGCAGCCGCAGCGCCACGAGCATGACGGGGGCCCAGATTCCGACCTGGTCGTAGGTGGGCAGCAACCCGATCGCGAAGGTGGCCAGCCCCATCAGCACGAGGCTGAGCATCAGCAGCGCCTTGCGGCCTATCCGGTCACCGAAATGCCCGAAGATGATGCCGCCGACCGGCCTGGCAAAGAAACCAAGCGCATACGTGCCGAAGGCCAGCATCGTGCCGACCAGCGGTTCTTCCTGCGGGAAAAACAGCTTGTTGAAGACGAGCGCGGCCGCGGCGCCATACAGGAAGAAGTCGTACCACTCGATCGCGGTGCCGACCAGGCTCGCAGCGGCCACGCGCTTCAGGTCGTGTCCGCTCACGCTGGCGGACTCAGCCGGTGGCGCGAAGCAGGGCTGGGCCCCACTGGTGGCGGTCGTCAGGCAGCGCGCCGCAACTCAGCCCGGTGCGGCGTGCCGGCGATCCAGGCGTGGCGAGGATCGTGACGCCGGGGGCGTCGAGTGCCTGCACGGTTCCGCATTGCAGCGCGGCCTCGAGTTGCTGCGCGTAGACCTTGCGCGCCTTGAGCAGCCCGATCAGTCCGCGGTGCAGGTCGACGGCTCGGGACGGTCGCGCAAGCGCGACGATGGCCTGAGCGGAGCGGTCGTACCACGGGAAGAACAGTTCGCGGTCACGCAGGAAATTCCAGGCCCGGAAAAGGTGCGATCCAGAGATGTCGGGCGTGAGGTCGGGCACGAAGCGACGCGCAAACCCTGCGTCTGCGTCAGCCGGCGCCAGCATCGGGTCGGCGACGACGATCGCGCCGACCCGGTCCGGCGCGAGCTCGCGGATGGCCAGTGCGATTGCGGCGGAAGCGCCGATCGCTGCCAGGTCGAATGAAGCCAGTCCCAGGGCATCGGCCAGTCGCAGGATCACCTTCGCGATGTCGGCGGGCGTGACGGCACCGAAACCGTCACTCTCGCCGCAGCCCGGCAGGTCGGGCGCCAGGACCGGGCGCCGCCCGAGTGCGCCGCCCAGCACCACGTCGAGCCCCGCGGCGGACGCGCCGAGGTCGTGCAGCACGATGAACGGCTTGCCGTTTGCCGCGGTGCCGGAGCGCAGGCAGACCCGGCCATCGCCGAGATCCACGAACGACGACGACAGGCGACGCCGGGCCCCGGCACCGGCCCTGGCGATCTGCGCCAGCGGCGGCGCATGGCGGAGCAGGAATGACAGCGCCGCATGGGGGATATCGGCGAACTCCGGTACGACGCTGACCTCGACTCCTTCCGGCAGGGCGGGGTACTGGTCCACGTAATACGACAGCGCGTCTTTCTTCGCCACGAGCAGCAGGGAAGGCGTTTCGATAAGCGACAGGTCTGCCGCGATGGCGTAGCTCACGACGGCGAGGTAGGCGCCGCGATAGTTGTCGCCGGCGTCCAGCAGGTCCAGCGCGCCTTCGTCGATTTCCTCAAGGCTCTGTTCCCAGTTGATGCGGTGGCCGGGATCGCGCTGGTACCAGGGGTAGAAGATCAGCTGGTCGCGGAGCCGGCTCCACATCCAGGCCAGGTGGCCGCCGTCCCACTGCGGGGCGAAACGTGGGAAATAGCGCTCCGTCTGTTCCGCGCGCTCGTCCGGAGTGGCCAGCATGATGCCGTTGGCGACCAGTGCGGCAATGCGATCGGGATAGCGGTAGGCGAGGCGCACGCCGATGATCGCGCCGGTGTGCGAGCCGAACACCGCGACGCGTTCGAGCCCGAGCGCGTCGATGAAGGCGATGAGCGCCTCGACGAAGTCGTCGATGGTCGGCTCCGTATCCGCCGGCTGGATCGGGTCGGACAGGCCGCAGCCGGGGGTGTCCGGGGCGATCACCAGGAACCGGGAAGCGAGGATCCGCATCATCGGAACCAGTTCTGCGGAGCTGCGCGGGGACTGGTGCAGCATGATCAGCGGCGGGCCGCTGCCTGCGCTGCGGAAGTGCACCTGCCGTTCGCCGATCGAGACGAAGTCTCGCGAGATGACATGCTCGTTCACGTGCCTGGCTCCAGTGGGGCGCGGCTGATCGTATCACCCGACCGCGACGTGACAATGCGGATCGGCCCATCGCAAATGCGCGCCGCCATGAGCATCGAGGCAGTGCGATGCACCGAGCGCATCGGCGGCACTCGGCGAGCGCCGGGCCTTCGCCAGTCTGTGGACGCGTCAAATCGATTGTGACTACTATCCGTGGACACCTCATCGATCCCACGGCAATCGCTACGGCCTGCTGTAGCTGAAGGAGCGGAGATGGCTTACCGGGACCTGCGCGATTTCCTGGCGCTGCTGGAGCAGCGCAATCAGCTCAAGCACGTTCACGCCCCGGTCCGCGTCGACCGCGGGCATTCCGAGCTCGACGCCCTCATGCGCCTGCTGCAGGACGACAAGGGTCCCGCCGTCATCATGGACAACCTGCAGGGGTACAACACGCCCGGCATTCCGCTGGTGTTCAATCCCTACGGTACTCGTGAGCGCACGGCCTGGATCGTCGGCAAGGACAACTGGCTGGACGCGAAGCTGCGCGTCGCCGAGGTGCTCGGCGACCGGACCTGCTGGAAGAAGCCCGTGGTCGTGGACCGGGCGCAGTCGACCTGCAAGGACGTGGTGATCAAGGGCGACGACATCTCGCTCGACCGTGACCTCCCGGCGGTCTGGTACGGCAAGGAAGGCCCGTCGTACATGTGCAACGCGATCACGGTGTCGAAGGATCCCGACACGGGCGAGCGCAACGTCGGCTGCTACCGCTATACGCAGTTCTTCAATGCCTCGCATCCGATGGGCGCCGCCTACACCGAGGAACAGATCAAGCGACGCCTGGCGGGTTTCGTGTGGTGGAACCCGCCGATGAACCACATCGGCCTGCACTTCAACAAGGCCGTCAAGCAGGGCAAGACCCTGCCCATCGCGCTCGCGGCCATGGTGGATCCGGTCGTGCAGCTGGCCAGCGCCACCGGCCTGCCCTACGGCGTGGACGAATACGAGTTCGCGGGCGGCCTGCGCGGCGAGCCCGTCGAACTGGTCAAGTGCGAGACCAACGACCTCGAGGTGCCGGCACACGCCGAGTGGGTCATCGAGGGCGAGCTGGTGCCGGGCGAGCCGGCCATCATCGGGCCGCACGGCAACCCGGGCGGCTACTACGACAAGATGCTGTGGCTGCCGGAGATGCGGGTCAACTGCATCACGCGCCGCAAGGACGCCATGTGGTACACGACCCAGGAGATGATCCCGCCCTTCGACCACGTCTACATGGCGCTGCTGCCGGTCGAGGCCGAGGTGCTCTCGGACCTCAAGAAGAAGATCCCGGAGGTCAAGGACGTCGCCTGCTCGCCGAACCTTAGTTTCGTCGTGCAACTGTCCGTCGACGGCGCCAACAAGCCCCATGCCGAGTTCGGCAAGTACATCCTGCACGCCGTGTGGGGCGCCGCGGGCCGCTGGGGGCGCACGGCGAAGATGGTCGTCGTCGTCGGTCCCGACGTCGATCCCTACGACTGGAACTCGATCGAATGGGCCATCATGACCCGCGTCCAGCCGTACTCTGACACCATCATCAACCGCTCTGCGCAGGCCTACCTGCTCGACCCCTCGCCGGTGAAATCGGAGCAGGGAATCCCGGTCATGGGCGAGCAGATCGGCATCGACGCCACCATCAAGGTGCCAGAGCGATTCAAGGACTATCCGGAGGCAGCGAATGCCGATCCGGCCGTGGTTCGGCTGTTGCGCGAGCGGCTAAAGGCTTGTTTGGACTAGGTCAAACACGTGGTGTAGAAGCAACGAATTTTAACCTTTGCACAGCGAGCATGACAAAAATTCATGCCCGCCGAGCAACAGCTGATCTATCTTTGCCCCGAACGCGCCCTCCGCAAGGGCGTGTACTTTGCACCCAAATCCTCAGGGGGATCTCGTGAACAGCAGAATCTTGAAGCAAGTCGTCGCGCTGACCTTGGCCGCCGCCGCCAGCGTCGGGGCGCCAGCCGCCGTCGCGCAGACCGAACCCGCAGCCACGGGCCTCGAAGAAATCGTCGTGACGGCGCGCAAGCGCGAAGAAGTGCTGATGGAGGTCCCCGTCGCGATTTCCGTGCTCACCGCCGACGACCTGGAAAAGAAGGGCGTCCTGAACCTGCAGGACGTGGCGATGTTCACGCCCGGCCTCAGCTACTTCGACGCCATCCAGAACCAGCTGGGCACGCCGGTCGTGCGCGGCATATCGCAGACCAACCTGAACAGCCCCGACCGCAACGTCGCCATTTTCTACGGCGGCGTCTACCTGGCTAACTCCAACGCCTCCAACCTCGAGATGCTCGACGTTGCGCGCGTGGAAGTGGTCAAGGGCCCGCAGTCGGCGCTCTATGGCCGCAATGCCTTCATGGGCGCCATCAACTTCGTCCCCGCCGCGCCGACCCAGCAATTCTACGGCAAGGGCGAGCTCACGATGGGCAGCGACGAGCGCCTCGAGGCTCGCCTCAAGGTCGCCGGCCCGCTCACCGACACCCTGGGCGGTCGCTTCGCGGTCAGCCGCAACACCTTCGACGGAACCTGGGAAAACATCGGCGCCCCGAACGACAACCTCGGTGGCTACGAGACGACCAACGTGTCCGGCATGCTGCAGTGGGATCCCAGCGACGAGTTCAGCGGGCGCCTGTTCGGCTTCTGGACGGACGACCGTCGCGATTCCTCGCCGCAGTACTACGCGGCGCTGAACTGCGGTCCGGGCACCTCGATCACCGTCGTCTGCGGCGACATCCCGGTGCAGGAAGAGATCGGCGCCATGCCCGACGCGCTGGCCTTCTCGCGCAAGGTGTCGCTGTTCTCGCTCGACTCAAGCTACGACTTCGGTCCGATGTCCTTGAGTGGCCAGCTGGCCTATTACAAGGCCGTCATGGACAACTACTCCGACTACCAGACCGGTACGCACGGTGGCGAAGGCGCGGTGTTCGACATCGTGAGTCGCTCCGCTCCGACCGTCGTGCTGCGCCGCCAGGCCGTTCCGTACTACGTCGGCGCCGGCAAGGGTGACTCCGAGTCGTGGAGCGCGGAACTGCGCCTCGCGAGCAACCAGAACCAGCGCCTGCGCTGGATGGTCGGCGGCTTCTACTTCGAGAACGAGGCCAACACCACGGGCCGCTACGTCTTCGATGGCCGCGCCCTGCTATCCACCGAGTATCCGCGCGATGCCTTCGGCCTCGGCGCCCTCGCCACCCGCTATACGGATCCGCGTCACAACATGTACGTGACGGCGCTCGACCGGCGCAACGACGAGCAGCTGGGTTTCTTCGGCACGCTGGACTTCGACATCACCGATTCGCTGACCGCCGGAGTCGAACTGCGGCACGACGACGAAGATCGCTCCCGCGCCAACCTGCTGACCCCGACCGTCGCTCCGCAGGAAGGCAGCTTCAGCTACAACACCTGGCGCGCCAACGTCGACTGGAAGGTCGCCGATGGACACATGATCTACGCCTCGGCGGCCAAGGG
>JADZCS010000021.1 GCA_020851435.1 Gammaproteobacteria bacterium | reverse complement strand
AGCGCCGTGCGAGGCCCGCCGTCAGCACCTTGTCGACGTCGTCGGTGGAGCAGTAGCCTTCGCCTACCAGGTGCAGCGCCTCGCTGACCAGCACGAACTGAAGGCGGTTCAGGATGAATCCGGCGATCTCGCGATTCACGCGGATCGGGGTCTGGCCGACCTTCTCCATGAAGGCGTAGCACTCGTCCGTCACGGCCGGATCTGTCCACGGCGACGGACAGATCTCCACCAGCGGGATCAGGTACGGCGGGTTCACCGGGTGGGCGACCAGGCAGCGCCTGCGCCCGGCAACGTGCTCCATGAACGCCGAACCCGGAATTGCTGAAGTCGAACTCGCGATGATGGCATCGGGCGGCGTGCAGCGATCGATGTGTGCGAACAGCGCCGCCTTTATCACGGCGTCTTCGCGGACGCTCTCCTGCACGTGGATCGCGCCGGCCACGGCGTCCTCGACGGTACTGGCGGCAGAAATCCTCTCCTCCACTGCCGCAGCCGGTTCGGCCAGCAGGCCCGCCGCGGCCAGGTCCTGCAGGCTCCCGCGGATCATCGGCAGCGCGTGATCCACCACCACGGCAGGATTCGCGTCGAACAGCGAGACCGGGTGGCCCGCGCGCGCGAACACGATCGCCCACGCCCGGCCCACGTTGCCAGCGCCGATACAGGCGATGGATCTCAAAGTGCCGGACATGCGGTGTCTCCAATGGATTGGCGGGCCAAGTCTGCCTTGACAGCCTACAGGGCCGATGCTGCTATGCGACCCATGCAAGCTACCCCGTGCAAATTTCCGTGGCAATGACATCGCAGAATCCACCGTCTGACGCCAGCGGGTTCCGGCTCGACGGCCGGCATGCCTTGATAACAGGGGCTGGGAAAGGACTCGGGCGTGCGGCCGCGCTGGCCCTGGGCGCGGCGGGAGCGCACGTCTACGCAGTCGCGCGCACGGCCGAAGATGTTGCGGGCGTGTGCGCGGAATTGATCGGGCGCGGAGGTGACGCCACGCCGATCGTGGCAGACGTGACGAAGTCGGAAGACCTCCGGCGCGTCTTCGGCGAGCTGCCCAGGCTCGACGTGCTGGTCAACAACGCGGGCAGCAACATTCCGGAGCCGATGGTCGACGTTTCCGAAGATCACCTGGATTACCTGCTCGGGCTGAACGTGCGCGCAGCCTTCCTGGTGGCGCAGGCGGCGGCGCGATGCATGGCCGCGCAGGGCGGGGGCGGCAGCATCATCCACATGTCCTCGCAGATGGGACACGTCGGGGCTGTCAATCGCAGCGTCTATTGCATGACCAAGCACGCCATCGAAGGCCTCACGAAGGCGATGGCGGTCGAACTGGCGCCCCTGGGCATCAGGGTCAATTCGCTTGCCCCGACGTTCATCGAAACACCCCTGACCAGCGGCTTCATGAAGGATCCGGATTTTCGCCGCTGGGTGATCGACCGGCTGCCGGTCGGCCGGCTGGGTACGGAGCAGGACATCATGGGCGCAGTGGTCTTTCTCGCCTCGCCGGCATCGACGATGATCACCGGCACGAGCCTGCGCGTGGATGGGGGTTGGACCGCACAATGAATCTGACGAAACCACTCGAAGCACGCGGACGGGTCATCGGCGAGGGGCGCGAGCCGCTCATCTGCACGCCGCTGGTGGCGAGCACCCGCCAGGCCCTGGCCCTGGAACTTGCCGAGGTCCAGAGCCTCAGGCCCGACCTCATCGAGTGGCGCGCGGATTTCTTCGAGCGCATCGCCGATACGGCCGAGGTCCTCGACCTCGCGCGCCAGCTGCGCAGCGATGCGGGCGACATTCCGCTGTTGTTCACCGTGCGTTCGCACCGCGAGGGTGGCCAGCACATACCGCTGGACGACGGCGAGGTGGCTTCGCTGTACGAGGCTGTCTGCAAGTCGCGGGCCGTCGACTTCGTCGACTTCGAGATGAGCGCACCCGCCGCCCAGATCGCCCTGGTCAGGGCTGCCTGTCGCGGCAGCGGCACCCGGTTGGTCTTGTCCTTCCACGATTTCCAGTCGACGCCGACCGCCGGCGAGCTGTTCGCGAAATTCCGCCACGCCCAGGACCTGGGCGGCGACGCCGCCAAGGTAGCGGTGATGCCCGCGACGCCTGAGGACGTGCTGACGCTGCTCGCGGCCACGCAGAAGGCGAGTCGCGAACTCGGCATCCCGCTGATCAGCATCTCGATGGGCGCCCATGGCGCGCTCAGCCGCGTGGCCGGCTGGATGTTCGGATCGTCGGTGACGTTCGCTGCCGGCCAGGGCGTCTCGGCGCCAGGCCAGGTGCCCGTCGAAGACCTGCGCGCGGTGCTGGCGGTCCTGCAGGGAGCACTGGCTTCGAAGTAAACGGAATCGGGAGGATCGATGCGCTTACGGCTGATCATTGCCTCCGTCCTCTCACTGGCCGCCCTGGCCGACGCTGCGGCCCAGGCGCCTCCAGCGCCTCCAGCGCCGCCAAAGTCAGCAGAACACTGCCCTGGCCCCGATCTCATCGCGGCCGTCCGCGCCAGGGCGGGCGACAAGGGCGATATTCCCCTGCAGGCCGTGGCCGCTGAGCTCGGATCCAGCGAAGCCGCGATCCTGCGCGCGCTGCCGGAGCAGTTCCGCGTGATGGCTGCGGGCTCGCACTTCAGCGAGGTCTGGGCGGACCTCACGGGTTGGGACGACGCCGTGTTCGCAGTGTCCAAGGGCGGCAACGTGTTCGAGATCCATGGCCGCATCCGGCCCGGCGAGCCCTCGAAGAAGAGCCGCTATTTCAACCTGTCGCCGGGCACGCCGGGCGTCGCGGGTCACCTGCGTCCTGACCTGGTCAGCGCGGTCGGGGCCGTCTCGCGCCACGTGCGGGGCAAGGAGCAGCATGGAATCGCCTTCTTCGATGCCGCAGGCGCCGAGGTGTTCGGCGTGTACGTGCCGGGCGAGGGTGACGACGTCGACCGGAAGGTGAAGGCGCAGTACCTGGCCACGCGCGAGCGACTGCGCGCCTTCGGCGATCCCTGCACCGTTCCCGCGACCTGAAAGAAAAAGGCCGGGAGAGCGAACTCTCCCGGCCTTGTCAGGCTTTGAACTGACTAGCGATTACGGCTTGTGGGTCACCGCCACATCGGCGGTCTTGCCCGGGCCGTGGCATACATCGCAACTCTCGATGCCCAGCGACGTCGAGGTGTTCAGCACGAAGTGTGCCTTGGCCGACGCGCCGTCGTGGCAGGAACCGCAAGCACCGGCACTCGGACCCTGGCGGGTCGAAAGCCTCGGGTCGAAGGCCGCCTGGGTCGCACCCAGTGCCGGCTCGTCGGCGATCACCGACCACGCATACGAGGCGTTGGCGGGCGGCGAGAAGGTGCCAGTCTTGTGGCAGGCCATGCATTCGGCGAGGCGACCCGGATAGGTCACTTCCTCGAACACGTGGGGGCCTGCACCGCCACTGCCGCCTGCTGCCGAGGCACGGATGAAGTTGAACGGCACTTCACGCATGCCGGCGGCATGGATGGAGTGGACCATTTCCTTCAGGTTGTTGGACTTCTCGGAGAACTCGAAGTCCACGCCACCGACCGTCAGCAGGCCAGCGTAGGTGTTGCTGCTCGTCAGCTCGGCGTTGTGGCACATCACGCAGTGGTCGGGGTTGTTGGCCCGGCCGCCCGTGCTGTGGAAGCCCACGCGCTCGTGGCAGGTGTTGCAGCTGTTGATGTCGACGATCGAGCGACGGAGGCTGGTCGTGGCATCCACACCCTTCACCACGGCGTCGCCGCCGATGCTGAAGGTGGTGGCGATGCCGTTGACCGTGGTGGAGATCGCGAGATAGCTCTCGATCGCCACGGCCCGCAGCGTCGTGCTGGCCGGGAAGGCCTTCGGGCTGCCCGGGTCGATGCCGGCGACGGTCGTGAAGTAACCGTTCCCATCCGGACCCGTCAGGGAGGCCAGCAGGTTAGCCGTCGACAGGTTGACCGACATCGGCTGGTCATAGGCCGCCTTCGCGAGGCTGGTGGTGTTGTTGTAGTAAGTGCGGCTTCCGGCCATCGTGCCGAAGTTGTTGTAGTCCAGCGGCTGCGCGATCGACGGGCCATTGGAGAGGCCGTTAGCCTGCAGCAAGGGCTGCGGCATCGGGGCGCTCCATGCCAGCTTGAAGTTGACGGAGCCGATGCCCACGCCAGCCGGCAGGCTCTTGAGGTTGATCCAGGCACCGTCGACCAGGATGCGGAAGGTGACGATCGGCTGGTTGGAGCCGTTCACGGTCAGCGAGCTGATCTGGTACTCGATCTTCTTCGCGCCCGGATAGAGTTCCGGGTTGTTCGGCGTCACGAACGGCGTGGCGTGTGCCTGGGCGATGGCGACAGACTTGTCGATGCCGTGGCAGGTTGCGCAATTGCTGTTGTCGGCCTGGTCGCCGATGTGGCTCAGGTACTCATCCGAGCCGTGGCAGGTGCTGCACGCCTGCTTCGAGGCATTGGTCTGCCAGGCGTCCTTGTCCGCGGCGGGACGACCGGCCGGCTGCACGACCTTCGGGTTCTTGTTGTCGTGGCAGGTGCGGCAGTTGATTACGCCCGGCTTGGCCGTATAGGGGCCCGCGCCGTCGATGTCCTGCACGCCACCGAAGGACCCGTCCTGCGGATAGGTCACTTCGGCGTAGTTTGCGCCGGCAATGACGTAGTCGCCCGCTTCAGGGTTGTGGATCTTGTGCGCCATCGTCATGAGGTCGACAGGCGCCCACTTCGTATCCGTCGAGGTGGCGGAATCGAAGGTTCCCGGGTTGTGGCAGGTCACGCACAGGTTGATGTCATAGCGCCGGCCGCCGTGCATGAGCAACGAGGTCTTGGCACGGTTGGCAACGGTGTCAAAGTGACATGCGCTGCAGGTCTCGTTGGTGACGACCTGGTTGGCCTTGGTCGCAACGAAGTTCGGCAGCGACGACGGGATGAAGTCGATGACGGTGTTCATCGTCGCGCCGGAATCGCGGTTGGCGATGGCGAGGCGATGCACTGCACCCGTTGCGAAGCTCGTGTCGAGCGCCGCGATGATCGGCGTGGCGGCCGCGGAGGTCAGCGCGCCCACGTCGGAGATGATGGTCGTCGGGCAGGTGCCCGCCGGCCTCGTCGCTGCGGAGCCGTAGTACTTGTAGTTGGCCACTGCGGCCAGCGAGGTGCACAGCGTGTAGCGATAAACGCCCGCCTCGACTTCCGTGATGCCGGTCGTCTTGCTGGCGCGCTCGCCGACCGCGCGCAGCGCCTTGACGCCACCGGTCGACTGGTAGGAGGTGTTGATGTAGCTCTGCCAGTAGGCCGGCTTCGCGGCGGAGGCCGGAACCAGCTTGGCAACCGTGAACTCGAAGCTGCTGGCGCCCGTGACGGGCATGCCGGCGGAATTCTTGAGCGAGAAGGTGACGGTCAGCACGCCGCTGGCATTGGTGATGCCGGTGACGGCACCTACCATGGTGCCTCCTGGTGCGACGGTGACGCCTGCGCCTGCGGGGCCTGTTGGCCCGGTGGGACCCGTGGGGCCCGTGGGGCCCTGGGCGCCGTTGGTACCATTGGTACCGTTGGTACCGTTGGTGCCGTCCTTACCGTCTGAGCCCTCGCAACCGGCCATGCCGATTGCAAGCAGCGCAAGCGCGAGCACGGACAGACGCGCTCGCGTCTTTCCGTGCAGTTTAGTAGTTCCCATGGTTTTACTCCCTGATCGCATTGGCCGAAGGGGGGAGCGCGGCAAGATGGTCGCGCCCGGCCGTCCTCAAAAAAACACCCTGAAATGGTAGACCTGTAGACGCTCTCTAATTACTGCGGCTAGCCGCAGATTCTGGTGTCTATCCGACACGAGCTTTCGCAGCGGCGTGATCAAAGAATGAGTCTCGATGCTTTACAGTGCGCGCCTTCCATCGCATCCTCCCGCCGGGCGTCAAGAAGGCCAGTCCATGATCTACGAGCGGCTGCTGCTGCCGTTCTTCCGGCGTGAGTCACGCCGGACGATGAATTTCGACGAGGGCGAACCCGGCATGCCGGTTCCGCCGCCGGGCGGGCATGCGTTCCTGTACGTCCACATCCCGTTCTGCACGGTGTTGTGCCCGTTCTGCAGCTTTCACCGCGTCGAGTTCCGCGAGCACAAGGCCGTCCGCTACTTTGCGGCGCTGCGACGCGAGATCGAGGCCTACCGCGACGCCGGATTCCGCTTCACGGGCGTTTACGTGGGCGGCGGCACGCCCACCGTGATGCCCGGCGAGCTTGCGAAGACCCTGCGGCTGATCCGCGATTCGTTCCCGGTGAAGGAAATATCGGTCGAGACCAATCCGTCCGACCTCACGCCCGAGGTGCTGTCGCAGCTCGCCGATGCTGGCGTCGACCGGCTGTCGGTGGGCGTGCAGAGCTTCGACGACGGCCTGCTGCGCGAGATGGAGCGTTACGAAAAGTACGGTTCCAGCGCCGAGATCCTCACGCGCCTGGAGGCCGCCGCGGGCCGCTTCCGCACGCTCAACGTCGACATGATCTTCAACCTGCCCCACCAGACGCCCGAGGTGCTCGATGCCGACCTCGACCGCGTCAGGAGCTGTGGCGCCAACCAGGTATCGTTCTACCCGCTGATGACCTCGGACACCGTCCGCAGGAAGATGACGGCGCGCATGGGCAGCCTGGACCGCAAGCGCGTGCGCGACTACTACGAGCATATCCTCGAGCGGCTGCGCCCGGACTTCAAGGCGTCTTCCGCCTGGTGCTTCTCGCGCGGCGGGCTGGGGATCGACGAGTACATCGTCGATGCGGGCGACTACGTCGGCGTGGGCAGCGGCGCGTTCAGCTACGTCAACGGCACCATGTACGCGACGACGTTTTCGCTGAACTCCTACGCCGAGCGCATCTCGCGCGGCCTGCCGGCGATCACGCGCAGCCGCGCCATGTCGCTGCGCGACCAGTTGCGCTACGACTTGCTCGTGAGGCTGTTCGGCCTGTCGCTAGAGGACGACTGGCTGGAACGGCGCTACGGCGGGAATTTCCGGCTGCGCCTGGCGCCTGAGATGCTGGGCCTGTCGCTGGTCGGCGCCGTCAGGCGCCGCGAGGGCGGCTGGGACCTCACCGAACGCGGCATGTACCTGTGGGTGCTGATGATGTCCGCGTTCTTCGAGTCGGTGAACGTGTTCCGCGAGGACATGCGCCTGCACATCCGCGAGGAACTCGAGGCGAACGAAGAGGTGCTCGTGCCGGTCGAGTCGCTGCGCCGGCCAGACCAGGCCTGATCAGGCCGCGAACAGCGGCGTCAGGTCGATGTAGATGTGATACCCGGCCACCAGTTCGCCGCGCATCACCAGCACATTGGCGAAGGGCACCGTGACCGTCGACCCGTCCAGCCGGGTGTAGCTGACCTCTCCCTGGCAGGCGCGGGCGTCCGGGCCCGAGAAGTCGCGCAGGAGCTGGTGTTGACTGCCGCCGATGGCACCGAAAAACCCGCTCACCGCCGCGCCGATCGCCGCCCGGCCGCGCACAGGCGGGGCATTGCCGAACTGGAAGACCGCGTCCTCGGCCAGGAAGCTGAGGAAGGCCGCCGTGTCCTTGCGGTCGATGGCGTCGAACAGCCGTTTCCACCAGTCCGTCATCGTAATGTCCCCTTCCTGCAACAAATGCGAGCCAGGCCTTCGACTTTTGCAACTTTCAGCATCAAATGTCGACGGTAAGTCGTTGCCGCGACCGGACATCTACCTATATCTGCCCGAGCGTGGCAATCCTACCATCGCTCCCACATACGAGAAGCTCCGCCTCCCAGGAGTAGGCGCTTCGAGTAACAAATCCAGGGCTTCCGTGCAGACGGCGCCCAGGTCGGTGCGAAAGCACCGCAGTCGCGTGCCGCCGGGCGGTTGCGCGTGGGGTATCAGGCGGCGTCCAACACGTCGCGAAAACAGGGAGCTGCGAACGCCATGTTCGCCACCAAGCACGGGTCGATCGGTCGCTTGCT
>JADZCS010000020.1 GCA_020851435.1 Gammaproteobacteria bacterium | reverse complement strand
CGTTTTCGGGCACCCGCGTGGCTGTCGACGTGGTGCTGTCCTCGCTCGATCAGGGCATTTCGTTCGAGCGGCTCAGGGCGTCATACCCATTCCTGACGCAGGCGCACCTCGACGCCGCAAGGACCTTCACCACCGTCAACCCGCGCCGCGGACGTCCGCCGCGGCTCAGCGAACTGCACCCCGGCTTGAAAGTGGTCAGCCGGAAGACGGTGCGGCGGGCGTCGTAGGGCTGTACACATCGCGTGTGTAAAAAACAGCCTTTTTCTGAATCGAAGGGTCATCACGCGTACCCCCCCGTTCAGCTGCGGGGCAACGCCAGCCGCAGGTTCCGCTGCACGCCTTCGCGCTGCGCGACGGGAACGCGCTGCGCATCGGCGTACTCACGCCAGCGAGCGACCACCGCGCGAACCTCGTCGTGAATCGCCTCGGCTTGGCCACGCTTCAGGCCCGCCACCGTTCCGACCGCACGCAGGTCTTCGACCGTGAAGTCATCGCGCTTGCCGTTGATCGTCATCTGATGCGTGGCCGTCCAGGCACCCTTCGGCTCGTAGCTGTAGGCCACGTCGTACGCGGGCGACAGTGACCAGCGCCCGGTCTTGTCCATCAGGAACGCAATGTTCTTCACGTGGTCGTCCTGGTTGCGGGCGACGACGTTGAACACCATGCGGCGGAATTGTTGCTCCAGCGCCGTATGCGGCAGGCCGAGGCGTCGCATCACCTCGAACGCCTGCTCGTAGCTGCAGGCGCCGGCCGCGTTGTAGTCGAAGTGCGCGATCGCACCGAGCGACTGCACCTGGATCTTCTCGCCGTCCGCCGTGCGGTCGAACCGGCGCGTCATAAAGTGACGCCGCGGCCCCTCCTCGTGCAGCCGGCACTCCGTCATCTCGATGCCGGCATCCTGTGCCATTCGAAAGTACGCGAACTCCATCACCCCGTACCCCTTCGGGTCCTCGCTTTCCTTGTCCTTGTTGCCGCTCACGCCATCGAGCTTGAGCAGCCAGTGCGAGAACCCCTCGGGCGCCGGCGCGTGCCCGGAGCGCACCTCGTTCGTGTCCGGATTCCACGCGATGATCGCCTTGGCCCGCGCACCCCCGGCGGAGGTGCCGACCAGCAGGATGTCCTGCAGTGAGTCGAGGCGGCCGCGCACCGCGGTGCGCGCGGCAAGTACATCGGACGCCAGCTGCACGAGCGCCTCGACCTCGAGCCTCTTGGCGCGTCGTGCCCTGGGACCGGTGGCCGGGCGGAACTCGAGCGCACCCATGCCGCGCGTGCCTACGTAGCACAGTCGCTCGACCGCGTTGAACGAGCCGGGGGCGCGTCCCTGGGCGCCGAGCCACGCATCGATGAGCGCCTGGCCGTACTTGTCGGGCAACGCATCGGCCAGCAACCCGGGCAGGCCGTGGAAGGTGTGCGGCGGGAGCGACGGGAACGAGTAGGGTGCGGTCGAAAGCGGCATCACGAGCGGGGAGACTTCGATCCCGCTGCCCACGAAGCTGCGCGCGTACTGGAACCGCGCAACGGTCTCGCCGGGCTCCATCGACACCGCGCCAATGCGCCGGCCCCAGAGGATGACTTCGGCCAGCGCCATCAGCGATCGCCCCAGGTCCAGGGCTGCGAGGTGTCACTGGCCGCGCGCCGGCTCGGGCGCACGCGCTTGCGTTCACGCCCGCGCAATTCGAGGAGTTCCATCGGGCCTGGAGTGTCCGGCGGGAGTACCACATTCAGGTTTGCGAGCAGGCCGAGGGCCCGGAGCACCTTGAGGAAGGCGACCAGATCGGAGGTTTGCCCCGCCTCGAGCCGCTCAACCGTGCGCTTGCCGACCCCGGCCTCGGTCGCCAGGGCCTGCTGCGTGAGGCCGGTCTCGATGCGCCGGCGGGCCAGGCGCGCGCCCAGCTCAGCCAGGATGGCGGGGTCGGTCAAGTCTGGTGTGATGTCCATAGTCGCATCATAAGGCGAGTTATACGGATATTCAATAATTAGTCGCCGTCAAGGGCGAGTTACGTCACATCACCGACCGCGACGAGTCGTGATTTGCAGCGCGGCTTCGACGATAGGCCCGGCCCAAGGACAAGAGCAAGGCAGGTACGTTACGGGCGCCGAAAGCGTCCTGATCAGGGGTCCGGGTGGGTCAGTTTGGCCTCATTCGTCAGTAACTCTTGCCTGCGATCGGCGGCACGGAGGCCTCGCCCTTCGCCTCCATGACACTCGCGAGCCGCGCATGGGCGTCCGGTTGCTGCAACTTGTCGAGCCGCCTCATGAACTGTGCAGAGAGTTCCTCGAGCTGGGTACGCTCGCGGGCATGGAGCCGCGACACCTCATCAAGCAGCGCCTGGTAGTGCTCGGCCGTGGAGAGAACCATCTCGATGTTTGAGTGGTGGGTTATGGCGAGCGACCCGGATTTCTGGACTTGGCGCACGACTTGGCCCCACCGGTTCTTCACCTCGGTGGAGGATTGGGTCGGCAGATCTTTGAGCGCAACGGGCGGCATCATGACTTCAGTCTCCTGCAGGTCGGCCCTTTTATAGTCAATGTGGCTTACTTAGCCAAACTGGCTGTCCGCTCAGCCCAGAGTTGCAACCATCTCGATCTTTGGCGCGACAGAGCGCACCAGCTTCTGAATGCCGTGTCCCGGATTGGCCTGACGCTGCGATACCAGCAAGCCCATCTTTTCCAGGAACCCGACGTCTTTGGTAATGGCCGATCGGTTGCGGTTCAGCCGATGCGTCAGCTCGTTGATCGTCCGGGGCTCGTGCATGACTTCGAGCATGAGGCGACGACGGGCCTCCGACAGGACGGAAAACATCTGCTGAGGATCCTCGAAAGACAGTGTCACCTTGCCCTCAAACGGTTGGCTACGGTCAGCGCGTCGAGCGGCGTCCTTCGCCCGGGCGAAGAACCCGGCGACGTCATCGGTTCGAATGACAACTTTGCTCATGGTGTTCTGCATAGGCGTAAATATGCCATAGCACCCGCGTGTGCTGTGTGTGTTTCCCAGAAAAGCGGCTGTTTATACACATGGCGTGTGTAAAAACGGCCTTTTTCTGAAAAGCGACCTTCACACGTGTGTCCACTCCGGCGATTGCAGCGAGATACTCCATTGGCGTACCCTGTCGCCATGACCAAAGCAGCCGGAAAAATTCTGCGAGGACTTGCGCAGGCGGTCGATTTCGCCGAAGGCCGCGCGCGCCACGGCTATCGCGTGTACGTACCCGACGCCATCGACGTGCGGGCGATCCGGCTGCGCGCGGGGCTGACCCAGGCAGAGTTTGCTGCCCGGTTCGGCTTCAGCCTGAGTGCGCTACGCCACTGGGAGCAGCGCACGCGCACGCCCGAGGGACCCACGCGGGCGTATCTGTGCGTCATTTCGCGTGACCCGGAGGCGGTCGAGCGGGCGCTCAGGCCGGTGCGCGAGAAATCGCGGCCATAGCGCTCGCGCGTGCAGTATCTGTTTCCGAGAAAAGCGGCTGTTTCTACACACCGCGTGTGTAAAAAATGGCCTTTTTCTAAAAAGAGCTCTCATCACGTGTGTCTCTGCCAACCAAAGTGAGGTGACGCGACATGGCGAAAGTCTCCAAACGGACTCGCGTTCGGATGCCGACACTGGCAGAGGACAAGGCCATCACTGCAGCGGCAAGGTCGGATCCCGACGCGCTGCCGCTGACTCGCAAGCAGTTGGCCAAGATGGTTCCGATGAAGTCACCCAATCGTTGACATGATCGCCGTACGTCCATATTGTCGGGACAAGGTGTCCGGACAGGCTGGACACCCCCGCTCAGGGAGGAGGGGCCGGTCATGGCACGGAAGCCGCGCGAGCCATCGCAAGCCGCCGACCAGGGTGGTCTCGACCTGCGCCAGCTGCGCCACTTCCTGGCCATCGTAGAAACCGGTCACTTCGGCCGTGCCGCCCAGCAGCTGGGCATCAGCAAGCAGGGCATCAGCAACAGCGTCGCGGCGCTGGAAGAAAGCCTGGGCGCGCGCCTGTTCGAGCGCGGCCAGTTCGGCGCGGTGACCACGGAATTCGGCGTGGTGCTGACGCAGCACGCCAAGCTGATCCTGGCCGAGGCGCGCAAGGCGCGGCTGGAGATCGACGGCCTGCGCGAGGAACACCGCGGCGAGGTCACCTTCGCGGTCGGCTCGTCCTTCTCGGAGTTCATCGCCCCGCGGGCCATCGCGCGCTTCCGCGAGGCCAACCCGCGCGTCGTGCTCAAGGTCGCCCACGTCCACCCGGACAGCATGCTGCAGCTGGTGAGCCAGGGCGAACTGGACTTCGTCGCCATGGGCGACCTGCGCAACGCCGACCTGGCCGACCTCGAGCGCAGGCCGCTGTTCCGCATGAGCAGCAACGTGCTGATGG
>JADZCS010000019.1 GCA_020851435.1 Gammaproteobacteria bacterium | reverse complement strand
TGGCCGGAACGCCAGGGCCGCCGACTGCATCGGACGGGCTTTCCGCCCCGTCCCGACGCAGCGCGCCGGCGACACGGTATGACCGGTCCGCAGCAATCAGACGCGCGTCCGCGCGTCGCGGAGGACCGGTCATACCGGGGCACCGGCGTGCGTATCGTGGCGGTGCGCGGAAATCTCGATCGACTGGTCAGTCGCCGGCCTTGTAGGTCTTGATCTGCAGCGAGAACAGCCGCTTGTCGCCGCGGAACTGCTCCGCGCGGACGTTCACGTAGCCGAGCGCCGGGGCGTACCACAGGCGCGAGTAGCGGTCGCTGCCGCTGCGTTCGCTGCGATAGACCAGCGTGTCGAGCTTGCCGAGCGGCGTCGTGAGGGTCTCGCGCCGCTCGAACACGTAGCGGTACAGCTTGACCTTGTCCTTCTCGATCATCGCCAGCGATTCGAGCTTGCCGCCCTGGCCCAGCGTGAGCGCGGCCGAGACCTGCAGCGTCAGCGAGTCCTGCAGCCCGGGCACCGCGGCGACGTCGACAGGCTTGCCCTCGGACGTGCCCTTGACGCGACCCGCGGCCCAGTCGAAGTCGAGGCTGACGTTCTTTTCGCCGTCGCCGCCGTCGTCGAAGCGATAACGCAGCGGGCGCACGCGGGCGCCCTCGAGGTCGATCCAGGAGCTCTGCACCAGTTCGCCCGGCGCTACCAGGCGAGCCAGGCCGCGCGCGTTCGAGCGGGAGGTCATTGCCCAGCGCCCCGGCTGGGAGTCGCGATGCAGTTCCATGCGGCTTTCGCCGACCGACATGCTGGAGTAGGCGACCGAGTACGTGGCGACGTAGGGCGTCAAGCCCGCTGCGCTGGCCGGTCCGGTCATCAGCAGCGCCGCGACGGTCGCGAGGATCGGCGCGGATCTGGTTTTCATGTCTCGCCTCTCAGCAGCGGTGCCGCGAGCGGTTGCCCGTCGAGCCAGGCGCGGTCTTCACGCAGCGTCACCCGGCCCGTGGCGAGCAGGCCCACGGCTTCTGGGTACACGATGTGCTCCCAACGCTGAACGCGCGCTGAAAGGCTTGCCTCGTCGTCGCCGGCGAGCACCGGCACGTGCGCCTGCAGGAAGGCAGGCCCGCCGTCGAGTTCCTGGGTGACGAAGTGCACCGTGCAGCCGTGCTGGCGGTCGCCCGCCTCGAGCACGCGGCGGTGGGTGTGCAGCCCCGGATAGAGGGGCAGCAGCGAGGGATGGATGTTGACCAGGCGTCCCGAGAATTCCGTGACGAAGGCGGGCGACAGGATGCGCATGAAGCCCGCCAGCACGACGATGTCGGGGGCGGGGGCGAGCGCCCGGATCCGCTGTGCGAGCACGGCGTCGTAGGCCTCGCGGCTGGGATACCCGGCGGCGGGTACGGCCTCGGCGCAAAGGCCCAGCGACTGGGCGATTCCCAGCCCGGCGGCGGCCGGCCGGTCGGACAGGACTGCCGCGATGGCCAGCGGGATCTGGCCGGCGGCCGCGGCGGCAGCGATCGCGGCCATGTTCGAGCCGCGGCCAGAGATGAGGATGACGGCGGTCGCGCGCCCCGGCATCAGCCGTACACGACGCCGCCGGACCCGGGCCGGATCTCGCCGATCACGGTCGCGGTCTCGCCGCGGCCGCGCAGCAGCTCGAGCGCGTGGTCGGCATCGGCGGCGGCGACCTGGAGGGTCATGCCGATGCCGCAGTTGAAGGTCCTGTGCATCTCGGCGTCGGCTATGTTGCCGGCGCCTTGCAGCCAGTCCCAGACCGCGCCGCGTTCCCAGGTGCGCGGGTCGAGGCGGGCCTCGAGGCCATCGGGCAGCACGCGCGGGAGATTGTCGGTGAGCCCGCCGCCCGTGATGTGCGCGATGCCGTGCACCTCGACGGCTGCCAGGACGGCGAGCGCCGACTTGACGTAGATGCGCGTCGGCGCCATCAGCAGGTCGAACAGCGGCCGGCCGTCGACGAGGGTCGATTCGTCGGCGCCCGCGACCTTGATCAGCTTGCGGATCAGCGAGTAGCCGTTGGAGTGCGGGCCGGAGGAAGCCAGGCCGATGACCACGTCGCCGGCCCGGGTGCGCTGGCCGTCGAGGATGCGGTGCTTGTCGACCACGCCGACGCAGAAGCCGGCGAGGTCGTAGTCGGGGCCTTCGTACATGCCCGGCATCTCGGCAGTCTCGCCGCCCACGAGGGCGCAGCCGGCCTGCACGCAGCCCTCGACGATGCCCTTGATCACGCGCTCGGCCACGTCGACGTCGAGCTTGCCCGTCGCGTAGTAGTCGAGGAAGAACAGCGGCTCGGCGCCCTGGACGACGACGTCGTTGACGCACATGGCGACGAGGTCGATGCCGACCGTGTCGTGGCGGCGCGTGTCGATCGCCAGGCGCAGCTTGGTGCCCACGCCGTCGGTGCCCGACACGAGCACGGGGTTCTTCCAGCGGCCGGGCGGGATCTCGACCATGGCGCCGAAACCGCCGATGCCGCCGAGCACCTCGGGGCGCATGGACCGCTTCACGTGCGGCTTGATGCGGTCGACGAGTTCGTCCCCCGCATCGATGTCGACACCTGCGTCGCGGTAGGTCAGTGAAGGCTTTTCGCTCATGGGAACCTGTCGCTCTCGGCCAGCGGCATGCGGGCCCGCGGCGCGGGCGATGTGATATTGTACGGCCTCGCATGGCACGACCGACAGCATCCCTGAGGCGATTCTGCCTGGCCTTGTGTGCAACCCTGGCCGCCTCCTTCGGCGTGCCCGCGGGGGCCGCAACGCTCACCAATCTCTATCAGTCGACCGTGCCCCAGGCGGGGCGCGGCGAGCCCGCGCAATCGGCGGCCTTCCAGGAGGCGCTGCGCGACGTCCTGATCCGCGTGACCGGCTACCGCGACGCCCCTTCCAATCCTGCCCTGGCGCCGCTGGTCGGCGACGCGCGCCGCTACGTCCAGACTTTCCGACCCGCCGGGGGCGGACAGGTCACCGTGAGCTTCGACGGCAACGCGATCGAGAACGCCGTCGCCGCCTCCGGCCTGCCGTTCTGGGGCCGTGAGCGGCCGACCGTGCTGGTGTGGCTCGCGATCGACCGCGACCCGGCGCAGCGCCTGCTGATCGGGGCGGGCTCGCCCGGCGACGAACGTCGTGCCGTCGAACGCGCCGCGGCGCAGCGCGGCCTGCCGCTGGTCTGGCCGACGCTCGGTGGAGCGGAGGACCGCGACGCGCGCATCGAGGACATCCTGCTCGACCGGCATGGGCCGCTGGCGGCCGCGGCCGAGCGCTATGCCGCCGACGCCGTCCTGGTCGGGCGTGCCGTTGCCGGCGCCGGGGGCGCGCTGGCCATCCACTGGACCTTCCTCGGCGGTGCCGAGCCCGCGAGCGTGCAGGGCCAGTTCGCCGACGGCGTGCACCTCGCGGCGGATCGCTTCGCGGCGACCGAGGCGAGCACCGCGGCGGCGCGCCTGTCGGACGTCGCCCTGGCCATCTCCGGTATCGACGACCTTGCCAGCTACGCTGCCGCCCTCAAGGCGGTCGAGTCCCTGAGCGTCGTGCGCGGTGTCGCGGTCGGCGAGGCTTTCCGCGACGTGGTCACGCTGCGCGTCAAGCTGCGCGGCGATGCGGCCGTCCTGCGTCGCGCCATGTTGTCGAACGGCCGTTTCGAGCCGCAGGAGGCTTCGGGCGGCGCGCTCGCATTTCGCTGGCGGCCATGAACCTCTCCATCCTTCCCAACCTGCTCTGCGTGGTGAGGATGCTGCTGGCGATACCCGTGGTGTTCGCCATCCTCGGGGGCTATTACCACTGGACGCTGGTGCTGTTCTTCATCGCCGCGGTCACCGACGGCCTGGACGGCTGGCTGGCCACGCACTTCAACTGGACCTCCGAGGCCGGCAAGCTGCTGGACCCGGTGGCTGACAAACTGTTGCTGGTCAGCGTGTTCGTGGCGCTGACCCTGGTGGGCCTCGTCCCGCTGTGGCTGGCCTTCGCGGCGGTGCTGCGCGACGTCGTGATCGGCGGCGGAGCGGCAGCCTACAGGCTGCTCTACGGGCCCCTGAACGGCCGTCCTACGCTGCCCTCCAAGCTCAACACCTTGCTGCAGATCTGCTTCGTGCTGGTCGTTGTGAGCGATGCCGCGTGGCCGGCGGTGCCCGACGCCGTGGTCGTCGTGCTGGGCGCGGCGATGTTCGTGACCACCGTCGTGAGCGGCCTCGACTACGTGCTGACGTATTCCCGTCGTGCCACACAAGCCGCGCGCGCGAGCCGCGCCTTGCGCTGACCGATGCGCCAGCTCCCGCTCGGCGTGCAGTTGCGGCTGACGTCGCGATTCGCGACCTTTAACCCTGCCGGCAACGAAGCGGCCGTGGCCGCGCTGTCGGATCTCAGGCGAGGCCCTGCCCAGCCCGCGATCTGGCTCGCGGGGCCTGTGGGCGTGGGCAAGTCACACCTGCTGCAGTCCGCCTGCGCCGCGGCAGGCGAGGCCGGCGGGGCGGTGGCGTACCTGCCTCTGGCCGATGAATCCAGCCGGAACCCGGGGCTGCTGGGCGGCCTGGAGACGCTCGATGCCGTGCTCATCGACGACGTCGACGAGGTGATCGGCCAGCGCGACTGGGAACAGGGCCTGTTCCGGCTCTACAACGAACTGCAGGAGCGGGGTGGCCGGCTGCTGCTGGCCTCGCAGGCGACCCCTGCGGCGTCGCCGATCCAGCTGCCCGACCTGGCCTCGCGACTGCGCGCGTCGCTGGTGCACGTCGTCGCCGCACTGCCCGAGGCTGGGCACGCCGCAGCCTTGCTGCGTCGCGCGGAAATGCTCGGCCTGGAACTCCCTCCGGACACCCTCGCCTGGCTGTTGCGTCGCGCGCCACGCGATTATTCGGCCTTGTGCCGGCTGCTGGACCGCCTCGACCTGGCGGCGCTGGCGGCGCAGCGGCGCCTGACCGTGCCCTTCGTGCGCAGCGTGCTCGGCGAAGCGGACTGACTATTCGGTCAGCGCGACTGGCGCAGGCAGGCGATCACCGCCGCGAAGGATGCCAGCAGCGCGGCCAGCACCGCCGCCGGGTAGGCGCGCGAGGCGGGGTTGGCCAGCACCTCCATCACGGTCCACGCGAGCGTCGGCGCCAGCGTCAGCGGAGCCCAGCGCAGCGTGCGTGGACGGTGCGCGAGCAGGCCTGGCATCGGCAGCAGCAGCGGCAGCACCAGCAACCCGCCCAGCAGGGCCGCCGCGGTGGGCTTGTAGAGCGTGGCGAGCCAGGCCGCGAGGATCGCGACCAGCAGCAGCCACGACACGATCAGCACGCGCTGCGCCCTGTGCAGGCGCGACGGGCGCGCGGTGTTCACGACGGGCGCTGCCGCGGCGCTTCGGCCGCCGCGATGATCGCCGCCAGCGAGGCAACGCGGCGGCCCAGGGCCTGCGCGAGATCCTTCTCCTCAGGCGACAGCTCGGACGGGTCGCCGCCGCCGGCGACGTGGCTCGCGCCGTACGGCGTGCCGCCGCTGCGCGTGGTGTTGAGGGCCTGTTCGGTGAACGGGATGCCGACCAGCACCATGCCGTGATGGAGCAGCGGCAGCATCATCGACAGCAGGGTCGATTCCTGGCCGCCGTGCTGGCTCTGGCCCGACGTGAAAACGGCGGCCGGCTTGCCGGCGAGCGCGCCGGACAGCCACAGCGCGCCGGTGCCGTCGAGGAAAGCCTTCAGGGGCGCGGCCATGTTGCCGAAGCGAACCGGACTGCCGAGCATGAGGCCGGCGCAATCGCGCAGGTCCGACTCGGTGGCATAGGGCGCGCCGGTATCGGGAACGGGCGGTGCGGCGACCTGCGTGATGGGCGCCACGGGAGGCACGGTACGCAGTCGGGCGCGCACGCCGGGCACGGATTCGACTCCGCGGCACACCTGGCGCGCAATTTGGGCAGTCCCGCCGTTGCGCGAATAGAACAGTATGAGGATCTCGATCAAGGGGGCTTTCTCCATCCGGCGCAGTGACTTACGCACGGCTCATTATCGACGGCAGGATGCAGCGGCACCGCGGCAACAGCAATACGGGAATCGCATGGGCGGAGTCGTTTGACAGCGGGATTTTCACGCTGTTAGCGTCCCCGGGTCCAATACCCCCACTAGGTTGCCGAATGCGCCGCCTGCTCGCCACCTCGCTGACCGCTTTGGCCGTCGCTGCCTGCGCCGGAGCGCCCGTGCAGGAGATGAGCGACGCGCGCCAGGCGGTGCGCGCGGCACAGGCAGCCGGTGCCGCCGATCGCGCCCCGGTGCCGCTCGGCGAGGCCGAGCGCCTGATCGGCGAGGCGCAGGAGCAGCTGCGCCGGCACGACTACCGGGATGCCAGGCGCAATGCCGAGCAGGCCCGCGAGGCCGCCGTCCGCGCGCTCGAAGCCTCGCGCCAGCCCGCCGGCAGCTGATCCCATGGAGCCCGCTGCGATCGCCCGGCGCGCCCGCGTCACGGGGCGGGTCCAGGGCGTATTTTTTCGCGCGAGCACGGCCGAGCAGGCGCTGCGGCTGGGGTTGCGCGGTTATGCCGCCAACCGCCCCGATGGTTCGGTCGAAGTGCTCGCGGTCGGCGCGCCGCAGGCGGTCGCGCAGCTTCTCGACTGGCTGTGGCAGGGCCCACCCACGGCGAGGGTGATCGACGTCACGGTGGAAGAGGCCGACCCTGCGGGGTGCGCAGGCCTCACGGGCTTCGCGCGCGGCTGAGGCGCCGTCAGCTGCGCCAGCGCGAGTTCAGGCGGTCCAGCACCAGGTCGGGGTATTCACGGCGGCCCAGGCTGCCGTTGTAGCGCGCCAGCGCCCGCCGGTAGTCGCCGCGCTCCCGCTCCAGGTAGTAGGCCAGGATGCTGGTGCCCATGCGCACGTTCAGCGCCACGTCGATCAGGTCCTTGTTCGACAGGCCCAGCTGGCGCGGCCAGAACGGCATCACCTGCATGAGGCCCACCGCGCCGGCGCTCGACACGGCGAACGGATCGAAGGCGCTCTCGACGTCCATGACCGCCAGCACCAGTTGCGGCCGTTCGCGCAGCATCTTGTGCTTGGCGGCCTCGCAGTGCACCGCCTCGAGGATGCGCCGGGCGACTTCCGCATGATCGCTGCCGCGGCGCATGTCGGGCGGCCGCTGCGCGAGCCGCCGCTCGACGCGCGGCTGCATCAGCGCGTACCAGACCACGTCGTCGTACTTGTCCTCGAAGCAGGCCCGTTCGGCGATGGCGGCCTCGATCACGGCGCGCAGGCCGGGATCGCGCTGGCGATCGGCGAGGGCCTGGCCCGAGACCAGCAGAAGGGCCAGGGCGACGGGCGCGGCGACGCGCCCCCGCCATCGCCGCAGTGCCTGGCCGCTGTCGCCTTGCATGCCCGTGCGGATCAGCCGGGACGACGTGCCGCCGCCATGCGCGAGCGCAGGAAGCCCGCGACGTCGTCGACGGGGCAGGCCTCGTTCTCGCTGGCGCGGCGGTGGCGATACTCGAGCTGGCCCGCATCGAGGCCGCGTTCGGCCACGACGATGCGGTGGGGGATGCCGAAAAGCTCGGCGTCCGCGAACTTGACGCCCGGACGGGCGTCGCGATCGTCCAGCAGCACCTCGAAGCCGGCCGCGACCAGGTCGGCGTAGAGTTTTTCCGTCACCTCGCGCACGCGAGTCGACTTCGCGAGGTTGAGCGGCACGAGCACGACCTGGAACGGCGCGATCGGCTCGGGCCAGGTGATGCCCGCGGCATCGTTGTTCTGCTCGATTGCCGCGGCCACGACGCGCGTGACGCCGATGCCGTAGCAGCCCATGTACATGACGACGCTCTTGCCCTGCTCGTCGAGCACCGTGGCGCCGAGCGCCTCGCTGTACTTGCGCCCGAGCTGGAAGATGTGGCCGACCTCGATGCCGCGCGCAATGCCGAGCGTGCCCTTGCCGTCGGGGGAGGGGTCGCCGGGCACGACGTTGCGCAGGTCGAGGACTTCGGGTTCCGCGCAGTCGCGGCCGAAGTTCACGCCGGTCAGGTGCCAGTCGGTTTCGTTGGCGCCGACGATCATGTCGGCCATCGCCGCGACCGTGCGGTCGGCGATCACGCGGCCCTTGAATCCGACCGGGCCCAGCGAGCCCGGATCGGCGCCGAATGCATCGCGGATGGAGGCCGCGCTGGCCATGCGCACCGGGCTCGCGACGCCCGGGATCTTGCCGGCCTTGACCATGTTGACGTCGTGATCGCCGCGGACCAGCAGCAGCACGGGAGCGTTGTCGTCGGCCTCGACCACGAAGGACTTCACGGTCTGCTCGACCGGGACCTTCAGGAAGGCCGCCAGTTCGGCGATGGTCTTGACGCCCGGCGTGAACACGCGGGTGGCCGTAGCGCCGGGCGCGGGTCGCGCAGCGGCGGGCGCGACGGCCTCGGCCATCTCGATGTTCGCCGCGTAGTCCGAGCCGTCCGACCAGGCGATCGCGTCCTCGCCCGAGTCGGCGAGCACGTGGAATTCCTGCGAACCGCTGCCGCCGATGGCGCCGGTGTCCGCCTGCACGGCGCGGAAGTTCAGGCCCAGGCGCGTGAAGATCGCGGTGTATGCGTCGTACATGCGCTGGTAGCCCTCGACCAGCGAAGGCTCGTCGAGGTGGAAGCTGTAGGCGTCCTTCATCACGAATTCGCGCGCGCGCATCACGCCGAAGCGCGGCCGCACCTCGTCGCGGAACTTCGTCTGGATCTGGTAGAAGTTGACGGGCAGCTGCCGGTAGCTCTTGAGCTCGCGACGGGCGAGGTCGGTGACCACTTCCTCGTGCGTGGGTCCGAGCACCATGTCGCGGTCGTGGCGATCCTTGAAGCGCAGCAGCTCGGGGCCGAACTGCGCCCAGCGCCCGGACTCGACCCACAGTTCGGCGGGCTGCGCGACCGGCATGGAGACTTCCAGCGCGCCGGCGCGGTCCATCTCCTCGCGGATGATCCTCTCGACCTTGCGCAGCACCCGCAGGCCCATCGGCAGCCAGGTATACAGGCCGCCGGCCAGCCGGCGGATCAGCCCGGCCCGCAGCATCAGCTGGTGGCTGACGACCTCGGCCTCGGCCGGGACTTCCTTCATGTTCTGGATCGGGTACTGGGAAAGGCGCATGGTCAGTGTGCTCGGCGGGCCGAATGGCCTCGAAAGGTCGCGTATCTTACCAAGCCGGAGGTATCATGGGCCGTGACCATGAACCCAGATGACAACAACACCCGGCCGCGCCGCGGGGTCTACCTGCTCCCGAACCTGCTGACCACCGGCTGCCTGTTCTGGGGCTTCTACGCGATCATCGCGGCCATCGACGGCAACTTCGGCAGGGCCGCCATGGCCATTTTCGGGGCCATGGTGTTCGACGGCCTGGACGGGCGCGTGGCGCGCCTGACCAAGACCGAGAGCGTGTTCGGCAAGGAATACGACAGCCTGGCCGACATGGTCGCGTTCGGCCTCGCGCCCGCGATCGTGTGCTACCAGTGGGGCGTCGAGCGCATCTCCGAGTACGGCACGGCCTGGGGCCGCTTCGGCTGGGTCGCGGCGTTCTTCTATGCGGCGGCCGCCGCGATGCGCCTCGCGCGGTTCAATGCCCGCGCGGCGGTGCAGGACAAGCGCTACTTCGAGGGACTTCCCAGCCCCTCGGCCGCGGCGCTGGTGGCTGCGTTCATCTGGGTGGCCCATGCCTACGACGTCGGCGGCCTGCCCGGGCTGTCGCTGGCCTTCGTGGTCAGCGTGGTGGCCGGCGCCCTGATGGTCAGCCGGTTTTCCTACCCCAGCTTCAAGAACTTCGCCGGCGCCGAGCGCGTGTCCTTCGGCATGCTGCTGCTCGTGCCGCTGACCTTCGCCCTCATCGCGCTCGACCCGCCGGTCGTGCTGCTGTCGCTGTTCGGCGGATTCGCGCTCTTCGCGCCGCTGAACTGGCTCTGGCGCCGGTTCCGGCGCCGTGGGCCGCGCGACGCCCAGGATCCGCCCCCAGGCTGACCCGCCGCCATGGATGCGCGCCGCCTCGACTACCTCCGGACGCTGGGCGTGACGGTCTACCTGCCCCGCACGGTCCACGCCACGGGCCCCATCGCCGCGATGGACTGGGAAGCTCTCGAGGCCTGCGTGCGCGACTGCACCCGCTGCGGGCTGGCCGCCACCCGCACCCGGACGGTCTTCGGCGTCGGCGACCGCCGCGCACGGCTCATGGTCGTGGGCGAGGCGCCGGGTGCGGACGAAGATGCCCAGGGCGAGCCCTTCGTCGGCCGCGCCGGCCAACTGCTCAACGCCATGCTGCGCGCGGCCGGGTTCAGGCGCGAGGACGTCTTCATCGCCAACGTCCTGAAGTGCCGTCCCCCGGGCAATCGCGATCCCGAGCCTGGCGAGACTGCCGAGTGCCTCGCCTACCTGCATCGGCAGATTGCGCTGGTCGAGCCGGCGCTGATCCTGTGCCTGGGGCGCATTGCGGCGCAGAGCCTGCTCGAGACCAACGTCGCGCTCGGCAAGCTGCGCGGCAGCGTGCACCAGCTCGGCGCGGCTGCGGTTCCCGTGATCGTCACCTATCACCCCGCCTACCTGCTGCGCTCGCCCGGCGAGAAGCGCAAGGCCTGGGAAGACCTGAAGTTCGCGCTGGAGGTGCTCGGCCATGGCGAGCGCGCAGCAACCCCTGCTGGCTGAGTGCTGCTTCCGGCCGATGACCGAGGCCGACGTGCCCCAGGTCATGGACATCGAGTTCGACGCCTACCCATTCCCGTGGAGCGAGCAGATCTTTCGCGACTGCCTGCGCGTGGGTTACCACTGCGTGGTCGTCGATGGCCCGCAGGGCCTCTGCGGATACGGCGTCATGTCCACCGGCGCCGGCGAGGCACACGTCCTCAACGTCTGCGTGGGCCGCGCGCTGCGCGGGCGCGGGGCAGGGCGGGCCCTGATGCACGCCATGCTCGACCACGCCCGCAATGCCGGCGTGGAACTGGTTTTCCTCGAGGTCCGGCCGTCGAACCGGGTCGCCATAGCCCTGTACGAATCGATGGGCTTCGAGCGGATCGGGCTCCGCCCAGGCTACTACCAGGCGTCCTGGGGCCGGGAGGACGCGTTCGTCTACCGGCTGGCGCTCGTGCCGCAGCCTCTGGCCTGAGCGCGGCCGGCGGCGCAATTCCTGTACAATCCCGCGCCCCGACACGGAACCACCCCATGGACCCGCTTGCCGCCGAGATCGCCCGGCGCCGCACGTTTGCGATCATCTCGCACCCCGACGCCGGCAAGACCACGCTGACCGAGAAGCTGCTGCTGTTCGGCGGCGCCATCCAGATGGCTGGCACCGTGAAGGGCCGCAAGGCCGCGCGCCATGCGACCTCCGACTGGATGGCGCTCGAGCAGCAGCGCGGCATCTCCGTGACCTCGTCGGTCATGCAGTTCCCCTACCGCGACCGCATCGTCAACCTGCTCGACACGCCCGGCCACGAGGACTTCTCCGAGGACACCTACCGCACGCTGACGGCGGTCGACTCGGCGCTGATGGTCATCGACTGCGCGAAGGGCGTCGAGGAACGCACGATCAAGCTCATGGAGGTCTGCCGCCTGCGCGACACGCCGATCATGACGTTCATCAACAAGCTCGACCGCGAGGGCCGCGAGCCCGTCGACCTGCTCGACGAGATCGAGCGCGTGCTCGGCATCTCATGCTCGCCGATCACCTGGCCCATCGGCATGGGGCGCGACCTGCAGGGCATCTATCACCTGACCGAGGACCGCATCTACGCCTACGAGGCCGCCGCCGGCGGCCGCGCGGGCACCAACCTCGTGATCGAGGGGCTGGATTCGCCCGAGGCCGACGAGTTCCTGGGCGCCCGGGCGGCGCGCTTCCGCGAGGAAGTCGAGCTGGTGCGCGGCGCCACGCCCGCCTTCGACATCGACCTCTACCTGGCCGCGAAGCAGTCGCCGGTGTTCTTCGGCTCGGCGATCTCGAACTTCGGCGTCGAGGAACTGCTGTCCGCCTTCGTCGAGTACGCGCCCGCGCCGCTGCCGCGCGCGACGACCACGCGTACCGTCGAGGCGACCGAGCCCAGGCTGTCCGGCTTCGTGTTCAAGATCCAGGCGAACATGGATCCCAGCCACCGCGACCGGATCGCGTTCATGCGCATCTGCTCCGGACGCTACCAGCGCGGCATGCGCCTTAACCACGTGCGCCTCGGCAAGGAAGTCCGCATCGCCGACGCGCTGACGTTCATGGCCGCCGATCGCCAGCAGGCCGAGGAGGCCTATGCGGGCGACATCATCGGCCTGCACAACCACGGCACGATCAACATCGGCGACACCTTCAGCGAAGGCCAGAAGCTGACGTTCACCGGCATCCCGAACTTCGCGCCCGAGCTGTTCCGGCGCGCGGTGCTCAAGGACCCGCTGCGCATGAAGGCCCTGCAGAAGGGTCTCGACCAGCTGTGCGAGGAGGGCGCGACGCAGCTGTTCCGGCCGCTGCGCAACAACGACCTCATCCTCGGCGCGGTCGGCCAGCTGCAGTTCGAGGTCGTGGCCTTCCGCCTGGGCGACGAATACAACGTCCAGTGCGTGTTCGACGGCATTTCCGTGGCGACCGCGCGCTGGATCCGCTGCGACGACGAGAAGAAGCTGCAGGAATTCCGCACGCGCTGCTACGACAACCTCGCGCTCGATCATTCGGGCGCGCTGGTCTACCTGGCGCCATCGCGCGTCAACCTCGAGCTCACGATCGAGCGCTGGCCCGGCGTGAAATTCCTCGAGACGCGCGAACACCTGGCCGCATGAGCGGGCATCCCTGCGCGGGCTGGTTCGAGCCGCGGCCGGGCCTGGCCGCCAGCCTGCTGCCGCAGCTCGATACCGGCGACGACGGCGCCCACGACCTGGCGCACCTGCGCAGGGTCTGGCACAACGCGCTGGCGATCCAGGCCGGCGACGGCGGCGACGCGGAACTGATCGGCGCGGCCGTGCTGCTCCACGACTGCGTCGCGGTGGAGAAAAGCTCGCCGCTGCGCGCGCAGGCGTCGCGGCTGGCGGCGGCGCGTGCCAGTGAGGTCCTGGCCGGGCTGGGCTGGCCAGCGCCGCGCATCGCTGCCGTCGCGCACGCGATCGAGGCCCACAGCTTCTCGGCGGGCATCGAGCCCCTGACGCTGGAGGCCCGGGTGTTGCAGGACGCCGACCGGCTCGACGCGATCGGCCTCGTGGGCGTCGCGCGCTGCTTCTACACTGCCGGCCGCATGGGCAGCGCGCTCTATCACGTTGCCGACCCGCTCGCGACCGCGCGCACCCTCGACGATCGCGCCTATGCGCTGGACCACTTCGGCGCGAAGTTGCTGGGCCTTGCCGATGGCTTCCGCACGCTCACCGGGAGCCGTCTCGCCGCAGAACGCCACGCCCGGCTCGAGCGCTTTCTTGCCGAGTTTCAGGCCGAACTCTGAGCCTCAGGCTATGCTGCGCGCATGAGGAAGCGCTTCCGATCCGTCCTGCTGCGTCGCCCGGTGCTGTCCTGGGCGCTGTACGACTGGGCCAACTCGGCGTTCGCGACGACCGTCATGGCCGGCTTCTTCCCCGTGTTCTTCAAGCAGTACTGGAGCGCGGGGGCTGAGGTGGCCGTCAGCACCTTCCGGCTCGGCCTCGCCAATGGCATCTCGAGCTTCGTGATCGCCGTGATGGCGCCGTTCCTCGGCGCCATCGCGGACCGCGGCGGCGCCAGGCTGCGCCTGCTGACCCTGTTCACCGTGCTCGGCATTGCGGCGACCGCCGCGCTTTATTTTGTCGGTCGCGGCGACTGGCCGATGGCGGTGTTCGTCTACGCGCTGGCTTCGGCCGGCTTCGCCGGCGGAATCGTGTTCTACGACGCCCTGCTGCTCGACGTCGCGGACAAGCCAGACCTCGACCTCGTGTCCGCCTACGGCTACGCGCTGGGCTACGTCGGCGGCGGGCTGTTGTTCGCCCTCAACGTCTGGATGACCCTCTCGCCCGCGACCTTCGGCCTGGCCGATGCGGCTGCGGCCGTGCGGGTCTCGTTCATCACGGTCGCGGTGTGGTGGCTGGTGTTCTCCGTGCCGGTGCTGCTGTTCGTCGACGAGCACCGGCCTGCGCAGCCGCCAAGCTGGGCGCGCGCGGTGCGGGGCGCCTGGGGCGAGCTGCGCGAGACCGTGCACGCGATCCGCCGGTACCGGCCGCTGGTGTGGTTCCTGCTCGCGTACTGGCTCTACATCGACGGCGTGAACACGGTCATCAAGATGGCCGTCGACTACGGCCTGTCGCTGGGCTTCCCGCAGTCCGCGCTGATCGCCGCGCTGCTGATCACGCAGTTCGTGGCCTTTCCGGCGGCGCTCGCCTTCGGCGCACTGGGCGAACGCATCGGCGCGCGCAACGGGATCTTCATCGCGATCGCGGTCTATGCCGCCGCCACGGTCGGCGCGTACTTCCTGACGCAGACCATCCACTTCTACGCGCTGGCGGTCGTGATCGGCCTGGTGCAGGGCGGCATCCAGTCCCTGAGTCGGTCGTATTTCGGCAGCCTGGTGCCGCCCGGCAAGAACGCCGAGTTCTTCGGCTTCTACAACATGATGGGCAAGTTCGCGGCCGTGCTGGGACCGCTGCTGGTCGGCGTCACCACGCTAGTCACGGGGGATCCCCGCATGGGCATGCTGTCCCTGCTGCTGCTGTTCGTGGGCGGCGCGGTGCTGCTGGCGAAGTCCCGGCGCAGCGGCTGATCCGTGGCGCGCGCGTGCTCACCAGTTCCGACCTGGCCGGAGTATGCTGCTGCGCATTGCTCAAGGACTGAGCGCGGGGGTAGCCATGAACAGGCGTGATTTCGTCGGTTTGTCCGTCGCCGCGGCCGCAGGCGCGGTATTTCCCTTCAACAGGACGCTCGCCCAGCTGACCCAGGTCAGTGGCGAAGCCGTGGCGACCACCGCCGCAGGTACCGCCACCGCACTGAGCGCCGGCGACCTGCAGCAGCTGAAGGACAGCCTTCGCGGCGCGTTGCTGTTGCCGGGCAACGCGGGCTATGACCAGGCCCGGCGCGTGCTCAACCAGGCCATCGACCGGCGTCCCGCGCTGGTCGTCCAGCCGAGCGGCGCGGCTGATGTTCGCACGGCGGTCTACTTCGCGCGCGAGCACAACCTGCTGCTGGCGGTGAAATGCGGTGGTCACAGCCACGGCGGGCAATCGACCTGCGACGGTGGAATGCAGATCGACCTGTCGCGCTTTCGCAGCGCCCGTGTGGACCCGGCCGCGCGGCGGGCCTACGTGGCGGGCGGCAGCCTGCTGGGAGAACTGGATCACGAAGCCATGGCGTTCGGCCTCGTCACGACCGCCGGCACGGTCTCGCACACAGGTGTGGGCGGCCTCACGCTGGGCGCCGGCTTCGGACGCCTGGCGCGGCGATTCGGCCTGGCCCTCGACAACCTCGTCTCGGTCGATGTGGTCACGGCCGATGGCCAGTTGCGGCATGCCAGTGCATCGGACAACGCCGACCTGTTCTGGGGCGTGCGCGGCGGAGGCGGAAACTTCGGGGTCGTGACCGCGTTCGAGTTCCAGCTGCACCCCATGCAGCGCGAGGTCATCGGCGGCGCCCTCGTGTTCCCGCTCGCGCGTGCGCCTGAGCTCATGCAGGCCTATGCCGACATCAGCTCCAGCGCGCCGGCCGATCTCTACCTGGATGCGGTGATGAGCGCCCGCATGGGAGGAAAGCCCGGCGTGTTCGTGTTCTCCCTGTGCTATTCGGGTCCGGCTGGGAAGGCGGACGCCGTGCTGGCGCCCCTTCGCCGGCTGGGCACGCCGCTCAACGACACCATCAAGACGATCGATTACGTCGCCCTGCAGAGGAGCGGAGACCAGACCGACCCGCGCACCGAGGGTAACCACCTGAGGTCCGGCTTCATCGACGGCTTCTCCAGCGACCTCGTGCGCGAGCTCGTGGCCGGATTCGAGGCGGCGCCTGAGCGCAATTCCTCCGTGTTCTTCCAGCACGGCGGCGGAAAGATCGGCGAAGTCGCGGCCGCCGCCACGGCGTTCCCGCACCGACGCGCGACGCACAACATGTTTGCGACTGCTTCCTGGCCCCTTGACCAGGATGCTGCGCCCCACGTGCGCTACGTCGAGCGCTTCTGGTCGGTCATCGGCAGGCACACCGACGGTTATTACACCGTGGAGACGGCCGGCGAATCACCGGAGACGATCGAGCGCAACTACCAGGGCAACCTCGAGAGGCTGCGGCAGGTCAAGGCGAAGTACGATCCGACAAACCTGTTCCGGCTGAACCCCAACGTGAGGCCCGTGGCCTGACGCAGGACCTACCAGCTGGCCGGGTCCAGCCGGTAGAAGCCCTGGAGTTCGCGATACAGCCGCGGGTGCCGATCCCGCAGTTCGCGCGGCGTCTCGAAGAAAGTCTCGCTCGCGACCGCGAAGAACTCGGCCTCGTCCTCGGCCGCGTAGGGGTCGAGGAAGGTGTCCTGCCCGGCGTCGGCGGCCGCGCGCAGGACCGCGAACTCGTGCGCAAAGACCTCGGCCCAGCGCGCGTAGTGGGTTGGCCCGTCGAGAGCCGGCGTGCCGTTCATCGCGCCTTCCTCCTCGTCGAGGTAGTGGGCGAACTCGTGGATCACGACGTTGTAGGCTTCCTCGCCATGCCCGCCCGCCTCGACGTCCTCCCAGGACAGCAGGATGCGGTCCTGGCCCCAGGCCTGGCCGGCCAGCACGCGCTCCTCGGTGGTCACCACGCCGTCGTCGTCGTGCCATTCCTCCGGCACGACGAACTCGCCCGGGTAGACGAGGATGGAACGCAGCGCATCGTAGTGATGTCCCTCGCGCCCTGCGACCAGCAGGCAGGCCTGCGCCGCGATCACGAGCTTCATCTCGAGGTCGACCTCGATCCCGCCACAGCCGACGAAGTTCTTGTCCTCCACGAACTCGTGAACCAGTCCATCCAGCCTCGCCCGGATGTCGGCCGGGATACGCCGGTAGATCGGCACGCGCCTGTACAGCAGCCGCTGCGATTCGACCGGCAGTTCCGCGGAACGCAGGCGCGCCCGGCGCCGCCGGGCGAGCAGGGGCGGGACCACGATGGCGGCGATGACAGCCGCTGCCACGGCCAGGACGATCAGCGCCGCGGTCATGGACGAAAGCCCCGCACCAGCCGCGCCAGCCGCGCCAGGTCGGCCGGGTCAGGTGCGGGACCGTAGCGCACGCGCGCGTAGAGCTCCGTGAACTCGCTGGCGAAGGCGGCGAGTTCCGGCCGTCGCGCGGCGATGCGGCGGGCAAATACCCGCGGCCCCTCGTGCGGCGCGCGCTCGATGCCGCGACGCCGCAGCCGGCGCTCGAAGCGTGCATAGGCGATTGCGGCCGCGTCGCGCCGCGGCGGACGATGCTCCCAGGCCAGCCAGGCGGCGAGCAGCGCCGACACTGCGGCGAGCCCCGCCGCCAGCGCGGTCGCGACATCGCGCCAGTCGGCGTCCTCCACGCCGAGGCGTTCGAGGAGTTCCTGCTGTCGATCGAGGTCGAACTTGACGACCCAGTCGTTCCAGCGCGCGTTGACGACGTCCCAGGCGAGCTGGGCCCGCCAGAGCCACTCCGAGTCGCGCGCGAAGCGGCCGGGAACGAACTCGCCTTCCGGCAGCGCTGCGTCGAGTCCCCCGCGCTCGACGCGTTCCGGCGCGACCGCCGCCGTCGGGTCGACGCGCGTCCAGCCCTTGCTCTCCAGCCAGACCTCGCTCCAGGCGTGGGCGTTGGACTGGCGCACGATCAGGTAGCCGCCCAGCGGGTTGAAGTCGCCGCCCTGGTAGCCGGTGACCACGCGCGCCGGGATGCCGGCCGCGCGCATCAGGGTGGTGAAGGCCGAGGCGAAGTGGCCGCAGAAGCCGCGACGCGTGTTGAACAGGAAGTCGTCCACCGAGTTGCGCTCGAGGCGCGGCGGCTCCAGCGTGTAGAAGAATTCCTGCTCGCGGAACATTGCCAGCACGGACTGGATGTAGGCGGTGTCGTCGGCCGCAGCCGCGCGCATACGGCGCGCGAGTTCGACCGTGCGCGGGTTGCGGCCTGGCGGGAGGCGCGATTCCAGCCGGCGCATCGCCGTGGTGATGTCCAGGCCGGCGCGGAAGCGCAGGTAGGAACGGGCGTCGTAGGCGATCACCGCGTTGACCGGGAAGCGCGTGAGCAGCTGGTAATCCCAGCTCTGCGCGGCCATGTCTGCCGGCCAGCGGCCGACCATGTCCAGCGCGAACAGCCAGCGCCGCCGGTGCGGCTCCATCGTGATGCGGTAGTCCAGCGGCGCGCCGAGGAACTCGACCGCTGGCGTGAAGATGCGGGTCTGCGATGCGCGCCAGGTGAAGCCGTCGAAATCCGACAGCACCGGGCCGCGGAAGTAGCGGTCGCGTGGCGCGGGCGGCTCGCCCTGGAAGGTGACGCGGAACGCCACCGTGTCGCTGAGCGTGAGTTCAGAGAGGTCGCCCGGCGACATCTCGTCGTTGAGGCCGGTGACGGCCTTTTCCGACGAGGGCGCGCCCCAGAAGTGGCCCTGCACGCGCGGGAAGAACAGGAACAGCACCAGCGCCAGCGGCAGCGCCTTGGCGAGCATCGCGCCGGTGGCGACGAAGGGCCGCGGCCTGGGACCCTCGTCGCCCACGCGGCTGACTTCCAGCAGCGCCGCTGCGAGCAGCCAGGCGGCCGGCAGCACCATCGCGACGGTCGGCAGGTCCTGCTGGCGCAGGAAGGCCGCCAGGCACAGGAACCAGCCGATGAAGACCAGCAGCATGTGTTCGCGCGGCGCCCGCGTCTCGGTGAGCTTCAGCGCGGCCATCGCGATCAGCAGCGCCGTGCCGGCCTCGAGTCCGTTCAGCGAGCGGTAGCTGAGCATGACGCCCGCAGCCGTCAGCACGGCCACGCCAGAGCGCAGCCAGCGGCCCGGCAGGCCCCAGCCGCGGCGCTCGGCGAGCAGTCGCCACGCGCCGACGGCAAGCGCCAGCCCGACGACCCACGATGGCACCCAGCGCGCGTGAGGCAGGATCGCCGCCGCCAGCGCGGCCAGCGTCCAGCCCAGGCGACGGATCGGGCGGACGGGCTCAGCCATCGCGTTCACGCGGCAGTTCGAATTCGGCGAGCGCCGCGAGGCAGCGGTCGCGCTGCGACATGCCGGCCGCCGGCTCGATCTCGATGCCGGGCAGGCGCAGGCCGAAGGCCAGCCCTGCCTCCTCTGCATCGACGATCCAGCGCGACAGCACCGCCAGCCGCGACTCGAGGTGGGCGCCCGGTGCCTGCGCGAGGTCGAACCACGGCGTCACCGCGGCCGCGCCGGCAAATTCCTTGACCAGCAGTTCGCCGCCGCGCGCGAAGGCCTTCCACGCGATGTGGCGCGGCGGGTCTCCGGGGTGGTAGTCCTTGAGCCCCGCGAAGTCGTCGTCGCCCCGGCCCTCGCGATTGCCGGTGCCGTCGACGGCTGCCGGCGGCCGCTCGGGCGCTTCGCGGGCAGGGTGCGGGTACACCAGGCAGTCCACCCGTGGATGAACGACCGCCCAGGCGCGCAGCAGGCCGAACGGATATCGCGTCGCGACCTCGAAGCGCGCGAGCCGGACGCGGCCGCGCCGCGTCGTCGGCAGGTTCAGCGTCACGGTGGCGCTGCCACCGGCGACGAGCGACACCGGCCTCGCCGTGCCGTGGTCCGTGGACACCTCGAGGTCGTAACGCACTGTACGTCCCGGGTTGCCCAGCGCGACCCGGAAGCACGCGTCCTGCCCCGCGAAGGGCGGGTCGGTGCCGGCCTGGCTGACCACTAGCCCGGCCAGGTTGCCGTGGCACTCGTGCATCGCCAGCAGCGCCAGGCCGGTCAGCGCGAAAGTGAGCGCGAGGCCGAGGTTGTTGGAGTAGTTGAGCGAGCCGAGCAGCATCGAGAACAGCATCACGGCGAAGGCGAGTCCGAGGCCGGTCGGCAGGATGTAGATGCGGCGCCGTTCGAGCACGACGGAGGACGGGTCGTGGCCCTGCCGCTTCAGGACCCAAAGCCGGCCGCGCGCGACCAGCGCGGCGCGCAGCCTGCGCCACGGCCTGGCGAGGAACTGGAAGAACGGTCTGGCCGCTTTCTGCATGAGGACGCGGCGACCGCGGTTCAGGGGATGGGAACGGCTTCGATGACGGCGCGCGCGATCTCGGTGGCGCTGCGCCGGTCGGCGGAGTCGCGCGGCTTGAGGCGATGGCCGATGACCGGGCCCAGCACGGCCTGCACGTCCTCGGGAAGCACGCCCGAATGGCCCTCGAGCAGTGCCCAGGCCTGTGCGGCGCGCAGCACGCCGATGGCGGCGCGCGGCGACAGGCCCGCCTGGAACGCGCCGCACTCGCGCGTGTACCGCGTGACGGCCTGCACGTAGTCGAGCAGCGCGTCGCTGGCGTAGACCAGCGGCACCTGGTGCTGCAGCGTCACGAGCGAGTCGCTGTCGAGCGCTGCCGCCAGGTCGACGAGCAGGTCGCGCCGGTCACGGCCCTTCAACAGGCTGCGCTCCAGCGACGGTGCCGGGTACCCGAGCTCGATGCGCAGCAGGAACCGGTCGAGCTGCGATTCGGGCAGCGGGAAGGTGCCGACCTGGTGCGATGGATTCTGAGTGGCGACCACGAAGAACGGCTCGGGCAGCGGGTGTGCGACGCCGTCCACGGTGACCTGGCGCTCTTCCATGGCCTCGAGCAGCGCGCTCTGCGCCTTCGGCGTGGCGCGATTGACCTCGTCGGCCAGCACCAGCTGCGAGAACACCGGGCCCCGGTGGAACTGGAAGGTTCCGCTCGCACGGTCGAACACCGACACGCCGATGACGTCGGCCGGCAGCAGGTCGCTGGTGAACTGGATGCGCTGGAAGCCGAGGCCCAGCACGCGCGCGAGCGCATGCGCCAGGGTCGTCTTGCCGACGCCCGGGATGTCCTCGATGAGCAGGTGGCCGCGCGCGAGCAGGCAGGCCACCGCCAGCCGCAGCTGCGCGTCCTTGCCGAGCACGACCTCGTTGAGTCGCGCGAGCGCCAGGCGGAGGCGCTCTCGCAGGTCGCTGGTAACCGGGCTCGCCGTCATGTCCGCTCCAGGGAAGGGCTTGGATCAGCGCAGCGAGGCTACGCGCGCCAGCTGCGCGCCGAGCTGCTCCAGTTCACGCTTGAGCTCCGCGATTCGGGCGCGATCCTTCTCGACCACCTCGGTCGGGGCGTTGCGCACGAAGTTCTCGTTGCCGAGCTTGGCCTCGAGCTTGCCGAGGTCCTGGCTGGCCTTCGCCGTGCGCTTCTCGAGGCGCGCGACCTCGGCGTCGACGTCGATCAGGCCGGCCATGGGCACGAGGATCTTCATGTGGCCCAGCAGCGCCGTCGCGGACTGCGGCGGCGCCTCGCCGGCCGCGAGCGGGCGGACGTCGCCGACGTTGGCGAGGCGCGCGATGAAGCGGCGATGCGCCGCCAGGCGCGCGAGATCGTCCGCCGAGGCGTCGGCCAGCAGCACGTCGAAGCGGTTCGACGGCGCGATGTCCATCTCGCCGCGGATCTGGCGGATGCCGAGGATGAAGTCCATGACCCAGCGCATCTCGCGCTCGGCTTCGGCGTCGACCGCCGCATCGGCGGCGGCGGGGAAGGGCTGGGTCATGATCGTGTCGCCGGACTTGCCGGCGCGCGGCGCCACGGTCTGCCAGATTTCCTCGGTGATGAACGGCATGAGCGGGTGCAGCAGCCGCAGCACGGTCTCCAGCACGCCGGTGAGCGTCTGCTTCGCGGCGCGTCGCTCCTCCACCGTGCTGTCGGGCGACTGCAGCACGGGCTTGGCGAGTTCCAGGTACCAGTCGCAGAACTCGTACCAGGTGAACTCGTAGACCGCCTGGGCGGCCTGGTCGAAGCGGTAGTCGGCGAAGCCCTCGCTGACGCCCGCGACGGCCCCGGCGAGGCGCGAGCGGATCCAGCGGTCGGCCAGCGTCGGCGTCACCGGGCCATCGCCCTCGGACTGCTCGGTCGCCATCAGCACGTAGCGCGCGGCATTCCAGAGCTTGTTGCAGAAGTTGCGATAGCCCTCGATGCGGCCCACGTCGAAGCGCAGGTCGCGCGATTGCGTGGCCAGCGAGGCGAACGTGAAGCGCAGCGCGTCCGTGCCGTAGGGCGCGATGCCCTCGGGAAACTGCTTGCGCGTGGACTTCTCGATGGCCGGCGCCAGGCGCGGCTGCATGAGCCCGGTCGTGCGCTTGGCGACCAGCGCTTCGAGGCCGATGCCGTCGATGAGGTCGAGCGGGTCGAGCACGTTGCCCTTCGACTTCGACATCTTCTGGCCTTCGTGGTCACGGATCAGGCCGTGCACGTAGACCTCGCGGAAGGGCACCTCGCCCATGAACTTCAGGCCCATCATGATCATCCGGGCGACCCAGAAGAAGATGATGTCGAAGCCCGTCACCAGCACGGCCGTCGGGTAGAAGCTGCGCAGCTCCGCCGTGTCGTCCGGCCAGCCCAGCGTGGAGTAGGGCCACAGCGCCGACGAGAACCAGGTGTCGAGCACGTCCTCGTCCTGCCTGAGCGCCACTTCCGCGCCCAGGCCGTGCTTTTCGCGCACTTCCGCCTCGCTGCGACCGACGTAGACCGCGCTGTCCTCGGCGTACCAGGCGGGGATGCGATGGCCCCACCAGAGCTGGCGGCTGATGCACCAGTCCTTGATGTTGCGCATCCACTCGAAGTAGGTGCGGTTCCAGTTGTCCGGCACGAAGCGGATCCGGCCGTCCTCGACCGCCTTGATCGCGGGTTCCGCGAGCGGCGCGATGCGCACGTACCACTGGTCCGTGAGCCAGGGCTCGATGACGGCGCCCGAGCGGTCGCCGCGCGGCACCATGAGCTTGTGGGCGTCGATCTTCTCGATCAGCTCCAACGCCTCGAGGTCGGCGACGACGCGCTTGCGCGCCTCGCCGCGGTCGAGGCCCTGGTACGCGGCCGGTGCCGCATCGTTGACGTGCGCGTCGGCGGTGAAGATGTTGACGAGCGGCAGCCCGTGGCGCTGGCCGAGCTCGTAGTCGTTGAAGTCGTGCGCGGGCGTGATCTTGACGCAGCCCGAGCCGAACGCGGGATCGACGTAGTCGTCGGCGACGATGGGAATCTCGCGGTCCGTGAGCGGCAGGCGGATGGTCCTGCCGACGAGATGCCGATAGCGCTCGTCTTCGGGATGCACGGCGACGGCCGTGTCGCCCAGCATCGTCTCGGGGCGCGTCGTCGCAACGGTGAGGTGGCCGCTGCCGTCGGCGAGCGGATAGCGGAAGTGCCAGAGGCTGCCTTGCTCCTCTTCCGAGAGCACCTCGAGGTCGGACAGCGCCGTCTTGAGCACCGGGTCCCAGTTGACCAGCCGCTGGCCGCGGTAGATCAGGCCTTCCTCGTGCAGGCGAACGAAGGCCTCGGATACCGCGCGCGAGAGGCCCTCGTCCATCGTGAAGCGGTCGCGGCTCCAGTCGACCGATGCCCCGAGCCGGCGCATCTGCCGGCTGATGGTGCCGCCGGATTCCTCCTTCCAGCGCCACACGCGCTCGACGAAGGCCTCGCGGCCGAGGTCGTAGCGGGTCTTGCCTTCGGCGTTGAGCTGCCGCTCGACGACCATCTGCGTGGCGATGCCCGCGTGGTCGGTGCCGCTCTGCCACAGCGTGTTGTCGCCCCGCATGCGATGGAAGCGGATCAGCGCATCCATGATCGTGTCCTGGAACGCGTGCCCCATGTGCAGCGTGCCGGTCACGTTCGGCGGCGGGATCACGATGCAGTAGGGCTGGCCGGCGCCCGAAGGCGCGAAGCAGCCCTGCTGCTCCCAGCGCGCGTAGGTACGGGCTTCGATGTCGCCGGGCGAGTAGGTCTTTTCCATGCGGGAACCGGGTGAGGGAGGGCGGGCCCGGCATTATAGCCGGACGGACCCGCCGGGCCCCGGTCCGCGGGACGGGATCAGTCGTTGTTGTGCTGGCCGGCCTGGTACTGGCGCAGGGCGTCGTCGACGAGGTCGGGCAGGGTGGCCCGCAGGCGGTCGAGGACCCGTTCGAACATCACCGCCTCCATGTCCTTGACGGCGTTGTGCAGGAGTTCGCCGGTCACGTCCAGGGTGCGGGACACCAGTTCGGCCTGCAGGGCGTCCAGCGTGGCCTCGGACAGGGGCACGTGCCGCGCGCCGCTCTGGGTGGTCGAACGCCCGCCGCCCTTGCCAGCCTTGAGCTGGACGACGTCGGTCAGGATCGGAACTTCGCGCTCGGTTCGGCTCACGCGGCGGACCCCACGGAATGGCTTTCGGGCGTACAGCCCCGCTCACGATAGTACTTGAACCGCTCGCGTCCAAGTTGCCGGCGCGCGTCGTCCGCGTCCACGAGTTCGGCGATGCGCGCGAAGCGCTCGAAGTCCGGGGGCGTCGCAGCGCCGAGGTTGACCAGCAGGTCGGTGTGGCCTGCCAGCGCGTCGCCGTGGCCCACGAGGACCCTCTCGGCGGGTTCGCCATCGCCTCCCGCGAGCGCGTGGGGCACGAAACTGCGGTCGGCGAAGGTCCACAGCAGTTCGTCCACGGCGGCCGCTTCCTCCGGCGTGTCGAGCCGCACGAACACCCGGTGGTCCAGGGCCCAGGCCTTCTCCACCAGGCGGCAGGCATAGACGAGGCGGTCCCTGGCAGAGGTGCTCGGCAGCACGTAGAAGTCCACCCGGGTCGCCATGGCAGCTCGTCCCGTCTCAGGCTTCGTTGAGCAGGAAGTCCACCAGCAGCGGGACCGGCCGCCCGGTGCTGGCCTTGCTGGGGCCGGTCAGGTTGGCGGTGCCGGCGATGTCGAGGTGCGCCCAGCGCAGTCCATCCGTGAACTTCCACAGGAAGCAGGCGGCCGTCACGGCGCCGGCCTCGCGGCCGCCGATGTTGGCGAAGTCCGCGAAGTTGCTCTTGAGCTGCTCGGCGTATTCCTCCGCGACGGGCATGCGCCAGGCACGGTCGTCGGCGCGCTTGGACGCCTCTTCCAGCGCGTGGGCGAGGGCGTCGTCCGAGGAGAACAGGCCGCAGTAGTGCGATCCGAGCGCGATAACGCAGGCGCCGGTCAGGGTGGCGATGTCGATCACGGCCTTCGGCTTGAACCGCCGCGCGTAGGTGATCGCGTCGCACAGCACGAGGCGGCCCTCGGCGTCGGTGTTGAGCACCTCGATGGTCTTGCCGGACATCGAGGTGACGATGTCGCCCGGCTTCGTGGCGCGGCCGCTGGGCATGTTCTCGCAGGCCGGGATGACGCCGACGACGTTGATCCTGGCGCCGATCGTGGCCAGCGCCTTGATCGCGCCGAACACGCTGGCCGCGCCGCTCATGTCGAACTTCATCTCGTCCATGCCCGGCGGGTCCTTGAGCGAGATGCCGCCGGTGTCGAAGGTGATGCCCTTGCCCACCAGCGCGACCGGCGCGTCGCCGGCCTTGCCGCCACGGTATTCCATGACGATGAGGCGGGCCGGCTCGTCGGAGCCGGCCGTCACCGACAGGAAGGAGCCCATCTTGAGCTTGCGGATTTCGCGTTCGTCGAGCGCGCGCGCGCGAACGGACTTGTGCTCACCGGCGAGCTTGCGGGCCGCGGCAGCGAGGTGCGAGGGCGTGCAGACGTTCGCCGGGAGGTTCGCGAGATCGCGCATCAGGGCCATGCCCGCGGCGACGCCCACGCCGTCGCCCAGGCCGCGACGCGCCGTCTCGAGCTGCGCGCTGTCGGCGACCGCGATGCCGAGCTTGCCCAGCTTCGGCGCGGCCGGCTTCTTGCCAGACTTCAGGTCGGGAATCCGGTACAGCGTCGAGGACGCCGTTTCGACGAGGTAGCGCGCGGCGTAGTAGGCGTCGACCTCGGGAACAGGGTCCTGCGCGAGGAAGGACACGGCGTCCGCGGCGCCGGAGGCGGCGAGCCACTGCGTGGCCGCGGCGACGGCCTTGCGATAGGCCTTGCGCCCGAAGGTCTTGCGGGAGCCCAGGCCCACCAGCAGCACGCGCTCGGCCGGGCAGCCCGGCAGGTCGTGCAGCGCCAGCACCTCGCCGAGCTTGGCGCGGAAGTCGCCGCGCTTCACGATGCGGGTGATGGCGCCCTTGGCGCGCTCGTCGATCGCGACGGCTGCGCCCGTCAGTTCACCCTGTTCGTGGATACCCACCACCGCACAGGCAGTGCGGGCGCGGACCGCCGAGGCGCCGAGAGCGTGGAACTGCATGCAGACTTCCCCTGTCGACCCGCCCCGGGCACCGGATTTGTGGCAACCGTGGCGGTGGTTTAAGTTAGTGATAGTTTAGACGAAATTTCCTGCCGCATAGCGGCGCCCGGCGTGCCCCACCTTGATCCGCACCTTCGATCGCTACGTTTTCCGCGAGGTTGCCTGGTCCTGGCTGGCCGTCACGGGTGTGCTGCTGGTGATCCTGCTGTCCAACCAGCTCGCGCGCATCCTCGGCCAGGCGGCGACCAACGGCTTTCCGCGCGAGGTGGTCTGGTCGCTGATCGTCCTGTCGTCCTTCACCAACCTCACGGTCCTGGTGCCCGTGGGCATGCTGCTGGCGATCATGCTGGCGCTGGGCCGGCTGTACCACGAAAGCGAGATGGCGGCGGTGCGCGCCTGCGGCGTGGGGCCGGAGCGCCTGTACCTGCCGATCTCTGCGCTGGCCATCCTGGTCGCGGTGCTGGCCGCGTGGCTGGGGTTCGTCGCGGCCCCCGGGGCACGCGCCGAGGCCGAGTCCATCCGGCGCACGGCGCTGCGCGACGCTCAGTTCGGCCAGCTCGATGCGGGCAAGTTCCGGACCTTCGCGCGCGGCAGCGCGGTGTTCTACGCGGAGCGCGTCGACAGCGCCGGCATCCTCTACAACGTGTTCCTGCAGAGGCGCGTCGGCGACCGCCTCGAGGTGGCGACGGCGGCGACTGCCGAGCACCGCATCGAGCAGGACGGCGAACTGCACGTCCTCGTGCTGCACGACGGCGTGCGCTACGAGGGCGTTCCCGGGCGCGCCGATTTCCGGCGCGTCCGATTCGGCGAGCACGGGATCCCGGTGCGCGTGCCCGACGCGGTCGCGGCCAAGGCCGACCGCTCCACGCGGCCGACCCAGGCCCTGCTGGGCTCGCCGGATCCCGCCGACGCGGCCGAGCTGCAGTGGCGCATGTCGCAGCCCGCGATGGTCCTGGTGCTCACGCTGCTCGCCGTTCCGCTGTCGGCCCTGCGGCCGCGGCAGGGGCGCTACGCGCGCGTGGCCGTCGGGCTGCTGTTCTACTTCATCTACTCGAACCTGCTGTCCGCGTCCCGCGTCTGGGTGGAGAAGGGCCAGCTCGACCCGCGCATCGGCATGTGGTGGGTCCACCTGGCCGTTGTGCTGGCGGCGCTCTGGCTCCTGAACAGGCAGAGCCCGCTGGTCGCCATGTGGCGGGAGCGGCACGCGTGATCTCGCTGCTCGACCGTTACATCGCGCGCACGGTGCTCTGGTACACCTTCCTGGTCATGGGCGTGTTGCTGACCCTGGGCACCCTGTTCACCTTTCTCGGCCAGCAGGACGACATCGGCACCGGCGCCTACAACGTCGCGGACGCGTTCCTGTTCACGGCGCTCAACCTTCCCAGGCAGGCCTTCGAACTCCTGCCCATCGGCGCGCTGATCGGGGCGATCTTCGGCCTCGGCAACCTCGCGACCGACAGCGAGCTCACGGTCATTCGCGCGGCAGGCGTCTCCACCTGGCGCATCGGCTACGGGGCCGCCCTCGGCGGCGTGGTGGTGGCGGGCATGATGGTGGTGCTCGGCGAATACGTGGCCCCGCCGCTCGACCAGTACGCGCGACAACTCAAGACCTTCAGCAAGTTCGCGGGATTCGACCTCGCCGGCAGCCGCAACGCCTGGGTCAAGGACGGCCGGCGCTTCATCAACATCCAGCAGCAGTCGGCGGACAACCTCTTCGGCGGCGTGTACGTGCTGAGTTTCGGGTCGGACGGGGGGCTGGAGTCGGTGCTGCGCGCCGAGACGGGAACGGTCGGCGACCGGCAGACCTGGGAACTGTCGAACGTGGCCGAGACCCGCTTCGGCGCCGATCGCACGACGGCGGCGAAGGTCGAGAGCGCGAGCCTGGACACGCGCGTGAACCCCGAGTTCCTGGGCCTGGCGGTGATCGAACCCAATTCCCTGCCCGCGCGCGGGCTCTTCGCCTACGTGGCCCACCTCAAGGCCAATGGGCTGGAGGCCAAGCCCTATGAGATCGCGTTCTGGTCGCGCATCTCCCGCACGGTGGCGGCCCTGATCGTGTGCGTGCTGGCTGTGCCCTTCGCGCTGGGCCCGCTGCGTTCGGCCGGCGCAGGGGCGAGGACCGTGGCGGGAATCCTCACGGGCGTCGCCTTCTTCCTCATCAACCGCACGCTCGAGAACAGCGGTGAGGTCTACGACCTGTCGGCGGTGGCGGTGGCATGGTTGCCGACGGCGGGACTGGGCCTGATCACGGCCGTGGCCGTCTGGCGCACGCGCTGATCAGTCGTGCAGCCGCACCACGCGACAGCGTGACAGTCGGTCCTGCAGCGTGCGGCGACCGGCGTCGCGCCACATCCACGCGTAGTTGACCACGACCGGAACCAGCAGCGCGCAGCCCGCGATCCACGCCCACGCCGCGCCCTGGCTGCGCAGCAGCCAGAGCCCCGTGACGGCGGTGATGACGACCGCCCCGCCGATGCCGAGGCGCTTGAGGCTGTCCATCCAGCCGAGGCGCGATCCATCCTCGCGCTGCACGCGGATCTTCCAGGACATCATCCCCAGCGTCTGGCCGCGCCGGGTCCACGACACGCCGAAGAATCCCAGCGCGAGTACCGCGATCCACGAGCGATAGAGATATTCCCAGGCGCCCGAATCCTGCGGCGTGATGGCTTCTCCCCCGGAGAACGGCAGCAGCACCACCGTGCCCAGGAACAGCACCGACACCAGCAGCATCAGGTCGTAGACCAGCGCGGCGAAGCGGCGGAATGGTCCGGCGGGCAGGGTGCTGGGGGCTTCGGCGGTGGATGTGCTCATGGTCCCAGGAAATCCTCGAGCGGTCGGATCAGCGTGTCCAGCCTGTAGGCCGGGATGGCGAAGGCGTAGCCCCCGGTGCGGCGGGACAGTGCATCCGCCTCCGCGCGGACGGTGGCGGGCGGGTTGAGCGTGCTGTCGACGGAGGCGGACACGCGCAGCCAGGCCTTGTCGGCCTCGCGCGCCGCATCGATCGTGAGCACCAGCCCGTCGAAAGTACGGTACACCAGCGTGCCTGCAGCTGCCGGGAACCCGCTTGCACCGAGCGCCCGCACGTCGTCGACGTCGAAGGCGGCGAGCGCCTGGGCCTGCGGGTTCGCCGCCGCGGCGTTATATGCCTGGCGCGTGGCGGGAATCCCCACCAGGCGGAAGTTGGCTTCGGAGGCGGCGCTGCGCTCGATCGAATAGCGGCGGCCGTTCGCGGGCGTGACGGCGACGGACTGCACGCGCCTGCCGTCTAGAGCCACCAGGCGACGGTCCAGCCACAGCGCCGGGTCGACATCGACCGTAATCGGAGGCCGTGCCTCGACGCTCTGCGGGTCGCCGTCGCGGCGCAGGTAGGTGCCGCCCGAAGCGGCGGCGCGGCCGACGATCACGCGCAGGGGCGAGGCCAGGCCCTCGATCTCGAGCCGCAGGCCCTGCGCACCCGGCAGTGCAGGGTCTTCGACGCCGAGCCTGGCGTACAGCGCCGGGTCGCTCGTCTTAGCCTCGGTCACTTCGAGCCCGGCGAGGTCGGTCACGAGGCGCCGCAGCTTCGCCGCGTCGGCCGCATAGGCCGCGCGCTCATCCACGCTCCAGGTGTCGCCGGTCCGGCGCAGCGTGACGGCCGTGGCGTTGCCGGGCCCGACGATGCGTAGCAGCGTGACGTCCTTGATCCGGCCGCTGAGCTCGGGCAGCAGTCGCTGGCCGGGCTTCTGCCCTGCGCCATCCGTCTCGCCGCCACCCTGGACCAGGAGCACTGCGAGGAGCGCGGCCAGCGTGACGGCGGCGAGGGCGAGCAGGCTCCGGCTCATGGCGTCCTGGCGGGCGCGCCGCGGCGGCGACGCAGCAGGCGCGCGATGGCCAGCGCCAGCAGCGTCAACAGCAGCGGCGCCACCACGATGTTCGCGACCTTCAGGGTCATGCCCAGGGCCTCGATGTCCTCGTCCAGGCCGCGGCGCACGTCGCGCAGCTCCTTGCGGACGCGGACGCGCTCGGCCTGGAATCGGTCGAGTTCGCGCTCCTGCTCCGGCGAGAGCAGTGCCGCGCCCTGTTGCTGGCGGCCTGCCTGCAGCTCCGACAGCTTCTGCTCGGTTGCCTGCAGCTCCGCAGTGAGCTCGGTCTCCTTGGCGCGCAGGGCTTCGTCGGCGTTGCGCCGCAGGTCCTCGACGCGTTCGAAGGGCCTGACGAACGTCGCGCGCCCGCGGATGCCGATGAGGTCGCTGCTGCCTGCCAGGTTGTCCAGCGCGTTCAACACGAAGTCGCCGTTGTGGGCCCAGGCCTGCATGTAACGCTGGCCCAGCAGCGACTGGGTGCGAGTCCAGAGGATGTCCGCGAGCATGTCGGTGTCCGCGACCACGACGATATTCGCGGGAACCTTCGTGGCGGCGAGATGAGCCAGGTCCGATCCGGCGGGGAACGCGGACTTCAGCGCGCCGCTGACGCGCGCGGCGACGACGTAGGATTCGCCGGTGGGGCGGAATCCGTCGTAAAGCCGCGCGGGATCGCCGGGCACGGCGAAGCGCGCGGCGGGAATCGGTGCTGCGAGCGTGCTGGTGCTGACCAGCGGCTCGACGGTGACCCCCTCGATGCCCTTCGACGTGAGGTAGCCGGTGGTCGCGAAGTTCATGTTGCCGAGGCCGGCCGTGATCACGTCGCGCGTCGCCAGCGACTCGGCGTCGAAGCCGAGGAAGCCGAGGTGCCTCACGGGCTGGCCGCCCGAGTCGACGGTCAAGGCCAGCTGGTCGTCGCCGATCACCTCGCCCGGATTGAATCCAAGACCCCAGGCAGAGAACAGCGGCTCGAGTTCCGACGCGCGCCCGTCGCCGCCGAGCGGGTTCATCGGGTCGGCGCCGCTCGCGTCCTGCTCCGCCGACGGATCGACGAACACGAGCAGGCGACCGCCGCGCATCACGAACTGGTCGATCGCATACAGCGTTGCCTGCGACAGGTGCTTGGGATGCACCAGCATCAGCACGCGGACTTCTGGCGGGATCGTCGTCGCCGCGATCTCGAGGTTCCTGACCTGGAACAGCTCCTGCATCTGGGCCACGATGGCCCAGGGTTCCGTCGCCTGCTGGGTCGCGGGATCGAAGCCGAAGCCCACGGGCAGCGCGCTCATGAGCCCGACCACCGGCTTCTCGGGGTTGCCGAGCTGGTGGGTGAGGCGCGCGACCTCGTATTCGAGGAAGGCCTCGCGGTCGGGTTGCAGGAAACTGATCGCGGCCGCGCCGTCGGTGGAGTTGCTGCCCGCGATGCCGAGGTAGATCTTCTCGCCGGAGGAGCCGGCCGGAATCGCCTGCAGGCCGAGTTCCGCCGCGCGATCCTCTTCCTCCGAGAACGGGACGGGGTCGATGACCTCGATCCGCACGCGTCCCTCGCTGGCGGACGCGACCTCCCTGAGCAACTCCTCGACACGCGCGGCATAGCTGCGCAGGAACGGCACCGGTGCCGATGCCTCGCGCGAGAAGTACAGCCGCAGCGTGACCGGCTCCTGCAGGCTGCGCGCTATCTTCCGCGTGCCCTCGGTGAGCGTGTAGAGCCGGTTGTCGGTGAGGTCGAGGCGCGCATTGCGGATGCCGGTGCTCACCAGCACCGTTGCGGCGACGAACAGGACCGCGAGCAGCGCGAGCGCCGCGATCCCCTGCAGGCGTGGGTGGGGCGTGCGCATCAGTCGGCCTTCTTCATCTCGAGTACCAGCGCGGTCGCATAGAGCCAGGCGGCGATGGTCATCAGGAAGTACAGCAGGTCACGCAGGTCCACGACGCCCTTCGAGATCGACTCGAAGTGGCTGAGGAACGAGAGCGAGGCGACGGCGTCGGTGAGCGCTGCGGGCGCCCAGCCACGGAACGCGTCCAGCACCATCGGAAAGCCCGCGAGCAGCAGGCCAAGGCACACCACCACCGTGAGGATGAAGGCGACGACCTGGTTGCGCGTGAGTGCCGACATGCAGGCGCCCACCGCCAGGAATCCACCGGCCATCAGCAGGCTGCCGAGATAAGCCGCCAGGATCACGCCATTGTCGGGATCGCCCAGGTAATTCACCGTCAGCCACATCGGGAAGCTGAGCCCCAGGGCGATGGCGAGGAACGCCCATGCGGCGAGGAACTTGCCGAGCACGGCCTGCCACAGCGTGACCGGCAGCGTCATCAGCAGCTCGATGGTGCCGGACTTGCGCTCCTCGGCCCACAACCGCATGGACACCGCGGGCACCAGGAACAGGTACAGCCACGGATGGAACTGGAAGAACGGCCGCAGGTCCGCCTGGCCGCGCTCGTAGAAGCCGCCGAGGTAGAACGCGAACGCGGCAGCCAGCGCGAGGAACATGGCGACGAACACGTAGGCCAGCGGCGTCGCGAAATAGCTCGCGAGCTCGCGGCGGAACAGGGTGGCGACCTCAGCCATGGCTGGCCTCCTGCGTGATCCGGCGGAACTCGCTGTCCAGCCGGCCGCGCAGTTGCGCCAGCGCCGCGCCGTCGAGGTCGGCGAGCAGCCGGCCGGCGCCGATGATGATCGCGCGCGAGCACACCGCGTCGACCTCCTCGAGGATGTGCGTTGAGACGATGATGGTCTTGCCCTCGCGCATCTCGTTGATGAGCGCGCGGACCTCGTGCTTCTGGTTGGGATCGAGGCCGTCGGTCGGCTCGTCGAGGACGAGCACCTCGGGGTCGTGCAGGATGGCCTGAGCCAGGCCGACGCGGCGCCTGAAGCCCTTCGACAGCGTGTCGATCGACTGGTCCAGCACCGGGCCAAGCTGCAGGCGTTCGACGACGTGGTCGAGCCGCGACCTGCGGCGTTCGCCGCGCAGCCCGCGCAGGTCGGCTATGAAGCCCAGGAACGCGGCCGCAGACATCTCGCCGTAGCTGGGCGCGCCTTCGGGCAGGTAGCCCATGATCCGGCGCGCGGCGATCGGTTCGCGCTGCACGTCGTGGCCGCAGACGGTCACGGAGCCGGCGCTAGGCGCGATGAAGCCCGCGATCACGCGCATGGTCGTGGACTTGCCGGCCCCGTTGGGGCCCAGGAAACCGAGGACCTCGCCCGGCTGCACCCGGAACGACAGGTCGTCGACGGCGGTGAGCGCGCCGTAGCGCCTGGACAGGTTGCTGACCTCGATCATAGGGCCCTTGTGCTCAGAACTTGTCCGCGCGCATGACTTCGACGTCGTGCGCGAACAGGATCATCGCGTAGTGGTCGTAGTAGCGCGCCCGCAGGTGATCCGCGATGGACTCGGCCAGCTTCGCGTCGCAGACGACTTCCAGCCGGATGTTGGCGCCGTGCTCCCAGTCCAGGGCGCGCTTGCCACGGTGTCCCTTGCCGCGCGCCTCGGTGACCGTGTAGCCGCGGGCGCCGAGCTGCTCGAGGTCCTCGAGCAGCTTGCGCTCCAGGCTGGCCTCGGTGATGACCGTCAACAGCTTGCGGACGTGTTTTTCCATGCGCGCTCCAGCCGGTTCAGGCGCCGGTCCAGGCCATCACCATGCGGTGATAGAGCGGGATGCCGACCAGGATGTTGAAGGGGAAGGTGATCGCCAGCGAGGCGGTGAGCGGCAGGGCCGGGTTGGCCTCGGGCACGGCAGCGCGCATGGCTGCAGGCACCGAGATGTACGAGGCGCTGCCGGCGAGCACCGCCAGCAGGATCGATCCGCCGGGCGACAGCCCCATGACGGTCGCGAAGCCGATGCCGATGGTCGCGAACACGACCGGCGTGACGATGCCGAAGGCCACCATGAACAGGCCGTGCCGCATCATTCCCGACAAGTGCGCGCTCGCGATCAGTCCCATCTCGAGCAGGAACAGGGCGAGCACGCCCTTGAACAGGTCGAAGAAGAACGGGGCGATGGGTTCCAGGCCTGCCGGGCCCGTGATCCAGCCGATCACCAGGCCGCCCAGCAGCAGCACCACGCTCTTGCCAAGGAACACCTGGCGCCCGAGGCCGCGCCAGTCGCGTGTGCCGCTTCCGCCGCCGAGGCCGCGGGCGAGCACGATGCCCGTGAGGATGGCCGGCACGTCGAACAGCACCACGAACAGCGGCGCGTAGGGTTCGAAGGCGATCTGCCGGTCGGCCATGAACGACAGCGCGACGGCGAAGGTGGCGACGCTGATGGCGCCGTAGTGTGCCGCGACCGAGGCGGCGTCCGGCCGGTCGAGCTTTCCGACGTAGCGCAGCACCGGGTAGGCCAGCAGCGGCAGCAGCAAGCCCAGCGCGAAGACTCCGACGATGTCGAGCGCGATCCGCCCGAGGTCCTGCTGCGCGAGCTGGGAGCCGGCCCTGAGCCCGATCGACAGCATCAGCACGATGCTCGTGAACTCGTAGATCGCCGGCGGCACCTTGAGGTCGGCGCGCGCCAGCCCGGCAGCGAGGCCGAGCACGAAGAACAGGGCGACCGGATCGAGATGTGGCATGCGGCGCGATTCTACAGATGCCGCGGCAGGATTGCCGGCGCCGCGCTGCTAGAATCAGCCAACCCGGGAGGTGACCATGCAGAACATCGTCAAGCGCACGACCCTCATCGTGCGGAACCTCGAGCGCTCGCTCGTCTTCTATCGAGACCTGCTGGGCTTCACCGTCTGGTACGACGACGAGATCGTGCTGTCCGGGCGCGGTCTCGCGGCCGGCGCGGCCGGCGATCGCACGCGGCTGGTGATCATGCGGGCCCAGGATCCCGTGATCGGCATGATCGGCCTGCTGCAATGGACCGACCCGCCGTTGCCGGAGCCCGCCGCAGAGCGCACGCGGCTCGGAATCGGCGACATCGTCTTCGTCATGCAGACCGACGACCTCGTCGAAGCCCACCGCCGCCTCACGGCGGCCGGGGCGCGCATCTACGCTGAACCGCACAGCTTCGAGGTGCGCGGTGCGGACGGCAACATGGTCGCCATGACCACCCTCAGCTTCTGGGATCCCGATGGATATTTCTTCGAACTCAACCAGCGCCACTGAGGCCGGGGCTGCGCCGCTGCAGGACCGGCGGGTCTGGGACCTGCCGCTGCGCGCGTTCCACTGGCTCGTCGTCGTGCTGGTCGGTGCCTCCTGGGCGACCGCGGAACTGGGCCCCGACTGGTTCACGTGGCACCAGCGCTCCGGCTATGCCGTGCTGGTGCTGGTCGCGTTCCGCATCGGCTGGGGCTTCGTCGGTCCGCGGCACGCGCGCTTCGGCAGCTTCCTGGCCGGGCCGCGGCGCGTCCTTGACTACGCCCGCAAGCTGGCCGACCGCTCCGCGTCGACGACGGCGGGGCACAACCCGCTGGGTGGGTGGGCGGTGCTCGCCATGCTCGTGGCCCTGCTGGCGCAAGGCGTCACGGGCCTGTTCGCGAACGACGACGTGTTCAACACCGGGCCGCTGTACGGCTACGTGAGCGACGAGGTGAGTGACCGGCTGCGGGGCCTGCACGAGGGTAACTTCGAATGGATGCTCGTGTTGATCGGCCTGCACCTCGCCGCGATCGTGTTCTACGCGGCCTGGAAGCGCATCGACCTGGTGAGGGCGATGTGGACAGGCCGGAAGCCGGCCCGGTTCGTCGCGCCCGGCGAGGAAATCGACGGCGACCGTTTGTGGCTGGCGCTTGCGCTGCTGGCGCTCGCGGCGGCCGCGTTGTGGTACGTCGTCGACTCCGCGCCGGTCGCGGAGATGAGCTACTTCTAGCGGCTCAATCCTTCTTCCTGAACTTGTCGTGGCAGCTCTTGCAGGCGCCGCCGACCTTGCCCAGGGCCGGGCCGATCACCTTCATGTCGCCGCTGCGGGACGCGACCGCGAGGTCGGCCGTGGCGCGCTCGAGGTCGCCCATCTTGGCCCGGAAGTCGGCCATGTCCGTCCAGATCTCCGGCCTGGCCTCGGTGCGCGCACCGCTGCCTGAGCCTTCCGGGAAGCCCTCGAGCAGGCGCGGCGCGATCGCTGCCATGGTGGCTGCGTTGCGCTCGACGACTTTGGCATCGAAGGGGATCGTGCCCTTGGCCATGGCGCCGATGGGGCCGATGTTGTAAGCGAGCCAGCCGAAGCCTGCCTGCCGGTACTTGATCATCTGCTCGGCCTTGCTCGGGCCCTGCTGCTGGGCGATCGCCGGGGTGACGAGCGCGAGTGCCAGGGCAGCCGCGGCGAGCGAGATCAGGTGCT
>JADZCS010000018.1 GCA_020851435.1 Gammaproteobacteria bacterium | reverse complement strand
TATCGCCCCACACCACCACGCGCCGCGGCGCGCGGGTCAGGGCCAGCGGAATCTCGCAGGAGCGTTCGCCCTCGCGCGACAGGCGCAGCGTGCCGTCGCCCAGCGTCGCGGAAATCGTGGCGAGCACGGGCCGCGTGCGCTGCGTGACGAAGCGTCCGCTCGCATCGACGATCATCCACTGCCGGTCCCACTCGAGTCCCGTGGCGAGCACGCGCGCCGAAGTGAGCGCGATGCCGCGGCAGCCCTTCACGGGATAGATCGCGAGGGCTGCGATCGAGGCTGCGCCCAGGATCAGGCCTCGTCGGGCATCAGGAACCACAGCACCAGGTACATCAGGATGCCCGGGAAGGCGGCGCTGAGGATGGAGAGGATGACGTAGGCGATGCGCACGCGGTCGGCCGGCCAGCCGAACCACTGCGCGAGACCACCGCAGACGCCGGCGATCATTCTGTCCTTCGAACGGGTGAGCTTGCGCGGTCCGTCGCTCATCTTGGACGCTCCTGGTCAGGTCCCGGCACGGCTGGCCGGGATGCCCCAAGCATCCACTCGAATCGACCGCGACTCAAGCCTCGCGCCGCGATTCGCCCTCAGCCCAGCCGCGCCTTCAGAAACGCGACCGTCCGCTGCCAGGCCAGTGCCGCGGCATCGGCGTCGTAGCGTGCGCCGCCCGTGTCGTTGTGGACGGCGTGCTGCTTTCCCTCGTAGCGGTGCAGCTCGTGCGACACGCCGGCGGCCGTGAGCGCCGCCTCGAACTCCGGCACGGCGGCGTTGATGCGCTCGTCGAGGCCGGCATAGTGCAGCAACAGCGGCGCCTTGATCCGCGGCACATCGGCCACGGCCGGCGGCATTCCGTAAAACACCACGCCCGCCGACAGCGCGGGGTCGTCCACGGCGAGCTGGCCGACCATGCCGCCGCCCCAGCAGAAGCCGACCGCGCCGACCTTGCCGGTGCAGTCCGGGCGGCTGCGCAGGTAGTCGGCCGCGGCGTGATAGTCGGCTAGTGTTTCGGCGCGCACGAGCTTGCCGATCAGTTCGCGCGCGCGGTCCGCGTCGGCGGGCGTGCCGCCGGCGGCCCACAGCGCGTCCGGCGCCAGCGCCAGGAAGCCCTCCAGCGCCGCGCGGCGCGTGACGTCCTCGATGTGCGCGTTCAGGCCGCGGTTCTCGTGGATCACGATCACGGCGGCGCGCCGCTGCTTGCGGCGGAACAGGCCCCGGGAATCGCGCTGGCGAGCGTAGTAGGCACGCACCGCGCCACGCGGGCCCGGGTACTCCAGATAACCCGTCTCGAGTCGCGCGTCGTCGGGCGCGATGGTCGCGGCCACGGCGTAGTTGTTCTCGAGCACCGGCAGCAAGGTCGCCGTCGCCGCCACGCCGCCGGCCAGTTTCGCGAGACGCTTGAGGAACTCGCGCCGGCCCATGCCCGAGTGCGTGTACTGGTCGTAGAGATCGATGTAGCGCTGGTCCATGGGTCTCATCCGGCGGGCGGCGGGGGCGGACGCCTCGGTGGTGGTGGCGGCGGTGGGGGCGCGACACCGTGGCGGCGCATGAACTGCCGGCGCTGCTCGGGCGTCATCTCGCGCCAGCGCTCGCGCAGGCGTTCGCGCTGCTCCGGCGGCAGCGACTGGAACTTCTGGTAACCGTCGCGGATGCGGTCCTGTTGCTCGGGCGGCAGCTCGCGATAGCGCTGCCAGCGGTCGCGCAGCTCCTCGCGTTTGCCGGGCGGCAGGTCCTGCCACTGCTGCCAGCGTTCACGGGCCGCGGCCTGCTGCTCGGGGCTCATCGCCAGCCAGCGCTCGGCGCCACTCGCCATTGCGGCCTGTCGCCCGGGCGGCAGCGTGTTCCACTCGCTGGCGTGGCGCTCGAGCAGCTTTCGTTGCGCGTCGGACAACTGCTCCCAGCTCACGCCCGCCGGAGCCTGCGGCTGCGCGGCGACGCCCTCGGCCGCCAGCGCCGGGGAGCCGGCCAGCAGCAGCATCGTCGCCAACACTGTCAGCCAGCGCGCGTTCATGTGCTCAGCCCACGCCGTCGTCCTGGGCCGCGGCCCAGGCGTAGAACTCGGGATCCTCGTCCAGCAGCGGGAGCTCATCGTCGGTGGCCACGACGGCCAGGTCGTCGAGCGACGGCGCCGGCTGCGTCATGGCCTGCTGCGGCTGCACCGCGGCCGGATCGCCCGCGCCCAGCCACAGGCCCACCGCGATTGCCGCGGCCGCCGCAAAGGCGCCCGCCGGCAGCCAGGCACGCCGCCAGGGCGAGGGCGCGGCGAGTTCGGCCAGCGCGGCCTGGCGCGCCTGGTTCAGGCGCGAGCGCGTGTGCGCATCGAGGGCTTCGACGCTGTCGTCGAACACCGCGCGGCTGCGCGATTCGAAGCGGTTCATGGTTCGTGCTCCACCAGCGCCGCACGCAGCGCGTGCACGGCCCGGAAGTAGTGTGTCTTGACGCTGCCCTCGGAGCAGCCCATCGCGACGGCGGTGCCCGCCACGTCCAGGCCCTCGAAATTCCGCAGCATGAAGGCCTCGCGCTGCCGGCCGGGCAGGCCCGCGAGCGCCTGCTCCAGCGCCACCATGGCCTCGCCGCCGGCGAGTTCGTCGAAGGGATTCGCGGACGAATCCGCAACCTGCTCGATCGGGTCGGGCGCTTCCTCGTCGCCGGCGCGCGCCGCGCCGGGCAGCCAGCCGAACACGGCACGACGCACCTTGCGGCGACGCTGCAGGTCGCGGACCTTGTTCTGCAGGATGCGGTAGAACAGCGGCCGCCACTCGTCCTGCGGCCTTGCGGCGTAGTGCCGGGCGAGCTGGATCATGGCGTCCTGCACGGCGTCGAGCGCGTCGTCGGCATTGCGCAGCGACACCTGCGCCATGCGGAAGGCGCGGCGTTCGATGCCGGCCAGGAAGCGCTCGAGTTCCCGCGACTGGTCCAGCTCCGCACCCTCCGGCCTGGCACGCGTGCCCTCCCAGGCAAGCTGGGCCAGCGCCGCGGGCAGCGTAGCAGAGCGATCGGGGTCCATCATGCGTCCAGACTGCGGGCTCACAGGGCCAATGGTGCTATAACGCTGCCACCCCGGCGCCGTTGACGCGGGGTGGTCAATATCGTGAGCCAACAGTCACCCTCCCCGATCCTCTCGGTGGTCATCGACACTCCGCTGCGGCGGCGTTTCGACTACCTGCCGCCGCCGGCCGGCGCCTCCGGGCTGCGGCCCGGCATGCGTCTGTCCGTGCCCTTCGGCAAGCGGCGCGTGATTGGCTATCTCGTTGAAATCAAAGACGACAGCGAGCTACCGCGCGCGCGGCTCAAGGCCGCCTTCGAGGTGCTCGACAGCCGCCCGCTGTGGGACGAACCCACGCTCGCGCTGCTGCTGTGGGCCGCCGACTATTACCACCACGCCCCCGGCGAGGTGCTGGCCGGGGCCGTGCCTGCCGGCATCCGCGAGGGCGCCGCGGCGGACGCCTGGACCGCGCGCTGGCGCCTCTCGACGGCCGGCGTGGCCAGCGTCGCGGCACCACCCCGGCTGGGCGCCCGGCAGCGCGCCCTGCTCGAGCGCCTGGCCGCCGGCCCCGTCGATCATGCCGGCCTGGAACCGCCCGAGCGCGCCGCGCTGCGCGGCTTCGTCGAGCGCGGCTGGGTCGAGTCCTTCGAGGAGCCCTCCGCCGCGCCACCGCCCGGCCGCGGCGATGGCCGCGCGCCCACGCTGACCGCCGCGCAACAGGCCGCGACCAGTGCAATCAGCGGCGCGCTCGACGGCTACTCGGCCTGGCTGCTGCACGGCGTGACCGGCAGCGGCAAGACCGAGGTCTACCTGCAGGTGATCGCCGAGGTGCTCGCGCGCGGCAGGCAGGCGCTGGTGCTGGTCCCCGAGATCGCGCTGACGCCCCAGCTGCTGGGCCGCTTCCGCCAGCGTCTCGCCGTGCCGGTCGTGAGCCTCAACTCGTCGATGACCGATACCGAGCGCCTGGCCGCGTGGCGCGCGGCGCGCAGCGGTGCTGCGCCGGTCGTGGTCGGCACGCGCTCGGCGGTGTTCACGCCGCTGCCCGAGCTCGGCCTCATCGTCGTGGACGAGGAACACGACAGCTCGTTCAAGCAGCAGGAAGGTTTCCGCTACTCGGCGCGCGACCTCGCCGTGGCGCGCGCCAGCCGGCTGGGCATTCCCGTCGTGCTGGGCTCGGCGACGCCCTCGCTCGAGACGCTGGTCAACGCGCGCGAAGGCCGCTACCAGCACCTGTCGCTGCCCGAGCGCGCCGGCAGCGCCGGCAAGCCGCGCGTCGCGGTGGTCGACCTGCGCCGGCACGCCGCGCGCGACGGCATCGCCCAGCCCACACTCGCCGCGATCGAACGCCACCTCGCGGCGCGCGGCCAGGTGCTCGTCTACCTCAACCGGCGCGGCTATGCGCCCACGCTGTTCTGCCCCGGTTGCGGCTGGATGGCGCCCTGCCCGGCCTGCGACGCGCGCCTGACCGTGCACATGGGCCGCAGCCGGCTGGTCTGCCATCACTGCGGTGCCGACGAACCCATGCCCTACGGCTGCCCGAAGTGCGCCTCCGAACTGCGGCCCGTCGGCCAGGGCACCGAACGCGTCGAGCAGACGCTCAACGAACTCTTTCCCGAGGCGCCGCTGGTGCGCATCGATCGCGACGTGATCCGCCACCGTGGCCACATCGAGAAGGCGCTCGACGACATCAGCAGCGGCCGCGCGCGCATCCTGCTGGGCACGCAGATGCTGGCCAAGGGCCACGACTATCCCGACGTGACGCTGGTGGCCGTGCTCAACGCCGACCAGGGCCTGTTCGGCGCCGATTTCCGCGCGGCGGAACGGCTCGCCCAGCAGATCATCCAGGTGGCCGGCCGCGCGGGGCGAGGCGATCGTCCCGGCGAGGTGCTGGTGCAGACCTCGTTCCCCGAGCACCCGCTGCTGATCAGCCTCGTGCACGGCGGCTACGAAGCCTTCGCCGACGGCGCGCTGGCCGAGCGCAAGCTCGCCGGCTGGCCGCCCTACTCGCGGCTCGCCGTGCTGCGCGCCGATGCCGCGAGCCGCGACGAGGCCAGGTCGTTCCTGGACGCCGCGCTCGAGGCCGCGCGCGGCCTCGACGCCCGCGGCGTACGCCTGCTCGGCCCCGCGATCGCGGCGATGGAACGCCGCGCGCACCGCTATCGCGCGCAGGTGCTCATCGAGAGCGCGCAGCGCGGGCCGCTGCACCGGCTCATCGACCAGTGGTTGCCGCTCATCGAGGCGCTGCCCGGCGCGCGCGCGGTGCGCTGGTCGATCGACGTCGACCCGATCGAAGTAGACTGACGCCTGGGATGCTGCGTGGGGTCGGCGCTTGAACTCAACCGAAGTGGCGGCGCGAATTATCTTCTTTGCACCCGTGCTTGCGGCGGTTGCGGCGGGAGCGCTGTACCTGGCCACCACAAGACGGTTGCTGGCCCTGATGAAGGCGAAGTACACAGCGACATGGGAGCAACTGGGCGCACCGGAGCTGGATCGCTTGTCGCCCAGCAGTACGGGTCTATTTCTCCGCTATATGTGGTCGCACGAGGCTGGTTCCATTACGGATCGCGACTTCCGACAGCTCCGGCGTCAGTGGAAGGGGTTTGCGGTTGCTTTCGCCGTGTCGTTGATGAGCTTAGTCGTTGTTGTATGGAGTGCCTGGTACTTCGCTGCATAGAGCGGTTGTCGTGGCGGGTATAGCCGGTGCGATGTTTACCTCATACGACAATTCGCTCCCCGCTGAGGCGACGTCTAGTCAACAACTCGCTCGGTACCGGTGCGAAACACCGCCGTGATGCGGTCCACGAACGCCGCGGCGTCGGCATGCCGCCGGCCATACTCCTCGGCTTCGCGGATCGCTGTGGCCACGCCTGCCACAGCCTGCTCGAGCAGCTCCGCGGACCTGGCCTTGCTGCCCGTCAACTCACGGATGAACCTGAGCAGGCGAGCGCGGTCGGGGAACGCCTTCGTGCCACCCAGTTCCAGCGCCAGCGTGTCGCGCGGGATGTAGGGGACCGTCGAGACGATGTCGTAGGCTGGTGCGAGCGACACCTCATCCGCGGGAGTACGGTAGATGACGCTGAAGTTCTTGCGGTGGGCATCGCCGTTTCCGATCGCGCAGCTGTAGGCCACCATGAGCGCGAACTGCTCACGCGCGGAAGTGAGCGCGCCGGGGGAAACGTAGTCAGTGATTCGACGCGCGACCTGCTCGTAGGAGCCGTCGTAACGACCATGGCTGCGGCGCGCATCGAGCACGCAGAAGTCCTCGAGGCCCAGATAAGTGCCGTCCGCGGCCAGGTCGAACCGGTCCACGATCAGGAACTGTCGGTTCTCCGAGAGTTGCAGCCGTGGCACGCGGATGCCAGCGGCCGCTGCGCCCATAGTGCAGATGTACTCGTTGGCCGCGAGCTCCGGGTATTGGCTCGGGTCGAAGGCCTTCACGATGTGAGTGGTTCCGCGATGCGTGAGCTTGTCGGGCACCGTGCCATCTCGCACGAGTACCTTGGGCTGCACGCCCGACACGCCGGAGTATTGCGCAAAGCGATCGAGCAGGTGCGCAAACAGATCGGCACTGCCGGTATAGGTGAGGATCTCGCCCAGGTCCTGGGCCGGCACCTGCTCACTGAAACCCTCGTGCACCGAGTAGCGCAGGCGCCCGATCTGGGATTTGCCCACGATCTGCAGCAGGTCGAGGTCGTCGAACTCAGGCACCGCCTTGGCAAACTGCAGGCGCAGGCGCTCGCGCAGCGCGCCTTCCGGCAGGTTCATCTCGAACAGCGGCAGCAAGCCACCCATCGAGTCGTACTGGTCGGCCCGCACCGGCATCGTCAGGGACACGGCGCCATCGGCAGCTGTGCCCTGGCGATACGCAAAGAGAAACCCGTCGAACTCGACATCCGAGCGAGTGAGGGAGCCGACCGGCGCATTGCCGGCCAGCACGTGCAGCGGGGGCTTCTTCACAGCCGCCGCTCCGCCAGCAGCTCATCGATCGTCGGCCGAGCCTTGCGAGGCGCGACGGTGACTTCCAGCCCGACGCTCTCGAGAAGCGCTGCGAGTTTCTGAAAGCCAATCTCCTCGCAGCGCCCCGTTTCGAGCGCCGAAATCGTGGCCCGGCTCATGCCCAGCGCTCGAGCCAGTTCCTCCTGTGAGCGCCGGTGATTGCGTCTGGCGGCTTTCAGTAAGGGACCAACGTCGGCCAGTCTCATGGGATGGGCTCCTGCGAGATCGAATCATATATGATTCATTTCTAGTTTCCAAGATTCCAACGCATTACATATAGTGCGTTTTTAGGAACCATCAGCACCCACTGCTTCACGCGGTGGCCTTGCTACCCTCGCGTGTATAAACTACTTTATAGGCCATATGACCCATCAAGTGATCCAATAATGCTCGAAGCAATCGTCGGCAGTGTCGCGGGCGAAAGGGTACTGATGTACCTGCAGAGCTACGATCAGGCGTATGGCCGCGAAATCGCCACGACCTTCGACATGGCACAGAGCCAGGTGCAGAAGCAGCTTCTGAAACTCGAGTCAGGAGGTGTGCTGGTAAGCCGCCTTGTGGGACGCACCCGCCTGTACCAGTGGAATCCTCGAAATCCACTTGTCGAACCGCTGCGCGCACTCCTTGGCGCGGCGCTGGATAACCTTCCAGTCGCTGAGCAGCAGCGGTACTTCCGCAAGCGTGCCCGTCCCCGTCGTAGCGGCAAGGCATTGTGAAGCCGCTCGATGCATCGTCGTCGATCGAAGAACTGGATTTTGTATCTTCAGCGAGCCATCGTGAGATCGAACCCGTGCTGCGCGAACTTGGATTTGTGCAGCACTCGGGGCGGCACACTCTTCGATCGCCTTGCCACAGTCACTCGGAATGTCCGCGACCTTGGTTTTGGATGCCCCGAAGGCAGACTGTTCTCCCCAGCGTCGCACTAGGGGTTGCAAAATGACAATCCTGACATCGGTGTTGCGCGCTGGAATGACAATGTTGCTCTTGCTGCATGTGATCGAAGCCGCAGCTAGCAGTCCGGAGCAACCGTACCTATGCAATCTAGGCCAGGTACACCTTGCGGACTCCAGAGCATTCGCCAGGGTTCGATCAGGGCCAGGACGAAGCTTCCGTGTTGTCGAAGCACTTTCGAACAAAGCAACCGTTTACATCTGCGATGAGACGGAATTCTGGTTCAAGGCATTTTACGCAACAAAGACCGGCCCTTGCGCAGAAGTGAATCCTCATGGATTGGGATCAGATGTTGTGAAATCGTGCAGGAATGGTTGGATCGACAAGCGTTTGGTGACGGTGCTTTCTGGGTAGGGTCACTCCCGAGAACCCGGACGCACTGGTCGAAGTTCGCGATGAACCAGATGGCGAGTGCTCCGGCGTAATGCCAGTGCGGCCCAAATGCTTGGAACGAGGATGGTGCGCAAGACCGCTCGCCCTCGTCTTTGCGGCAATGCTTATGCTGGCGTGCACGAATCCGGTTTCTGCCCAGGGGCAGTTCATCGCGCCGCTGGGACGCCACACCGTCGGGTCCAAGCTCGCCGATGTGCGGTCTCTGAGGCAATCCGAGAACTGCCTGATTGAAGCCAACTACGCCGATTGCACGTTCACAGATGGTGATGGCGTAGCGTATGTTGTGTTTGAGGATACGGTCACGACCGTCGCAGTCACAGAGCGGACTGCCGGTCCCAGCGTCAGGCTACCTTTCGGCCTCAAGTTCGGCGAGAACCTCGATGTGGCTGCCAGAAAACTGGTGTCCGGCGGGAGTGTCTGGACACTAGGTGCAGATCCCGACACATCGGCCGGCGTCGTCCTGAGCAGCACTGTGAGCCACTCGGGAAAGAACGGCTGGAACTTTGGCGTTGAGATCCGATTCGCCAATGGAAGGCTCGTCGGCGTCTCCTACGTCTCCGGGACAATCTAGTGGGTGCCCAAAGCGGCGACCAGCGCTACCTGCACTGATCGCCGCCCTGGGCCCTCGGGTCACTTGGCCGACGGCGGCGCATCCGGCGGCGGCGGCCCGCGATGCCCTTCGTGCCGCTGCCTCATCTGCTCGCGGATTCCGTCGCGCAGCTCGTCGCGGCTGAGCTTGCCGTTCTTGTCGGTGTCGAGCTGGGTGAAGTTCTCGGCGGCCTTGGGCATGGCGACCTTGGCCTCGGCCGGGTCGATCTGGTCGTCGTGGTTGGTGTCGGCGGCGGTGAAGCGCTGCTCGGCGTGCTGGCGCATCTCTTCGCGGCGACCTTCGCGACGCTGTTCGTGGGCGGCCTTCATCTCCTCGCGGGTCAGGAAGCCGTCCTTGTCGGCGTCCATGGCATCGAAGTGCTCCGCCATGCGCGGGGCGCCGGCGGCCTCGGCGCGCGAAATGCGCTTGTCGCCGTCCTTGTCGAGGCTGGCGAAGTGGCTGCCCGGGCCCTGGGGCTGGACTCCGGCCTCGCCGGGCGGGGCCGGGGGCGGCGGCGGGTTGGCCGCCAGCACGGCGGCGGGCAGCAGCAGGGACAGGGCGGCGATGGGCAGCCAGCGGGCTGGGCGGGACGGGTTGTTCATGAAGCCTCCTCGGCTCTTGCGGTTCATGACGGGTACAACGCGGCCACGGGCCCGCGGTTGACGCGCCGGTCCCGGCAGGCGCGCGTTTCCGGTAGACTTGCGCGCCTGCCGGACCTCCGGATCCCTGCGGATGACCCCGTGAAAGCCGAGATCGCACGCCTGGTCGCAGCCGCCGTAGCGGCGCTGCCCGATGCCACCCTGCCCGCCGAACATCGCGCGTCCGCGCCGGAGGTCGAGCGCACGCGCGATCCCGCGCACGGCGACTTCGCCTGCAACATCGCGATGCGCCTGGCCAAGCCCGCGCGTCAGAACCCGCGCGCCCTCGCCCAGGCCATCGTCGCGGCCCTGCCCGCCAACGACCTGATCACCAAGGTCGACATCGCCGGCCCCGGCTTCATCAACTTCTTCCTGAGCCCGGCCGCCTACGCCGCCGAGATCGCGCGCGTGCACGCCCTGGGCGCGGACTACGGCCGCGCCGCGCTGCCGCAGCCGGTCAAGGCGCTGGTCGAGTTCGTCTCGGCCAACCCCACCGGCCCGCTGCACGTGGGCCACGGCCGCCAGGCGGCCTTCGGCGCCTCGCTCGCGAGCCTGCTGGCCTTCGCCGGCTTCACGGTCTCGCGCGAGTACTACATCAACGACGCCGGCCGGCAGATGGAGATCCTCGCGGCCAGCACCTGGGTGCGCTACCTAGAGCTGTGCGGCGAGGACCTGCCCTTCCCGGCCAACGGCTATCGCGGCGACTACGTGCGCCCGGTCGCGGCGCGGCTGCGCGAGGTCGTCGGCGACCGCCTGCACCAGTCCGCCGCGACGGTGCTGGCGGGCCTGCCCGCCGACGAGCCGCAGGGCGGCGACAAGGAAACCTACATCGACGCGCTGATCGCGCGCATGCGCGAGCTCATCGGCGAGGACGGCTATCGCCGCGTCTTCGACCTCGCGCTCGAGGTCATGCTCGCGGGCATCCGCCAGGACCTCGGCGAGTTCGGCGTGCACTTCGACCGCTGGTTCTCCGAGCGCTCGCTGGGCGACGAGGGCGCGATCGACCGCGCGCTCGCGCGGCTCGAGCGCCAGGGCCAGCTGTACGTGAAGGACGGCGCGACCTGGTTCCATGCCACCGCGTTCGGCGACGAGAAGGACCGCGTGGTCGTGCGCGAGAACGGCGTGAAGACCTACTTCGCCTCCGACATCGCCTACCACCTGGAAAAGCGCGAGCGCGGCTTCGACCTGCTGCTCGACGTGCTCGGCGCCGACCACCACGGCTACATCGCGCGCGTGCGCGCCGGCCTGGAGGCCATGGGCGAGCCCGGCGATTCGCTGGAAGTGACGCTGATCCAGTTCGTGAGCCTGTTCCGCGGCGGCGAGAAGATCCCGATGGGCAAGCGCGAGGCGCAGTTCGTCACGCTGCAGCAGCTGCGCGAGGAAGTGGGCAACGACGCCTGCCGCCTGTTCTACCTGATGCGCAGCAACGACCAGCCGCTGGACTTCGACCTCGAGCTGGCCAAGTCGCGCTCCAACGACAACCCCGTCTACTACATCCAGTACGCGCACGCGCGCGTCGCCAGCGTGCTGCGCCAGCTGGCCGACCGCGGGCTCACGCTGGACGCCGCGGCCGGCGCCGCTGGCGTCGCCGATCTCAGCGACCCGGCCGAGCGCGCGCTGATGGCCGCCGTGACGCGCTGGCCGGAAGTGGTCGAGCTCGCGGCCGCGCAGCGCGCGCCGCACATGCTGGTTCACTACCTGCGCGAGCTCGCCACCGCCTTCCACAGCTACTACAACGCGCTGCCGTTCATCGTCGACGACGCGGCCGTGCGCAACGCCCGCCTCGCGCTGGTGATCGCCGCCAGGCAGGTCATCGCCAACGGCCTCGGCATCCTCGGCGTGTCCGCGCCGGACACGATGTGAGCCGGACTTGGTAGCACGCGACTACAAGCGCAGCCGCGGCAGGTCCGAGGGTTTCTCGGGCTGGACCGGCTTCATGCTGGGCCTGGTGGCCGGCCTCGGCATCGGCCTGGCCATCCATTTGCTGGACAAGCCCGGCGCACCGGGCAAGCCCGCGGCGGCGAAGCCCGCGCCGGCCTCCTCGCGCGCGGCCGAGACGCCGCCCGCCGAGACCGAGAGCTACGACTTCTACAACGTGCTGCCCAAGTTCGAGGTCGTCGTCCCCGAGAAGGACAAGGACGTGCGCCGCGACGTCCCGGCGCAGCCGGTCGAGAAGCAGGGCTCGTACATACTGCAGGCCGGCTCGTACAAGGACTTCAACGAGGCCGACCGCATCCGCGCCCAGCTCGCGCTGGCCGGCATCGAGAGCAAGGTGCAGCGCGTGTCCGTCGACAACGACACCTGGCACCGCGTGCGCATCGGCCCGCTCACCGACCTCGCCGAACTCAACCGCATCCGCGGCAAGCTGCGCGAAGCAGATCTCGACGTACTGGTGATCCGCGTCAGCGACTGAACCGCGCCCGCCTCAGGGGTCCGTGCCGCGCGCGCTGCCGGGCAGGCCCTGGCGACTCCTGCTAGCCAGCGCTTCCAGCCAGACCTGGTGGAACTTGTGCATGCGCCCCGGCATCACGAGATGGCTCAGCCGCGCCAGCGCGCCGTGCTGCGTTTCCTCGGTGAGTACGTGGCAACCGTCACCGGCCAGCGCCAGCACCCAGGCGTGACAGGCCTCCACGCCAGGCGCGTACGCATCCCAGGCGAGGCGCTCGTTCGGCACGCACTCGAGCACGGTCGAGGTGATCGTGATACCGAAGGTGCGCCAGCGAAACCGCGACCCCAGCCGCAGCGGCTCGCCCTCACCCTCGAGCATCCGTACCTTGGCGGAATTCACATACCAGCCCGGCCACAGCGTCGCCTCCGTGAGCCAGGCCCACACACGCTCCGGCGAAGAGCCCGGCATCAGCAGCTCGTTGCGCACGTGCACCGGACACCGCTGCGGCGCGAAGCGCGCCGGCCACCTGACCTCGAGTTTGTTCGTCATGAGCGCTCTTCAGTTGCCGGCGAGGTGACTACGAGCCCCCAAGGCAGCACACCGGGAGCGCGGGGGTGTTCGGTCCGCAGCAATCAGCGCCGTCCGGCGCGCGGAGGACTGAACACCTCCGCGATCCCGGCGCGCGTGACCATGCCGGCTCTTCTCTTCACTCGTCGGTAATCTGCCGGAAATCGACGCCCAGCGACCGCAGCTTGCGATACAGGTGCGTGCGTTCCATGCCCACGCGCTTGGCGAGCAGGCCCACCTTGCCGTTGCACAGCATCAGCTGCTGCAGCAGGTAGGCGCGCTCGAACTGCTCGCGCGCCTCGCGCAGCGGCAGCGCCAGCAGGTCCTGCTTGACCAGCGGCTCGTCGGCCGTCTGCTGCACGGCGATCTCGCGCTCGATTTCCTCAAGGCCGATTTCCTCGCCGCCGCCGGCGATCAGCAGGCGCTGCACGAAGTTGCGCAGCTCGCGCATGTTGCCGGGCCACGGGTAGTTGCGCAGGCGGTTCTGCGCCGCGACGCTGAAGCGCCGGAACGGCAAACGCTCCTCGTCGACCAGCCGATCGACGTAGTAGCGCAGCAGCTCGGGCACGTCCTCGGCGTAGTCGCGCAGCGGCGGCACGCGCACGACCACCACGTCCAGGTGGGCGAGCAGGTCGCGGCGCACGATGTCGCGCGTCTCGACGCCCTTGATCGCGGCCGACATGAGTCGGAACGACAGCGGCCGGCGCGGCCCGCCCTCGGGTGTCCAGCTGCCTTCCTCGAGGTCGGCCAGCAGCACGCGCTGGGCCACGGGCGAGAGGTCGTCGAGGCCGTTCAGGAACAGCGTGCCGCCGTCGGCCTGGGCGTAATAGCCGGGCTGGTGACTGCTGCCGCGCAGGCGCGCGGCGGCGTTGTCGTCGTCGAGGCTCGCGCAGGTCACGGACACGAACGGCTGCCCCGCGCGCGGTGACAGCGAATGCATGTAGCGCGCGAAGGCCTCGCGCCCGGTACCGGCCTCGCCGACCAGCATCACCGAGGCCGAATGCGGCGCGATCTGCTGCACGTGGTCGCGCAGCTGCTGCATCACGCGGCTCTTGCCGACCGGCGCCACCAGCGGCGGCACGAGCGAGCGCTGCTGCTGGCGCTGCCGGCGCCCGGACTCCAGCGCGTGCTCGACGGTGCGCAGCAGCTTGGCGATGGACAGCGGCTTCTCTACGAAGTCGACCGCGCCGAGACGCGTGGCCTCGACCGCAGTCTCGACCGTGCCGTGGCCGGACATCATGACGACCGGGAAGCGCAGCGAGCCCGCCTCGGACCATTCCTTGAGCAGCGTGATGCCGTCGGTGTCGGGCATCCAGATGTCCAGCAGGACGAGGTCGGGCTCGGCCTTCGCGCGCGCAGCGCGGGCCTGGGCGGCGTCCGCAGCCACGGACACCTCGTAGCCCTCGTCGGCGAGGATGTCCTTCACCAGCCCGCGGATGTCCGCCTCGTCGTCGACCACAAGAATTCGTGGTGAACTCATGCCCGTTCCCTCCTCGTTTCGGCGCGGCGCAGCTCTCTCGAGCCGGCGCCTCGCGCTCCGTCGTCGGCCGGCAGCCAGACGCGCACGCGCGCGCCTCCGCTCGGTGTGTTGTCGGCCTCGATGCGGCCGCCATGTTCTTCCGTGATCTTGCGCACGATCGCGAGTCCCAGGCCCGTGCCCTTGGGCTTGCTCGTGACGTAGGGATCGAATACCCGGCTGACCAGCTCGCGCTGGAAGCCCGGGCCGTTGTCGGTCACGGTGATCTCGACGCCCGGCGACTCGGCGCGGGTCTCGATCGTCACTTCCCCGTCAGGCTGGCCTTCCAGCGCCTCGAAGGCGTTGGTCAGCAGGTTGTTGAGGACCTGCCGGATGCGGCCGCGGTCGGCCTCGAGCCCGGCCGCGGCCGGGTCGAGCTTCAGCGCCAGGCGCGCGCGCGTGTCCTGCGCGCGATAGAGGTCGGCGACCTCGGCGACCAGCGCGTTGAGGTCGAAGGCAGACACGCGCATCTCGGGCGCGCGCGCGTATTCGCTGAAGGCGTTGACCATCTGCTTCATGGCCTCGACCTGCTGCACGATGGTGTGCGTGGCGCGGTCGAGCAGCTCGGCTTCGCGTTCGCCCAGGCCGCCCAGCAGCTTGCGTCGCATGCGCTCGGCCGAGAGCTGGATCGGCGTGAGCGGATTCTTGATCTCGTGCGCGAGCCGGCGCGCGACCTCGCCCCAGGCGGCCTCGCGCTGCGCCTGCAGCAGGGTGGTGATGTCGTCGAACACGACCACCAGCCCGCCCGGTAGCCCGCCGTCGCCGACGAGCGCGGTGCAGGCGCACATGAGTTCACGCCGGCCGGCCGCGTCGTTGAGCGTCAGCTGCTCGCGCCATTCGGTCTGGCCGGCCGACAGGTGGCGCCGCACGGCCTCGACGAACTGCGCGGCCAGCGAACTGCCGGCGGCGACTTCGTCGAGCGGCCGGCCCTCGGCGCGCTCGAGGTCGACGCCCAGGATCAGGCCTGCCGCCTGGTTGGCGACGCGCACCTCGAGCGTGGGCTCCAGCGAAATCACGCCCGTCGACAGCCGCGCGAGGATGGCCGCGAGCTTCGCGCGCTCGGCCTCGACCGCCTGCTGCCCGCGCGCGGCCTCGGCGCGAGCGCGCGCCAGGCGGCGTGCCATGTCGTTGAACGAGCTCACGAGCAGGCCCATCTCGTCGCGCGAGGGCAGCTCGAGCTGGGTGTCGTAGTCGCCCTTGGCGACCGCGCGCGTGCCCGCGATGAGGTCCTGCACGGGGCGGACCAGTTTCTCGGAAAAGAAGAATGCGCCGTACACGGCGGCCAGCAGCGCCATCAGCAGCACCAGCGAGAGCGTCAGCGTGAAGCTCACCTTCAGCGGCTCGCGAAGATACGACAGCCTGCCGTACTGCTGGTACGCGGTCTGTACGGTATCGGCGAGCGCAGCGAGGCGCTGCGGAACGGGATAGGCGGCGATCAGCACGCGCGGATTCCCGAGCCCGCCCTCGCCCTCGAGCCGAACGGCCGTGCGGATCACGTAGCCGCCGTCGGGAGCGGGGTCCAGGCTCACGAAGGGCTGGCCCTGCCACACCTGCACCAGCGCCTCGTGCGCCGGCTGCGCGGGCATCTGGGTCAGCGCGATGTCGGTGCTGAACGCCTCCATGCGGCCCGAGGAACCGATCACCGCGAGCTCGTTGGCGTCGGCCAGGCGGCGGTGCGTATCCAGCCGGGAGAACAGCGCGACCGACTTCTCGCTGCCGAGGTCCTCGGAGATGCGCGTGGTGCGGTCGACGTACTCGCGCATGCGCAGGTCCAGCGCCGCGCGCGACAGGCCCAGCGCGTCGGACAGACCCTGCTTCACCTCGACGTGGAACCAGCTGTCGATGCCGCGCGTGAGGAACACGATGGAGAACGCGAACACGACCAGGATGGGCGCGACCGCCAGGCCGCCGAACATCATCACGGTGCGCGCCTTGAGCCGCGATCCCGGGACGTTGCGCCGGAAGTCGCGCACGAGCTCGAACAGGCGGCCGGCGAGCAGCGCGATGAGCACCGCGAGCCCGGCCACGTTCACCATCAGGATCCACGGGTGCAGGCGGCCGAACTGCTCGGAGTTCTGCGCGGTCACGGCCAGCATGCCGAGTGCGACCAGCCACAGCGCGAGGCCCGCGCCGCCCAGTAGCATCGGCCAGCGGCTGATCAGCCGCGCACGGTCCATGTGTACCACCCTGTGTAGCGGGTCCACTCGCGCCAGAACATCAGCACCTTGACGGTCGTCGGCACGCCGCCGATTGCGATGCTGGCGCGGGTCGAAATCTCGTAGCGGCGGCCGGGCTCGACCAGCGCCATGTCGAGGATGGGCACGCGGCTGGGCTGCGCCAGCGCGGTGAGTGCCGCGGCGAGCGTCGGGTAGGCCGCCTGCTCGCCGCTGTTCTCGTTGGTGACGAGGTAGCGCTCGGCCAGCGCGTGATATTCGAGCCGCCAGCGGTGGGAGAGCTCGGCGACGTCCGCGTCGGGAAGGAAGCGCCGCGACGTGGTGACCAGCACCTCGATCTCTAGCGTGACCGGCACGCCCTGCTGCAGGGCTTCGGTCGCGGACTCCGACAGCCCGAGGTCGAGCCGCGCGCTGAAGTTCCAGACGCCGCCCTCGGGGGCCACCGAGGCGCTGCGCACCTCGAACCGGGGTTCGTCCTGGGCGCGGGCGGCGGACGGCGCGAGCAGGAACGGCACGAGCAGGCACGCGACGAGCCACGCCGCTGCGCGTCCCGTCCCGAGAACCCGCCAGCCGCCCGGTCGCGTCAAATGCTCACCTCAGGCCCGCTTGTCCAGGCAGGCGTAATAGAACCCGTCGGCGCCCGCCATGCCGGTGAGGATGGCGTGGCCCGGACCGGGGCCGGGACCTGGCGCGCCCAGCGCGCCCTGCACGATGAGCCTAGCAGATTCCCCTGACTCGACCGCGTCCGTGGTGTCCGCGAGGAATGCGGCGATGACCCCGGAATTCTCGGCCCGCAGCACGCTGCAGCTGGCGTAGACCAGGCGCCCGCCCGGCGCGAGCAGCGGCCACAGCGCCGCCAGCAGGCGCCGCTGCGTGCCGACCAGCGCGGGGATGTCGGCCGGGCGACGCAGCGCCTTGATGTCGGGATGGCGACGGATCACGCCGGTGCCCGAGCACGGCGCGTCGACCAGGATCCGGTCGTAGGGCCGGCCGTCCCACCAGGACGAGGGCTCGGTCGCATCGCCGACGACCACGTCCGCCGCGAGCCCGAGGCGCCCGAGGTTGTCGTGGATGCGCTTCGCGCGCGTGGGGTCCAGCTCCAGGGCCGTGAGGCTGGCGAGCCCGGGCACGGTCTCGAGCAGCTGGCAGGCCTTGCCGCCGGGCGCGGCGCAGGCGTCCAGCACGCGCATGCCGGGCTTCACGTCGAGCATCGGCGCGACCAGCTGCGCGGCGAGGTCCTGCACTGAGGCGTCGCCCGCCTCGAAGCCGGGAAGGCGCGTGACGTCCACGGGCTGAGCCAGGCGCAGCGCGGCCGGCGCGAAGGGCGCGCGCTCGGCCTCGAAGCCGGCCTCAGCGAGGCGGGCACGGTAGTCTTCGACGCTGCAGCGCCGGAGGTTGACGCGCAGCCACATGGGCGGATGTTCGTTGCCGGCGGCCAGCACGGCCTTCCACTGCTTCGGCCAGTCGCGGCGCAGCGCTTCGATGAGCCAGTGCGGATGCGCGTAGACCGCGGCGTCGTTGCGCCTCGCGGTCTCGAGCAGTGCGGCGCGTTCGCGCAGGAAGCGCCGCAGGATGGCGTTGACCAGGCCGGCCGCGCGGGCCTGGCCGATCAGGCGCGCGGCCTCGACCGTCTCGGCCACGGCGGCGTGCTCGGGCGTCTCGCCGTGCATGAGCTGGTAGAGGCCCACGAGCAGCAGCGCGCGCAGCGACGGGTCGAGGCTCGCGAGCGGCCGCGACAGCATGAGCGGCAGCACGACCTCGAGCTCGGGATCCCAGCGGATCGTGCCGTAGGCGAGCGACTGCACGGTCGCGCGCTGGGCCGGGCCGGGCGCCACGAGCGCCAGCGCGGACTCGAGCGTGCGGCCCTCGGCCAGCACGAGCTCGACGACGCGTGCGGCCTGCGCCCTGGAATCACCGGGTTTGTGCATGGTTCAGCCCAGGGCCTGGCCGGCGAGGTCGCGGCCGTTGATGAAATCGCGCGTGTCGACGGGCTTGCGCCCCGGCACCTGCAGGCGCTCGATCACGTAGACGCCTGCGCCGGTGGCGACGCAGAGCCCCACCGGACGGCCGGGGCCGGCCTGCGGCGAGACGCCGAGCACAGTACCCGGAACCGCCGCGCCCTGCGCGACTGCGCAATCGCCCGGCTGCGCCAGGCGGCCACCCCAGATACGCAGCTGCTCGCCGGCGAGGCGCGTCTCGGCGACCGGCCAGGGATCGAAGGCGCGCACCAGCCGGTCGATGACGACCGCGGGCTGCGTCCAGTCGATGCGCGCCTCGGCCTTGTCGATCTTTTTCGCGTAGCTGGCGCCGTCGGCCGGCTGCGGCTGGAACGCGACCGGCCCCGCCGCGATCGCGTCGAGCGCCTCGACGATGAGTTTGCCGCCCATGGACGCCAGTCGGTCGTGCAGCAGGCCGCCGGTGTCGGCCTGGCCGATCGGCACGCTGCGCGAGAACAGCATCGGGCCGGTGTCCAGGCCGGCTTCCATGCGCATGATGGTGACGCCGGTCTCGGCGTCGCCGGCCTGGATCGCGCGCTGGATGGGCGCCGCACCGCGCCAGCGCGGCAGCAGCGAGGCATGGATGTTGAGGCAGGCCAGGCGCGGCACGTCGAGCGCGGCCTGGGGCAGCAGCAGGCCGTAGGCGACCACGACCATCACGTCCGGCGCATAGGCCGCGAGCTGCGCGACGGCCTCGGGCGTGCGCAGCGTGGCGGGTTGCTCGACCGGCAACCCCAGCTCCAGCGCGCGGCGCTTGACCGGGCCGTGCGCGAGCTTCTGGCCGCGGCCGGCGGGCCGGTCGGGCTGGGTATAGACAGCGCACAGGCGGTGGCGGCTCGCGGCAATGCCATCGAGCGCCGGCAGCGCAAACTCCGGCGTGCCGGCAAAGACGATCGCGAGGCTGCGGGTCACGGCCGGCTCAGATCGGCGGCGCGTGCGGACCGTCGGCGTCCGTGTGAGGAGTGTTCTGGCGCCGCTCCTTCTCCAGCTTCTTGCGCACGCGCGTGCGCTTCAGCTCGGAGAGATAGTCGACGAACAGCCGGCCGTTGAGGTGGTCGATCTCGTGCTGGATGCAGACCGCGAGCAGGCCCTCGGCCTCCAGCTCGAACGGCTGGCCGTCGCGGCCCAGCGCGCGCACGCGGATCTTCTGGGCGCGCTCGACGTCGTCGTAGTAGCCCGGCACGGACAGGCAGCCTTCCTGCATGACGCCCACGCACTCGCGCTCGAAGACCTCCGGGTTCACGAATACCATCGGCTGGTTGTGCTCCTCCGAAATGTCGATGACCATGAGCCTGCGGTGGACGTTGGCCTGGGTGGCCGCCAGGCCGATGCCCTTGGCGGCGTACATGGTCTCGAACAGGTCGTCGATCGTGGCCCGCAGCGCATCGTCCACGACCGCCACAGGCTGGGCGACCGTGCGCAGGCGCGGGTCGGGATATTCGAGGATTGTGAGGCGCGTCATACGTATGGCGACCTGTATTCGTGTAAATGACTCAGAAATGCTGCTAAAGTTTCGTCAGCAATGGACTTAGTGTCGGCGATGCCGGCAGCCATTATAGGGCCGATGCCTTCGGCCTGGCAGTAAGGGAGCTTTTCGGATGGCGCTGCCCCAAATTTTCAAGTCCCTGAATATCCTCAAGATCATGACTTGTGCCGGGTCGGCCGCACTGGTCCTGGCCACCGCAGCGGTGGTGCCCGCTTCCGCGCAGGAAGCCGCACCGGCTGCTGCCGAGCGGCAGGAGGTCCGGCTCGCACCGGACGCCCCGGCGCGTTACGTCGTGGTCAAGGGCGACACGCTGTGGGACATCTCCTCGAAGTTCCTGCGCGATCCCTGGCTGTGGCCGGAGATCTGGTACGTCAACCCGCAGGTCGAGAACCCGCACCTCATCTACCCGGGCGATGAACTGCTGCTGGTCTACATCGACGGCAAGCCGCGCATCATGCTGGAACGCGGCGCCGATGGCTCGGG
>JADZCS010000017.1 GCA_020851435.1 Gammaproteobacteria bacterium | reverse complement strand
TCGCGCATCGCGCGGCGCGTCGCGAGCCGCAGCGGTTCGTCCGTGCCGCCCATCGTCGCCTCGGGCTCCCTGCCGAAGCCCGAGAACCTCAGCGAGTCGACGCGACGGCCCTGGCTGTCGTAGATGTCGAAGCGGTAGGCGATGGTGACCGCGAAGTAGCCGCCGCTGACGTCGCGCGGCGTGATGAACGAGTATTCCTCGAAGTGCGGGTCCAGCGTCAGAGCCGGCGGCGGCGTTTGCGTCGCGGCCGAGGCCGGGGACTCGACTTCGACGACGTGCTCGAACATGGCGTTGAGCAGGCGTCCCAGCCCGGTCACGTGCGCGGCGCCCAGCGTGATCGCGTACTCGGTGCCCTGCCGCGTCTCCTTGTGGACGTAGTCGCGGAACGCGGCGCCGTAGTGCACCCCGACCGTGGCGGGCACGCGCTCGACGAGCGGCGCCGGGATGTCCATCGTGGGCGCGACGTTCACCGCACCGCAGCCCGCCAGCATTGCGGCGGACATCAGCAGCAGGCATACGATCGAGCCTCTTCTCATGCCGCGTTCCTCAGGGTGCCGGCCGCCGGCCGGGGTTGTCGTAGGATTCGCCGGTCAGCCCGACGAAGGTACCACCGTTGCGCAGGCACAGGATGCGCATCAGCGTGGCGAACCGGATGCTCGTGTACTGGGGCACGTTCGGCGCCAGCGGGAAGCCGATGGCGTGTATGCGCACGCGCTGCTGGCCGCCGCGGTCCGGGCGGTTGATGCGCTCGACGGCGCCGACCACGTCCTCGATCGAGGCGCCCGTGAATTCGTCGCCGAGCACGTACAGGCTGATCTTGTGCTCCGGCGACCAGAACGTGCGGATAGCGGCGACGATGCCCTCGACCGGGCTCGAGTTCGAGAACGACTGCCAGCCGCGGAAGCGCGCGAGGATCGCCTTGCGCCGCGCGGGCGAGTCGGGAATCCACTTGCCCCGGTAGTCCGAGAACATGTAGCCGCCCTCGTCGTCCAGCACCTGGATGCCCTTGACCTTCGGGTAGATCGCCAGCACCTCGGCCATCTTCCGTTCGGCCCGGCGCCACGAGAAGCTCTGCATCGAGCCTGAGGTATCGACGATGAAGATCACGTACTCGCTGTCGACGGGAATGCCGCCGACCGGCTGGTCGGCGCTGCGCCGGTAGTCGGCGCCGAGCAGCCGCTTCATTTCCTCGGTGAGCTGCTGACGCGCCTCGGCGAGCGTGCCCTCGACCTTGTTGACCGTTTCCGCCTCGTCGCGGCTCGCGCGGTACTTGCCCTGCAGCTGCGACAGCTCGCCTGCCAGCCGGGCGTTGCGCCGCTGCTCCTCGGACAGCTGCTCGACGCGCGAGCGCAGGTCGCGCTCCAGCGTAAGTGATTCGCCGCGGATCTCCTCGAGTTCCTGCTCAAGCTTCGCGACCTGGCCGTCGAGGTCCACCCTGGCCTGTTCGAGCTGGATCGGCTGCCCCACCTCGTTGAGTACCAGCAGCAGGATGATCGCGCCGAAGCCGCAGCAGATGCAGTCGAGGAACGACAGGCTGAAGACCTCGGTGTTCCGCCGCTGCCGCCGCCTCATGGCCAGTCACCGGATGGGCTCATGAACGCGCCGCCCGTCGACTGCGCCAGCCGCCAGAAATAGGTCGGTGCGGCGGGATCGCCTTCCATCGGCAGCAGGATCACGTTGATCGGCGGGACCCCGCTGCCCAGGGATCGAACCGCCTTCTGCATGAGGTCTTCGCGATCCTCGGTGTCGACGAACTTCTTGATCAACGGCGGCTTCGCGCCCTGCGTCGGCAGGCCGTCCGTGACCAGGATGACGTTGTCCGGCTGTGGCGACAGCTTCCGGATCACGGCGAACGCGTTCTCGAGGCTGCTGCCTCCGGTCGGCGGGGTCTTGCGCAGCCGCGTCAGCGCGGCGTTCAGGGACTTGCCATCCTTGGCCGCGAGCCAGCTGCCGTCGCTGCCTTCGACGAGTGGCCAGGCAGCCGTGTTGAACGCGTACATCTGGAACTGCGAGCCGGCCGGCATCTGCGCGGAGACCCAGTCGACGACGCCGATGGCCTGGCGCCACTTGTCGGCGCGCAGCTTGCGATCGTCGGACATGTTGCGCAGGCGAAGGATGTTGACGAGCGTCTCGTCGAGCATGCTGGCCGAGGCATCGACCAGGATGAGCACCCGCCGGCCGCCGACCTTGAGTCCCGTCAGGTACTGGCGGTCGCCGTCGCCGGCGACCTGCATGACCTGCTGGCCAGCCGGCTGGCGTTCCGTCGCCGCCTTGAGCCGGCGGTTCTCCTCCTCCAGCGACTTGAGGTCCGCCTTGAGGCGCTCCAGGCTCTCGCGCCGCGCGAGCGTGTCGAACTCGTAGCGCGCGAGTTCCTGGCGGGTCCTTTCGAGACGTTCGGCGACCTCGCGCGCGCGGCCCGACGCGCGGGCCTTGTCCTGGTCGGTGCGCGCCATCGAGTTGCGGAGTTCGGCGAGGTACTTGTAGCCCTCGAGGACCCGCTTCTCTAGCAGCTTCGCCTCGGCGGCGAGCTGTTCGTTTTCATGCCGCAGCGACATGCCGGACTGGGCGCTGATGATCGTATAGAACAGGATCACCGCGCCGAAGCCGCAGCAGATCACGTCGAGGAACGACAGCCCGAAGGTCTCGGTCTGGCGGCGCCGCGCCATGTCAGTTCACCGCGACCAGCTCGAACACGACGCCGGGCGAGCCCACGCGCAGGCGGTCGCCCGCGGCCAGCGGCGCGTCGCCGTTCACGCGCTGCCCGTTGACGAATGTGCCGTGGCGGCTGTGGTCGCGCACGATCGCGCCGTGGGCGCCAAGCAGCACCGAGCAGTGCCGGCGCGACACGCCGGGCAGCTGTGCCGGCAGGCGCAGCATGCGCGGCGCCGCAGGATCGCTGCCGATCACGAGCGGCTCGGCCTCCAGAGTGTGCGCAACGCCGCCATGGACGAGGTGGGTCGCGCGCGCGCCGCCCGCGGGCTGCACGGGACGCGCTGCGGGGCAGC
>JADZCS010000016.1 GCA_020851435.1 Gammaproteobacteria bacterium | reverse complement strand
GCGCAGGCACACAGGATCCCGGCCGCCAGGCGCGGCCATGCCGAGGCGTGGCCAGAGGGCTGTCGAACATCCATGTACGGCCATCGTAGCCCAAACCCGTGCGCGGGCCCCCTCGGCTGGCAGCAGCGGAAACTCGGCTCGTCGCAGGCCGCGGCAGCGATTCGTGCTGCCGTGCAACAGTCATCGGGCGCACGCAAGTCATTGTTTTGCAAAGGTCGCAATTAATGCTTATGCACGCCTTGCCGGTATCGGATAATAGTAAGACACGGGCCAGTCTGGGCCTGATCTCAGGAAGCACCCGCCAATGACCGCAGCGACCGACACCGAACACGCGCCACGCATCTGGACCAACATCATCATGTTCGCCGCCACCTTCCTGGTCGCGATCACCGTGGTGCCCTGGTACGGGTTCACGCATGGCTATAGTGCCGCCGCGTGGCTGTCCTTCGTCGTACTGCTGGCGTTCTGTGAACTCTCGGTTACCTGTGGCTACCACCGCCTGTGGTCGCACAAGGCTTACGAGGCGCACTGGTTCCCGCGACTGGTGTTCATGCTCGGCGGCACCATGTCGCTGCAGAACAGCGCGCTGATCTGGTCGGCCGGCCACCGCGTCCATCACCGCTACGTCGACGACAACGGCCGCGACCCGTACTCGGCGGGGCGCGGCTTCTGGTTCTCGCACATCGGCTGGATGCTGCGCGAGTACCCGAGCGGAAAGCCGGACCTGTCGCTGGTGCGCGACCTCGAGAAGGATCCGCTGCTGCGCTTCCAGCACCGGTTCTACGTGCCGTTCGCGGTGCTCCTGAACGTCGGCGTGCCGGTACTGATCGGATGGATGGCGGGCGACCTGTGGGGCGTTTTCCTGCTCGGCGGCGTGCTGCGCCTGGTCATGAACCACCACCTGACCTTCTTCATCAACTCGCTGGCCCATGCCTGGGGCACGCAGCCCTATACCGACGAGAACTCGGCGCGCGACAACCCGGTCCTCGCCGTGCTCACCTTCGGCGAGGGCTACCACAACTTCCACCACATCTTTGCCCACGACTACCGCAACGCCGTGCGCTGGTGGCAGTACGATCCGACCAAGTGGATCATCGCCACGCTGGCCTCGATGGGCCTCGCCAGCAAGCTCAAGCGCGTGCCGGACGTGGTCATCCAGCGTTCGCGCATCGCCATGCAGTTCAAGCGCCTCGAGCGCAAGCTCGACGAGCCGCGGCTGCGCGTGCCGCGCCTGGACGTCGAGCGCCTGCGCGCCCAGTTCAGCGAGGAATACCAGTCGTTCATGGCGACCGTGGGCGAGTGGTCGAAGCTGCGCGAGGAATGGGTCGCGCGCACGCGCGAAAGCCTCGCCCAGAAGATCGGGGACGTGGACGCCGAGTTCAAGCGGCAGTCGCACGTGATCGTCGCAAGGCTGCGTGAGCAGCAGCGCCGCCTGCAGATGCTGGGCGCCCAGCTGGCCTGAGCCGGCTCAGCGTCCCGGGCGAACCTGCAGCTCGAACGAGTACGGCAGCAACTCGTCGAGCTGCAGCGTCTTGAGGGCGCCGTCGCTCCACGGGAAGCTCACGGGAATCGCCCCGTCCACCGCAAATTCGCGGATGCGCTGGCGGCATCCGCCGCAGGGCGAGACCGGCTGCAGCGTTCCATCCGCGTGTTCGGCCTGCACGGCGACCGCCGCAATCCTGAATCCCTGCCCTTCGCCGGCGACCCCGGCCGCGATCGCGCTCGCCTCGGCGCAGTTGCCGAGCGGAAAGGCAGCGTTCTCGACGTTGCAGCCCACGTAGACCTCGCCCGCGGCGGAGCGCACCGCGGCGCCGACCCTGAGGCCGGAGTAGGGCGCATGCGCCTGGATGAGCACTGCGTGGGCGGCGGCAAGCAGTTCCGGGTCTGGGCGTGTCATGTCCGCGGCACTCCTGGGAAAAACGCATTCGTCCGGCGCACGTACTCCGCATAGGCCGGGCGGCGCTCGCCGATGTCCTTTTCGAGCAGGCTCACGCCCGAGACCTTGAGCAGCAGCAGGCTCATGAGCAGCGGGCCGGGGATGCTCCACCAGGCGCCCGCCGAGGCGGCCAGCAGGTAGAAGCCCCACCAGATGCAGAAGTCGCCGAAATAGTTCGGGTGACGCGTGTAGCGCCACAGGCCGCGGTCCATCACCTGTCCGCGGTTCGCCGGGTCGGCCTTGAAGCGCGCCAGCTGCCAGTCGCCCACGGCCTCGAAGAACAGCCCCGTGGCCCACAACAGCAGGCCCGCCGCGTCGAGCAGGCCGAGCGGCGCGGCGCCGGCGACGGCGCCCAGCAAGGGCAGCGAGATGATCCAGGCCAGTCCCGCCTGCAGCCAGAACACCAGGTACAGGCTCTTCCAGGTGAAGCCAGGTTCGTTGCGCGCGCGGATCGCCTGATAACGGTGATCCTCGGGCAGGCCCCAGTTGCGCCAGGTGAGATAGATCGCGAGCCGCAGCGCCCACACGCCCGCGAGAGCGACGATCAGCAAGGCGCGCGGCCCGGCCGACGTGGTGGCCGCATAGCTGGCGGCGGCGAGCCAGAACATCAGCGGCCACAGCGTGTCGACGAGCGTGACGTTGTGCTTGATGACCGACAGCACCCAGCCTGCCGATGCCAGGCCCAGCAGGGCGCCGAGTGCGAAAACGAAGGCGCTACCGTCGAACATCACGGCTTCCTACCGAACAGGTTGTCCAGCGCGGCGCGCGCGCGATCGGCCTCGATCTTCGCATCCGCGGCCGAGGGCGCGGAGCCGGCGGCGGGGGCAGCGCCGAAAAGTCCGTCGAGCGCGGCCTTCGCCGCGTCCGCGGCCGCGACGTTCCTGGCCTTGTAGGCACCCGGCCGCGGCTTGAAGTAGTCGCAGAAGTTCGCGTGTTCCTTGTCCTTGACCTCGTCCGCGATCGTCTCGCGGCAGGCCTTGGCGACGCGCGTGTCGTGGAATTCGCACAGCCGGCAGACGTGCAGCTGCGCGCCGCAGACGGCGCATTCCTCGATGCGGCGGATCGGCAGCAGCACCTCGGCGAGGCTCGCGCCGCACTTCCAGCAGACCAGTCCCGTGTCCATGCGCCGATTATCGCATTCCCCGCTGCTAGAATGCCCGCCACATGAAGCCACATCCCACCCCGGAAGCCCTCGCGCAGCGGCGAGGCATCGCCGTCGTCACGGGTGCGTTCTTCATCTGGGGCCTGTTCCCCCTGTACTTCAAGCCGCTGGCCGGCGTGCCGGCGCTCGAGCTCGTGTCCCACCGCATCGTGTGGAGCGCGGTGTTCGTGGTGGCCTGGCTGCTGTGGCGGCGAGAACTGCCTGAGGTCGTCACGGTGCTCAGGGACTGGCGCAAGGCCCGCTGGCTCGCGGCCTCGGCCGTCCTGATCTGCGTGAACTGGCTGGTCTACGTCTGGGCCGTCACGCACGGTCGCGTGGTCGAGGTCAGCCTCGGCTACTTCATCAATCCGCTGTTCAACGTCGCCCTCGGCATCGCCGTGTTCCGTGAGCGCCTCAGCCGCCCGCAGTGGCTGGCCGTGAGCCTGGCGGTCGCCGGGGTCCTCTACCTGAGCATCGCCAGCGGCAGGGCGCCGTGGATCGCGCTGTGGCTGGCCGCGACCTTCGCCGGCTATGGACTGGTGCGCAAGGCCGCCCCCGTCGGTGCCGTCATCGGCCTGGCGGTCGAGACCCTGCTCGTCGCGCCGCTGGCTGCGGGGTGGCTGCTGTGGTTGGCGATCAACGGAACGGCGTCGCTGGGCGCAGGCGCATGGCACGTCGACGCGCTGCTGGTCGCCAGCGGCATCGTCACCGCCCTGCCGCTGGCGATGTTCGCGGGCGGCGCCCGCGTCATCCCGTTTTCCCTGAGCGGCGTGATCCAGTACCTCGCGCCCACCATGGTGTTCCTGCTGGGCGTGCTGGCCTTCGGCGAAGCCTTCACGCTGAACCAGGCGGTGGGCTTCGCGCTGATCTGGGCGAGCGTGGCCGTCTACGTGGGCGACAGCCTGCTGAACGGCGCGCGCCGGAAG
>JADZCS010000015.1 GCA_020851435.1 Gammaproteobacteria bacterium | reverse complement strand
GCCTGCATCGCGGCCGCGTTCGCCCCCGAGCCGGTCATCGTGCGGCTGTCCGACTTCAAGTCCAACGAATACGCCAACCTCATGGGCGGCAAGCTCTACGAACCGCACGAGGAAAACCCGATGCTCGGGTTCCGCGGCGCGTCACGCTACGTCGACGAGATCTTCAGGCCCTGCTTCGAGCTGGAATGCCGCGCGCTGGTCAAGGTACGCGAGCAGATGGGCCTCACCAACGTGCAGGTGATGGTGCCGTTCGTGCGCACGGTCGGCGAAGGCAAGCGCGTGGTCGAACTGCTCGCCGAGAACGGCCTCGCGCGCGGCAAGGACGGGCTCAAGGTCATCATGATGTGCGAGCTGCCCACCAACGCCGTGCTCGCCGACCAGTACCTCGAGCACTTCGACGGCATGTCGATCGGCTCGAACGACATGACCCAGCTCACGCTCGGACTGGATCGCGACTCCGGCATCGTCGCCAAGCTGTTCGACGAGCGCGACGACGCCGTCAAGGCGATGCTGTCGATGGCCATCGTCGCCTGCCGCAAGGCCGGCAAGTACGTCGGCATCTGCGGCCAGGGTCCCTCCGATCACCCTGAGCTCGCGCGCTGGCTCGTCGACCAGGGCATCGACAGCATCTCGCTCAACCCGGATACGGTGGTCGAGACCTGGCTGTTCCTGGCCGGGGACAAGCAGCCCTGACCGTGCCGGGGCTCAGGCGCCCGCGGACCCCGCGCGGCGCCAGGGCTCGGCGAACAGCTGGGCGCGGTAGTGCCGCAGCTCGACGAGCGAGTCGCGGATGTCGTCGAGCGCAAGGTGGCTGGACGACTTCTGCACGCCGGCCAGAACCGGTGGCGCCCAGCGCCTGGCCAGTTCCTTGAGCGTGCTGACGTCCAGGTTGCGGTAGTGGAAGAACCGCTCCAGCGCCGGCATCCAGCGCACCAGGAAGCGGCGGTCCTGGCAGATGCTGTTGCCGCAGATCGGCGAAACGCCGGCATCGACGTATTCCGCCAGGAACTCCAGGGTACGCCGTTCGGCCTCGGCTTCGCCGATCGTGCTCGCGCGCACGCGCGCGACGAGGCCGGACCCGCCGTGCTGGCGCTGGTTCCAGTCGTCCATCAGCGCGAGCACTTCCTCGGGCTGGTGGACCGCGATCACCGGCCCCTCCGCGATGACCTCGAGATCTGCGTCGGTGACCAGGGTCGCGATCTCGATGACGTGGTCGACGTCGGGGTTGAGGCCCGTCATCTCGAGGTCGATCCAGACCAGCCTGTGCGCTCGGCTCATTCCCGGCTTCTCCGCGATATTTGCCGGCGATCTTAGCAGAGGCTACAGTCCCTCCCGGCAAGCCCATGCGCAATCCCCACAGTCCCGGCAAACCCTCACCGCAATCGGCGGAGTCCCTGCTCGATGGCAGGGTGGTCGCCAGCCACGGTCGCCACGTGGTGGTCGAGGATGCCGAGGGCATCCGCCACGGTTGCCGCCTGTTCGGCCGGCGCCTCTCCCCTGTCTGCGGCGATCGCGTCGCCTGGTCGCTGGAGGCGGCCGAGGGCGCGACCGGCATGGTGGTCGAGGTACAGCCCCGCGACACCACGCTGTCGCGCTGCAACCTGCGTGGCGAGCCCGAGGACATCGCCGCGAACCTGACTCACCTGGTCGCCGTGCTGGCGCCGGTCCCGGCGCCGGATTTCTCGATCTGCGACCGCTACCTGGCCGCCGCCGAGTGGGCCGGCCTGTCGGCCGGCGTGGTGCTCAACAAGGCAGACCTGCGCGCACGAGCGGGCGCCGGGCTGGACGCCGAGCTCGCGCACTACGCGACGCTGGGCTATGCGGTCGTCGAGACCAGCAAGGTGGGCGCCGAGGGCATCGCCCGCCTGGCGACGCTGCTCGCGGCGCACACCAGCGTGCTGGTCGGACAGTCAGGCGTCGGCAAGAGCTCGCTGACGAACCTGCTGATCCCGGGCGTCGAGGCCGCGGTCAACGAGGTCTCGCGCGCGACCGAGGAAGGCAAGCACACCACGACCGCCTCCACGCTGTACCACCTGCCACATGGCGGGGAGCTGATCGACTCGCCGGGCGTCCGCGACTTTTCGCCTCCGCCGCCTGAGCCGCGCCACGTCGCCGGCGGGTTTCGCGAGATTGCCGCAGCCGGCCACGACTGCCGCTTCGCCGACTGCCTGCACACCGGCGAGCCGGGCTGCGCGGTCGCCGCCGAGGCGGCCGCCGGGCGCATCCCGCAACGACGCCTCGGCAGCTACCTGCGGCTGCTGGACCTCGCCCGGCAGTTCGATGAACAGCGGCGCAGCACCACGCGCAAGGTCTCGCCGGGCCGGCCGGGCGGGTCCCGGCACCGCTAGGGCTCAGGCCAGGGTCTGGCGTCCGGCGAGCGCGTGGGCGAGCGTGCCGCCGTCCACGTATTCGAGTTCGCCGCCGACCGGCACGCCGTGCGCGATGCGCGAGGCGCGCAGGCCCCGCCGCACCACGAGTTCGCCGATGACGTGCGCGGTCGCCTCGCCCTCGACGGTGGGATTGGTGGCGAGGATGACCTCGCGCAGGCCGCCCTCGTCGAGCAGGCGCTCGAACTGAGGCAGGCCGAGCTGCTCGGGACCCACGCCGTCGAGCGGCGACAGGTGGCCCATGAGCACGAAGTAGCAGCCGCGATAGCCGCCCGACTGCTCGATCGCCGCGACGTCCGCGGGCGACTCAACCACGCAGAGCAGTCCCGTGTCGCGCTGGGCGGCAGTGCAGATGCCGCACAACGGACCGTCGGTCAGCATGCGGCAGCGGCTGCAGTGGCCCACTTCCGCGACCGCCTGCTCGAGCGCGCGGGCCAGCCCCAGCGCACCCTCGCGATTGCGCTCCAGCAGGTGGAAAGCCATGCGCTGCGCGGACTTCGGCCCGACGCCGGGCAATACGCGCAGCGCCTCGATCAGGCGCGCGAGCGCGGGCGAGAACTTCACGTGAGCCTCTTCAGAAGGGCATCTTGAAGCCGGGCGGCAGCTGCATCCCGGACATCAGGCCTGACATGCGCTGCTGCGAGGTGTCGGCAACGCGCCGCACGGCATCGTTGCAGGCCGCGGCGATCAGGTCCTCGAGCATCTCGCGATCGTCGAGCCCGGACACGGACGGGTCGATCTGCACGCGCCGCACCTCGTGCTTGCCGTTCATGACGACCTTGACCATGCCGCCGCCGGCCTCGCCGG
>JADZCS010000014.1 GCA_020851435.1 Gammaproteobacteria bacterium | reverse complement strand
GCCCTCGTGACTCACGCGAAACGCGTACTGCCAGGTGGTCGGCGTGGCCTGCAGCCGCTCGGCGACGACCTCGAGTTCGCCGGACAGGTCTTCGACGTTTTCGCGGTGCAGAACGACAGAACGCAGCGAGACCAGGAACCCGGGCGGTGCCTGGCGTCCCTCGGCGCGGGCGGTCAGGCCGCCGTGCACGGCCATGGCCTGGGCGCCGTATTCGCACAGGTGGAGCGCGGCGAGATGGCCGTCGCGGCGCAGCGGATTGACGGGATCGCGATGGGTGGCGGTGGCGAGCCGGACCTGTGCCTGGTCCCAGTCGCACACCCGTTCGAGCAGGCACATGGCGCCGCGATGCGGGATCAGCGACTCGATGTCCGCGCGGCTCACGCGCGCGCCCCTGGCTGCGTGCGCGTCAGCACCAGTGCGAGCACGAAGTTGGCGATCACGCCGATCGTCACCGTGACGCCGATTGCGCGCAGTACCGGCACGGACGACGCCGCGAGCAGCGCGAACACCAGCAGCGTGGACAGCGAGCACACCAGCACGGCGTGCAGCGTGCGCCGCTGCTCGCCTGGTTCATCGGCGGCGTGTTCGAAGAACAGCGCGTAATCGAGTCCGAGCCCGGCCGCGAGCACGAGCGAGATCAGGTGGAACAGGTTGAGCGGCACGCCGGCAGCGTGCAGTGCTGCGAGGATGATGATCGTCGAGACGGTCATCGGCGCCAGCACCCGGCGGGCCCTTTGCAGGCTGCCCAGGGCGCGCCAGACGACCACGATCAGCAGTACCGCGGCGACGGCGAGGCTCGCCAGGATGCGGGAACGCTGGCTCACCACCAGTGTTTCCGCCGCGGCCTTGAGGTCCAGCAGCGTGGCCTGCTGTGATTCCAGCGCCTTCGTGAGCGCCACCGGGTCCTTGACGCCGGTGAACGTGATGATGGCCACGGCCTTGCCGTCCTTCTGGTTCAGCAAGCCCTCGAGCCGCGTGCCGAGCGGGGTGCCCGCCAGGGCGCTGGGCGCCAGCGGCTCCAGGCGGCGCGCGGCAGCGACATCGGCCACGAAGGGCTCGAAGGTCTCGGCTCGGAAGGGCTGGCCCTGCAGGCCCGTCGCGACGGCCGCGCGCAGCGCGGGCTCGTCGGGCAGCGCAGCCTGGCGGCGAAGCTGGGTTGCGGCGCTGGGCACATAGCGGGCGATGTGGTCGTAGCTGCCGACGACGCCATCCGCCGCGAGCTTCGCGAGGACGGGATCGAGCGTCTCGGCGTGGCGCAGCGCGCCTTCGACCGAGGTCTCCTCGATGATCCCGAGGTAGCGCAACTCGGCCGCCCCGAGTTCCGCGCGCAGCGCGGCGTCCTGCAGCAGCAGTTCCTGCGGGATCGGCGTGAGACCGCCGAGCTGGTTGTCCCACAGCGGGCCGGGAACCAGCAGGATCACCGCGATGCCGCCGGCCGCGAGGCCGCTGGCGAGCAGGCGCGGCTGCGGCAGGTGCGCGATGACCGACCACAGGCGCCCGAGCCATGCGGACTCGCCGTGGTCCGGCTGGTCTGGGTCGATGAGCCGCGGCAGCAGGAAACGCGTGGTGAGTCCCGCGACCGCGAGGCCCGTGACGGTGAAGGTCGCCAGCTGCGCGAGTCCACTGACGCCCGAAGCGACGAACGCGAGATAGGCGATGCAGGTGCTCGCCACGCCGGTCGACAGCGTCGGCCACAGTGCGCGCGCGGCCTGCAGCGGCGCGACGCCGGGGCGCTGGTGGCTGAACAGGTGCATCGGGTAGTCCTGCGCCACGCCGATCAGCGTGAAGCCGAAGGCTAGCGTGATGCCGTGCACCTCGCCGTGGATCGCGCTGACGGCCGCGAGGCCGGCGAGGCCCGCGCTCGCGAGCGGCAGCGAGCCCTGCACCACCACGCCGATGCGCCGGTACGCGACGAGCAGCAGCAGGATCATGCCCACCGTGGCGAGCGTGCCCACGCGCTGGGCCTCGGCCTGGGTCTTGTCCTTGACCAGTACGGAGAACGCGCCGGGGCCGCTCACCACCAGTTTCATGGCCGGGTTGGTGCGCGTGCCGGCGAACGCGGCCTTGATGCGCGCGATGGCGAGGCCCTGGCCGTCCGGGTCGAAGCCCGCGGCCTGGGTCTCGGCGAGCAGCAGGGCGCGCTGGCCCGCGCGGTCGAACCAGACGTCGAAGCGGCGCTCAGGCTCGCGCGTCGGTTGCCAGGACTCCAGCAGCTTGAGCGTCTCGAGCGTGGGATCCCGCGGCACCCAGGGTTCGAGCAGGCCGGCGGCCGGCGAGGCGAGGTCGCGCGCGCGCGCGGCGAACTCGCGGCCGAGCGTGGCGGCGTCGAGGCGCTCGCCATCGAGGCTGTGCGACAGCAGGTAGCGGTAGGGCAGCAGTCGCTCCGGCACCGAGGCGGCGGCATCGCCGCCGTTGGCGACCCAGCGCAGCGCAGGTTCGCCGGCGAGACTCTCGGCGAGCGCGATCGAGCTGTCGGCGAGCGCTTCCTGCGGCGCGCCCTCGAGCGCGACCAGCAGCAGGCGCGAGGCCGGGCCCTCGCCGATCTCCTCGAGCAGCAGCCGCTCGGCGTTCGTGTGGGGCGAGGGCATGAACAGCCGGAGGTCGGCGCCGATCACGAGCGTGCGCGAAACATAGAGGCCGGCCGCCACCAGCACCAGCAGCCAGGCCAGCAGCAGGGCGAGACGCGGCAACCGACGCAGGGTGCCCTCGGGAGCCTCGCTCACTTTTTTCCGCCGTCGCGGCAATGCTGCTCCAGCCAGGCGCGCGTCGGCGGCTCCGGCAGCGTCACCTTGCTCGCCGCGTCGAGCAGCGTGTAGGACGCATCGCCGTCGGGTTCGGTCATCACGAAGCACCAGGCCGACGATCCGCCGCCGGTCACGACGACGTCGCGGACGTAACGCGCCGCTCGCGGATCGCGCGGCTTCAGCGACAGGCGCCAGGCGTCGTCGCTGCCCTCCACGCTCATCGCATAGCTGGCCTCGAGCGCGCTGCGATCTCCGGCGAGCAGGGCGCCGAAACTGTCGAGGATTCCGCGCAGCTCGGGCGCGCGGTTCAGGGAAAAGCGCCTGGGCTTCTCGCCCTCGCGCAGCACCTGCACCTCGTTGCCGTTGATCACGAGGCGCTCGCGCCAGGGCGCCTCGATGCGCTTTTCCAGCGCGCGCGGGCCGCGATACTCGAGCTCGCCGCGCACCACCAGCGGCCGCGTCAACAGCGCGGCGTGGCGCACTTCCACGAACGAGGTGATCGCCGGCGCCGGTCGCGCGAGGCGCTCGATGATGCTGGCGGCTTCCGGCGCGGCGGCGACGGCGTTTCCGGCCAGCGCGGCGAGCAGCGCGGCGATAAAAAGGATCGCGACATTCCTGGCATTCATCGCGGCGCTTCGCCTGTGTGTTCGGTTGCGCAGGTTGCGGCCAGCGTCATGATGCCGGTGGCGAGGGCCTGGCCGGCGTGGCTCACCGCGAAGCGCAGCGAGCGGTCGACGAGCTTGAGGCCGATTTCCGCGCGCTGGCCCGGCAGCAGTGGCGCCACGAATTTCACCTGGGGCATGGCAGCCAGCGGCGCCGCGCCCAGCCAGGCTGCGGCCGCTGCGCGGACCTCGTCGAGCAGCACCACGCCGGGCACTACCGGCCTTCCCGGGAAGTGCCCGGGCAGTGCCGGATGTTCCGGCGGAATCACGAACTCCGCGCGTGTGCTGACCAAGCCTGCTCCGTCTCGCTGCATCTGTGGGTAGGGCTGTCCGTCAGGCCTGCGGATCGCGCCAGAAGCGCGGCCCGAGCGCCGCGACGCGCCGGACGAAATCGCCGAAGCTGCGGTAGGGCAGGTCGCGGAACACTCGATGGCGCCAAGCGTACTCGACGGCGAAGAAGCCCGCGATGATGACGTAGTTGAGTAGGTTGGCGAACGCCGACCACCAGCTGCGCGGCACGGTCACGGGCGGGTGCAGCCCGGCCGACAGCAGCAGCCCCGCGGGCTCGGCCAGCGCCGCCAGCACCAGGTTGATCGCCGCGAGCGTGCCCAGCAGGACGGCCCAGGCCGCGGTGAGGCTGCGGGCGTAGCTTCGCACCCGCGCATCCAGCAGTTCCCCGGGCGGGTTCATGGCCAGGGCGACGCGTTCGATGAGCGGTATGCGACCCTCGCGCAGCGTCCGGCCGAAGAACCAGGCCATCGCCGCCGTGATCAGCACGGGTGGCGCGTAGAGGGGCAGCGTCGCGGCGCCACGGGACACCAGCCAGGCCAGGACCAGCACGGTCGCGCCCAGCGCCAGCCAGGCGCCCGGCCGGCCCGCGCCGAGGCCTGGCAGCAGCGGCAGCAGCACCAGCACCCCGACCGCGGTGACGGCGAGCGCGTTGGACCCCGTGACCGCTGCCGCGTGGGCCAGCAGTGGGTAGGTCATCCCGACCAGCAGGGTCTTGAGCGCGTTGTGCATTGCGTGAATGGTGCACGGCGCAGCCGCGTTTCAGCAACCCCGCGCCTCCCGCTGCCGGGATGCCGTCTTGGAGGGACTCGTCGTCTGGCGGGACTTGCGGCATGATTCCCACAGCCGCCGCCCCGGTGCGGCCATGGAAGGCACTGGTCGATGAACAAGCTCATACGGCGCGGAGCCGAGACCCACACCATCGTGCGCTGGCACGAGGTCGGGTCGACCGCGCAGTACATGCAGTTTCACGGCTACGACCACGTGCGCTACTTCCTGCACCAGGTCCAGGAAGACAGCCACAGCATGACGACGCTGCGGG
>JADZCS010000013.1 GCA_020851435.1 Gammaproteobacteria bacterium | reverse complement strand
TCTGGCCCTTCGCGCTGCCGGCCGTGCCGCTCGCGTTCCTGGGCGGCTACCTCCAGTTGCCTGCGCACCTGTTCAAGGTGCTGGTCGGCGTGGTGCTGATCTATGCGGCCATGCGCCTGCTGTTCGACTCGGGCCAGGAGCGCGTGATCAAGGCACCAGGAACCCCCGTCGCAGCCGCGGCCGGCGGAGCGATCGGCCTGCTGGCGGGCCTGACCGGCACCGGCGGCGGGATCTTCCTCACGCCGCTGCTGCTCAGCATGGGCTGGGCGAAGGTGAAGCAGGCCGCCGCGGTATCCGCGCCCTTCATCCTGCTCAATTCCGCCGCCGGCCTCGCCGGCAACTTCGCGAGCACCACGCAACTGCCCGCCGAGCTGCCATGGCTTCTCGGCGCGGTGGCCGCAGGCGGACTCATCGGCTCGCGGCTGGGCAGCCGGCGGTTGCCCGTCGAGGCCATCAAGCGGCTGCTCGCGGTGGTCCTCGTCATCGCCGGGTTGAAGCTGGTACTTGCCTGACATCACGCGTTGACGGAACCCGCGCATTTCCGCGCGGCGCAGTCCCGTGATGGTCGATCCTCCGCGACGCGCGGACGCGCGTCTGATTGCTCCGGATCGACCATCACGTGCCTGCGCCGCGCTGGCTTGGCGGCTCGTCGGAGGGAGGCAGGCGGTACCAGCATCACCGGCTGGGCGGCTGGTCAGAACGCGCGTCCAGCTCTAGTGCAATCGGCGGTCACTGCCCTGCGCGGCAGCGACGCGTGGTATGCAGGGTCCGGAACAATCAGGACCGCGTCCGCGGTCCGTGGAGGACCCTGCATACCACGTGGCACTGCCGTGCGAACGCGGGCACCACCCGCGCGACTATGAATGGGCTCGGGTCTCGTCTTCGTCCGCAACGGCCGGCGCAAGTTGGCCTTCCCACTTCGCGACCACCGCCGTAGCGATCGAGTTGCCGATCACGTTGGTGGCGCTGCGGCCCATGTCGAGGAAATGGTCGACGGCGAGGATCAGCAGCAGGCCGGCTTCCGGGATGTGGAAGAACGACAGGGTGGCGGCGATGACCACGAGCGAGGCGCGCGGCACGCCGGCCATGCCCTTGCTGGTCACCATGAGGAGCAGCAGCATGGTCACCTGCTGCGTGAGCGTGAGGTCGATGCTGTAGGCCTGCGCGATGAACAGCGTCGCGAAGGTGCAGTACATCATCGAGCCGTCGAGGTTGAACGAGTAGCCTAGCGGCAGCACGAAGCTGGAAATGCGCTTGGAACAGCCGAATTTCTCGAGTTGTTCGAGCGTCTTCGGATAGGCGGCCTCGGAGCTCGCGGTCGAGAAGGCGAGCAGGGTGGGCTCGCGCACCGCGCGGATGAGCTTGAGCACGCGCGGGCCGATGACCAGTGAGCCGAGGATGACCAGTATCGTCCACAGCACGCCCAGCGAGAGGTAGAAGCCGCCGATGAAGGCGCCGTAGGTCACGAGGATGCCGAGTCCCTGGGTGGTCACGGTCGCGGCGATGGCGGCGAACACGGCGAAGGGCGCGAACAGCATCACGTAGCCCGTGACCTTGAGCATGACCTCGGCGATCTCGCCGACCACGTGCACGAGGTTCTTGCCCTTCTCGCCGATCGCGGCCAGGGCCACGCCGAAGAAGATCGAGAACACGACGATCTGCAGGATCTCGTTGTTGGCCATCGCTTCGGCCGCGGACCTGGGCACGAGGTGGGTGATGAACTCCCTGAGGCTCAACCCAGTGGCCTTGATGCCCGCGGTCGCGTCGGCCGGCGGCAGCGGCAGCGCCAGCGAGGCGCCGGGCTGCAGCAGGCTCACCATCAGGATGCCCAGCATCAGCGAGATGACCGAGGCCAGCAGGAACCAGCCCAGCGTGCGCACGCCGACGCGGCCCAGCGACGCGGTGTCGCCCATGTGGGCGATGCCGACCACCAATGTGGAGAACACCAGCGGCGCGATGATCATCTTGATCAGGCGCAGGAAGACGTCGGTGACGATCGAGAAGTAGCCCGCGACGCGGGCCAGGGATTCGGCGTCCGTGATGCTGCTGTTGAGGCCGTAGCCTACGAAGATGCCGAGGATCATGCCGAGCAGGATGTAGAGCGTGAAGCGCTTGGACACGGGTCGGATACCTGGCTGCCGGGTTGCGGTAGGGGACTTTGACCGGTCGGGGTCCCGGGCGCAAGGTCGCCCGGCGCGCGCGGGCGGATTGCTATGCGGCAGGCCTGCTGCCAACATCGCGCGGCAGGTTCCTGAGGGGGGGTTCCATGAACGACAGACCGGCGCGCATGCCGCTCGCCCTGGCCATCGGCTGGGGCATCGGCACGCTCGTGCCCTCGATCATGTTCAACACAACGGCATTCCTGCTGCTGCGATACATGACCGACTACCTGGGCATCGCCGCCGCGACCGCCGGCCTGCTGATCACGGCGTCGAAGGTCTACGACATCGTCGCCAATCCCCTCATGGGCCAGCTCAGCGACCGTTCGCGTTTCGCGGCGGGCCGGCG
>JADZCS010000012.1 GCA_020851435.1 Gammaproteobacteria bacterium | reverse complement strand
GCTGACCGCGGTCACGACGCCGGCGGGGCTGACGATCGCAACGCCCGGTGCGGACGAAGCGAAGGTCGAGGTGCTGGTCAGGTCCATGCTCGACGAATCGCTGAAGCTGCCGGTGACCCGCAGCGCGCGCGTGCCGCTGATCGGCACGTCCACCGTGCCCGGGGTGATGATCATCGCGTCGAGCGTTGGTTGCCCCGGCGCGGTCGTCTTTCCGGACTCGCATCCCACGAGCACTAGGCCCATGCAGACGGCAAGGGCAAGCGCGGCGAACTGCCTGAAGAAACTCATGGGATGTCTCCGGATGCGGTGTCCATTGCGTCGTCGAGGGGGATTCCAGCTGCGCACGCCATCCGAAGTCCCCCACCCGAAAGCGCTTTCAAGCCTGAATCTACACAGCGCTTGTCCGCCGTGTCAATCGCGCTGAAGCGGGAATATTTTGCTGCAAAGCGGCACCCGTTCCGGATAGAGCGACTGCATGACCTTCTTGGGTTCGCGGTCGACGTTGAACAGGCCCCAGTGCTTTTCGGGCTCCATCGGGTCAGGCGAGCCCTTCCACGGCTCGTCGAAGGCCTCGAACACGAAAGTCAGGATGCCTTCGGACCGCGTCCACTCCATGAGGTCGCCGTAGTAGATCGCCTGCAGGTCCTCGGAGGAATTCTCCGGCTGGATGCCGCGGCCGTTCGAGTTGGTGGCCCAGCCCGCCTCCGTGATCACCACCGGCTTGTGCGGGTAGAGGCTGGCGACGCTGTGGTAGTTGTCCTTGCTGTAGTGCAGCGCGTCATGCACGTGCTTGTATTCCCAGACCGGGTACGTGTGCAGCGAGATGAAGTCGAGTTCGGCGACCAGGTCGCGGAGTTTCTCGCGCCAGGGTACGTAGTTCTCGCAGAAGGTGACCGGCTGCCGGACGGCAGCCTTCACGCGGCGCACGTGCTCGATCATCCGCTCGACCGGCACGAAGTGGTCTGTCCAGTCCACCGTGGCTTCGTTGCCGACGGCCACCGAGAACACGATGTCCTCGAAGCGGCGCGCCAGCATGATCAGCCGCCCGACCTCGGCATCGTTGTCGGCCACGCTGGCCTCCAGCTGTTCCTCGCTGTAGGTGGCGCCCCAGGGGCAGCCGAAGTTGTTCATTTCCGCGCCAAGGTGGGCGCCGAGCATGACCTGAAACTCGAGCCCGTCCTGCCGGATGACCTCGAGCACCCGCTCGGCGTGCAGGCTGCAGTCGTAGAGGCGCAGCAGACGCCAGTTCTTCTGCAGGATCAGCAGGTCCTCGCGGATCTCGGACACCGTCGGGTAGACCTGGTTACAGGGGCTCTGGCCGCGTCGGTAGCCCGAATAGCAGATCGCATTGCCGGCAGGCAGCTTCAGCATTGGAATGGGTATCCAGGTCTACAGGTACTTTGGCAGGCCGTCCTTGTCCCACAGGCCCCAGAACGCGCCGACGTCGCCCTCGGCGCCGACCTTCCAGGCCTCGTCGAAGGCGGCGAAGTAGAAGACGTCCACGCCATCCTGCTTCGCCCAGTGCTGCGTATCGACGAAATAGCGCATGGCACCCTCCACGGACGGCACAGAGCCGTGGAACGCCGTGCCGGTGTGCGGCCAGCCGGTCTCGCTGATGATGACCTTCCGGCCGCCGGCGACCGCCACGGTCCGGTGGTACATGCCCTGCATGTAGGCGATCGCCTGCTCGCGGGGGCAACCCTCCCAGAAGGGGTAGCAGTTGGTCAGCACCACGTCGCAGGCCGCGGTCACGCGTGGGTGCTTCTCGAACAGGTAGTAGGCGTCCACGTAACCGATGGGCACGCCGGGCAGCGCCGACTTGACGCGGTGGATGTGGGCGAGCAGCTCGTCCTCGCTCATGTCCTCGCGCAGCAGCACTTCGTTGCCGACCGCCAGGATGTCGGCGTGGCCTGCTCGCGCGACTTCGATGGCCCCGGCGATCTCGCGCTCGTTGATCTCCGGGTCGGTGCCGAGCCATGCGCCGACCAGCGTCTTGAGCCCGAGCTCCCTCGCGATGCGCGGCGTCTGCTCGTGGCCTTCGGTGCAGGAGAAGCTGCGGATCCAGCGGGCATGCGGCCGGATGATCTCCAGGCGCGCGCGGATCTGCGCCTCGCTGACGATCGAGCCCGGCGCCTGTCCCTCGAGATAGGGGCTGAAGCACAGGCCATGGACGCCGGCCTCCAGCGCCTGGCGGAACTGGTCGCGCAGCAGGTCGCGTTCGGCCTGCGGCATCGACTCGGGCCAGGCCAGGCTGGTGCCTGCGGGTGCTTGCGTGGCGGCGGTCGTTCCGCTCGAGGCCGTTGCGCCCGGGCCAGCGGACGGCGCCCCGTGAGACGGAAAGGTGGGGCCTGAGTTGCTGCGGGACATGTCGGCTCCTAACGCTTCTTCTGGTACGGCAAACGGCCCTTGCCGCGCGGTGTCGGCTCGCCGTAGCCGCCGACCTTGTCGTAGACGCGCACGTAGTCGATGACGAGTTCGGCGGGGAACTTCGTGGCGGGATTCGGCACGCCAGGGAAGTTGCCGCCCACCGCAACGTTCATGACGATGTAGAACGGCTGGTCGAAAGGTGCGGGCCAGGGGTTGAGGTCCGCCGCGCTGCGGGCCTCGATGCCCTTGCCGGCGCGCATCTTGCTGCAGCTCCACCAGAAGGACTGCGTGGCCCAGATCACGCCGTCCACCGACCAGCGGATCCGGCCCGGCTCCCACTCCACGGCGTAGACGTGGAAGTCGCTCACCGATCCGCCCGGCGGAAACTGGTGCACGTGCGTGACCAGCGATCGCTTTGGAAAACTGGAGCCAAAGTGGACCGTGGCGAGGTACTCGGCGGGCCTTTCCCCGACGATCTCCATCACGTCGATCTCGCCGGACGCCGCCCAGCCGCCGTACTTGTCTTCCTGCGGCAGCAGCCAGATGGCGGGCCACAGGCCCTTGCCGTGCGGCACGCGGGCGCGGAACTCGAACTTCCCGTAGGTCTTGTTGAACAGCGGCGTGCCGTCGCGTCGCCGCGTCCGTATGCGAGCAGAGGTATAGCCGCAGCCGTGCAGCGGCTCCTTGAGGGCGCGGATCGTCAGCAGGCTGTCGCGCACGGACAGGTTGTCCGGATCGCGCGTGTAGTACTGCAGTTCTTCGTTGCCCCAGCCCGGCACCCAGCTGTGGCTCTTGTAGTCGAAGAACCCGTTGCCCAGTTCGTAATCCCACTTGGCCGGGTCCAGGGTATCGCCCTCGAACTCGTCGCTCCAGACGAGTTCCCAGCGCGGGTCCGTCGCCGGTGCCGACTTCTTACGGGACATGAGCCACCTCCGCGCGCACGCCGTCCATGAACAACTCGACGTCGCGCCTTTCGATACCCCGCAGCGAGATCTTGCCCATGTCGTGCGCTACCCTCGAGTGCCGGCCAGGAAGTCGCGATACCACAGCGCGCTGTCCTTGGGGACGCGCTGCTGGGTCGCGTAGTCGACATAGACGATGCCGAAGCGCTTCGAGTAGCCGTCGGCCCACTCGAAGTTGTCGATCAGGCTCCAGACGAAGTAGCCGCGCACTTCCACGCCGGCCTCCAGCGCATCGGCGAGCGCGCCGATGTGCGAGGCCAGGAAACGGATGCGGCTGGGGTCGGCGACGCGTCCGTCAGCGAGCACGTCCGGGTAAGCCGCGCCGTTTTCCATGATGTACACGGGCGGCAGGGCATAGTCCGCATGCAGTCGCCCGAGCAGTTCCGACAGGCCGCCCGGAAACACCTCCCAGCCCATGGCCGTGACTTCCTTGCCCGCCCCGATTGGATCGAGCGGCGCCCCCGTTCCGGACACGTTGCGCGTGTAGTAGTTGATTCCGAGGAAATCCAGCGGCTGGCGGATGGCATCCATGTCGCCCGGCTCGACCACCGGCGCGTCGGCGCCGAGGAAGGACATGACGTCCTCGGGATACCTGCCGAGCAGCAGCGGATCCATGTACCAGCGGATCGTGAGGCCGTCGTCGAGGCGTGCCTTGGCGAGGTCCTCGGGCGAGTCGGTCGCGGGATGGATCGGCGACTGGTTGAGCACGATGCCCAGCGGTGCCTTGCAACCCTGCGCACGCAGGGACTGCAGCGCGAGCCCGTGGCTCAGCAGCAGGTGGTGCGACACCTGCATCGCCACCTTCTGGCTCTTGAGGCCCGGCGCGAAGATGCCGGCCTCGTGGCCGAGTATCGACACGACCCAGGGCTCGTTGTGCGTGGAAATTGACGCTGCGCGATCGCCAAAGCGCCTCGCGACTTCGCGGGCGTAGTCGACGAAACGGCCGACCGTGTCGCGGTTGGCCCAGCCACCCGACTCCTGCAGGGCTTGCGGCAGGTCCCAGTGGTACAGCGTCACGTGCGGCGCGATGCCCCTGGCGAGCAGCGTGTCGATCAGCCGGTCGTAGAACGCGAATCCCGGCTCGTTCCAGGGCCCGCTGCCCAGCGGCTGGACCCTGGGCCAGGAGATCGAGAACCGGTACGCCGGGATCCCGAGGCCAGCGATCAGGTCCGCGTCCTCCTCGAAGCGGTGGTAGTGGTCGCAGGCCACCTCGCCGCTGCTGCCGTCCTTGATCGCGCCGGGCCGGCGGCAGAATTCGTCCCAGATCGAGTCGCCGCGGCCCTCGGCGTCGGCGGCGCCCTCGATCTGGTAGGAACTCGTCGCGACTCCCCAGACGAACCCGGGCGGAAAGCGTCGCGGGAGCTGGTCTGAACGGTTGGTCACTTGATGGCACCTGCGGTCAGGCCGTCGATGAGGCGGCGCGAGCAGGCCCGCGAGCAACGCTGATATCTGTGCATCGCCCGCTTACGCCCGGCAGGACTACGAGGCCGTCGTACGCAGCGTTGGTGGAGCTGTGGCCGACTTACTTGCTGAAGCCGATATAGCCAAGGGCAATGACATTGAATTCCCCGACCCTGAGGTTGGGGTTCTTGTCGCCCGAGAAGCGCACGGTCACCGAGGTCACGCCCGTGGACTGCATCGTCGCCATCGTCCCCTTGGAGCAGGTGAACGAGCTGAACGGGATCGTGTAGTTGAGCACCCCGAGCGGCGCACTGCCGCGGCCGATGACTGCGAGCGTCTGGTCCGCCGCGCACAGGGCGGTCTGGGCCGAGCCGTTCTGCTGGAAGGACGTGTCGTTGTTCAGTTCGACGGTGTACTTGGTGGCGTTGCCGCCGATTGCGCCGGCCACGTCGCCCTGGGTATAGATGTTGCCCATCTGGATCAGCAGCTTCGACGACTGGCTGATGTCCAGCGGACTGACCGTGGTCGCGGTCGGCGAATTGGTGCCGGGGGCCTTGACGGTGACGCTCGCGAAGTCCGCGGCCGTCGTCGGCGCGACGTTCGACTCGGGCTGGCAGTTCGTGCCGTTGGGCGGGCCGCCATTGGAATTGGCCTGGGCCTGGATCGCATAGAACTGCGTGTTGTCCATGCTCGCCTGGTTGAACGAGTAGCAGCCGTACTTGATGTTGCCGCCGAAGTTCGCGTACACGTCGCCGCCCTGCACCGAGTGCAGGAACGCGCCGTTGGTCTGCGATTGGTAGGCCACGTAGTTCGAGGCGAACAGCGTGTAGGCCGTCGGGGTGACGGTCGCGCCGCCACCGCCGCCGCCGCCGCCATTGTCAGGCGCCTCGGAAGGCGTCACGCCGCCCCCGCCGCAGGCTACGAGCGCGAAGGCTGCCGCGCCGGACAACGCGGACCACTGCAGTGCACGCCACTTTTCCGACCTGCTCGACGTCGTCATTGCTTGCTCCTTGCGAGACCTGCAGCCATCGACCAGTGTCATGTGGCGCAATTAGAAAGCGCTTTCAAACCAAATCTAGCACAGCGCTTGCCGCCCGTGTCAATCCGCCCGTGACGCAGGCGGCATGCTGCACCGCGACACCCATGGGGCGAGCCGGCCGCCGGCCCGAGCCTGCCACAGCAGGCGGGTGGCGCTGCCCGCCGGCCGGCTGCTACCGTGCTCCGCGTGGCCAGAATCGAATCCATCCAGCGCGTTCACCGCTTGCACCGAGGCCCGGTGCAGGCCCTGGCGCTCGCGGCCCTGCTCGCCTGGCGCGCCGCGGCGGCCTCGGCCCCGGACGCCGGATTCATCGAGGAAACCCTCCAGGTCCCGGTTGAGGTCGAGGCGGTCGGCGGCCGCGTCGCTCGCCAGGACATCGCCGTGACCGTCGTTCGCGGCACGCAGGCGGGGCGTCGGCCCTTCCTGGTGCTGCTCCACGGGCGGGGTGCGAGCGCTGCAGAGCGCTCCGCGATGGGCCTGCAGACTTATCCGGCGAACTCCCGCTATTTCGCTGCCAGGGGTTTCGTCGTGCTGATCCCGACCCGCGTCGGCTACGG
>JADZCS010000011.1 GCA_020851435.1 Gammaproteobacteria bacterium | reverse complement strand
CGCGCGTCGGGCACGGCGACATCGTCGTCAGGCGTTCCATCAAGGCGTTCCACGGCCCGGCGGTCGAGTTCGACGACGGCAGCCTCGAGCAGGCCGACGCCGTGATCTGGTGCACCGGCTACAAGGTCAGTTTCCCGTTCTTCGACGAGTCGTTCCTCGCCGCAAGGGACAACGTCGTGCCGCTCTGGAATCGCATGGTGAAGCCCGGCATCGACAACCTGTTCTTCGTCGGGCTGTTCCAGCCGCTGGGCTCGATCATGCAGCCGGCGGAATTCCAGGCCCAGATCATCGGCGAGTTACTGAGCGGCAAGGCCCGCCTGCCAGAGCCGACTGTAATGGAACGCGAGATCGCCGCCGAGGAGCGCGCGCGCAGCAGCCGCTACCGCAACACGCGCCGGCACACCATGCAGGTCGACGTCGGCCCGTTCATGCACCAGCTGCGACGCATGCTGCGCGACGGCCAGCGACTGGCGCGTGGAAAGTGCCCCCAGTGAACAATTCCAGAACTCCAACGGAACTCGGCGTGCCCAGCCTTACCAGACCTCATCGGCCCATCCAGATTGCGGCGCTGTCGCTCGTGCTCGCAGTCGCATCCGGCTGTGGCCTGCAGCAGGTGCGCAGCCAGGCGCAGACGGTCGAAAGCACGGGCCAGATCGTCGGCACCGTGACGACGCCTGCGGGCATGCGCGGCGACACCGTGGTGGTCGTGCTCAGGAAGTCAGAGGGCCTGGACTTCCTGGTCCAGAGCGCCACGTTCGCTTCGACCGACGGGCGGTTCAACTTCATCATTCCCCCGGGCGAGTACTACGTCGCCAGCTTCCGCGACCTCAACGCGGATTCGCGTTACCAGGAGGGGGAGCCCGGAAAATTCCACGGCGAGCCGACCGCGATCTCGCTTCCAGCCAACGGCAGGGTCGAAATCTCGATCGACGTTCCGGCCGGCACCGAACCGTTGTTGGCCGGCAAGGCGGACATCGCGGAGGTCAAGGCGATCGTGCGCAACATCGGCCGCGTGACCACGCTCGAGGACGAACGCTTCTCACGGGAGAACGCCTCACTGGGACTCTGGCGTCCGCTGGAGTTCCTGGCGGGACCCGAGGGTGGCCTGTTCATGCTCCAGGAGTACGACGCCCGCCGCATGCCCGTGATCTTCGTGCACGGAATGGGCGGAACGCCGCTCGACTTCTCAGCTGCCATCGAGGCTCTCGATCGCTCGAAATACCAGCCCTGGGTGCTGTACTACCCGAGCGGACTGCGCCTCGATATGGTCAGCGATTACCTCGTCACGGCGGTGCGCGGCCTGGAAAAGCGCTACGCCGAGCGCCCGTTCGTCGTCGTGGCGCACAGCATGGGTGGACTGGTGACGAGGTCCTTCGTGCAGAAATACGCGGCGCGCCACGCCGACGCGGCGAGCGCCCTGAGGATGGTCGTCACCGTCAACAGCCCACTGGGCGGCATGCCCAGCGCGGCGAGCGGTGTCGCGCACTCACCCATCGTCGTGCCCGCCTGGAACGACGTCGCGACCGGCAGCGAATTCGTGACATCGCTGGCGACCGATCCGTGGCCGGCAGGACTCCCCTGGCACCTGGTGTTCTCGTACGCCGGCGGCGACAGCGACGACGGCACGGTGAGCCTGGACAGCCAGATTCCGCTGGACCTCCAGGCCCAGGCGACGCGGCTTCACGGCTTCAAGGGCACCCACACGGGGACACTGGGCGATCCGGCTTTCCTGGCCCTGCTCGACAAGCTCCTTGCGGAAGCGGTGGCCCGCCAGGACTAAGTGCCGGACCGACGCCAGGCGTCGACGTGCGTGCCGACGGCGCGCAGCGCAAGGCCGGCCGCGTCGCGCTCGACGACCCTGCCGCGGCTCAGGATGGACTTGTAACTGCCATCCTTGCAGCGCAGACGGAATTCGAGGGCATAACCGCCCTGCTGCTCCAGGAGCCTCCGCGCTTCGGCGGGCACGCGCGCCCGATCGTCGGGATGCATGAGGCCCACGAACTGGCTGTCCGCGTCGTGGCCCAGTTCCCCCGGCTCGTAACCGAGCATGCGGCAATAGGCGGGCGTGACGTAGGAGCGGTTGGTTCGCAGGTCCCACTCCCAGATGCCGTCCGTGGCGGCGTCCAGCGCCGCCCGCAACCGCTGCTCCGCGAGTTCGGCCTCGGCCTGCCTGCGATCGGTGATGTCGCGCAGGAACGCGAAGAACCTGCCGCCGCCTGTCGGCGTATAGGTCGAAGTGACCTCCACGGGCCACAGCCTGCCGTCCTTCCTGCGGTGCAGCGTCTCGAACTGGTCCACGCCGCGCTCCACGATCCGCTCGATGTGCCGGACCACGGCCTGGCGGTCTTCGTTGACGTCGATGCCCGCGATGTAGCGGCCGATCAGTTCCTGGCGGGTGTATCCCGACAACCGGCAGCAGGCTTCGTTGACCTCGAGGATGCGACCCTCCATGTCCAGGGCCCAGAAGCCGTCAGGGGAGCTTTCGATGGCCAGCTGGAACTGGGAGTCGTGCACGGGCGGGGCGACGGCGGGCTGCTGCGCCGTGGGGCTGGGCTCCGGAACCTGCGGGCGTGGCTGGGATGGTCGCTCGACCAGCCCCGGTGGCCGGCCCTTCTTCTGGCCGAAAACCAGGAACAGGAGACCCGCGATGAGCCCGGCGACGAGCGCACCCAATAGCAGCCCGAGCAGGAATCCCGTGGAAGCTGTCATCGGCCCTCTGGTGTTGCCGTGACGTCCGTGTCCACGCGCGGGCTGAACGGTCCCGCGGGGAAGGTGGTGCCGTCTCACGGATTCGAACCGTGGACCTACCGCTTACGAAGCGGTTGCTCTACCAGCTGAGCTAAGACGGCGTAAGGGGCCGGAAGTATAGGGAACCCGGGGCGGCGCGGCAACGCCGGAACGGCACCGCCGCTCAGGCCTGGCGCCGGACCCGGAATACCACGTCGACGCCCAGGTTTTCCATGCCCGGCGGCAGGGCCGGCGTGCGCGAAAAAACCACGTCGTCGGGCGGTACGTCCATGAGCTCGCCGGTTTCGACGTCGTGGAGGTGGTAATGCGGCCGCGTGTTGGAATCGAACGAGCAACGTTCCGGATCGAAGTTCAGCGCCCTGAGCAGGCCCTTGCGCGCGAACAGGTTCAGCGTGTTGTAGACCGTGGCCTTGGACACGCGCGACCCGGAGGCGCGCAGCGCGGCAATGACCTGGTCGGCCGTGAGATGCCGGTCGCAGGCGAACAGCAGCTGGGCGACGCGCACGCGCTGGGCCGTGGGCGTGATGCCATGCCCGAGCAGCGTCTCACGCGCGGGATCGCTCGCCTTCGCAGCCTTGGGGTTCACGGCCGTGGACCTGGAATGCCTCAGTTGGACACATTCTTACCCAGATTCCCGCAGCAGCACTTTAGTAATCAACGCAATCGCGCGGCTTAGTCGATGACCCTGCGCGGCGTGTCCGCCCTAGCCTAGATCCCCTGACCCGGGGGTTGGAACATGGCGCGGATACAGGGCTACACCTTGGCGGAACTCCTCGCGGCGCTGGCCGTGGCAGGTTCGCTGGCGCTTGCGGCAACGCCAGGCCTTGCGAGCCTGAACGCAGACCTGCGGCGGACCGCCGCCCTCACCGAACTGCTGTCGGCACTCGAAGCGGCTCGCCGCCTGGCAGCCTCCGGCGGCAGTCCTGTGACCGTGTGCGTAACGGGTCCGCTGGCTCGCTGTGCACGTGCCGGCGGCGGCTTCAGCGTCTTCCCGTCCGGCCCGGCATCGCCCGCCCGGCTGCAGCGCAGCCTGGCCCCGACGCAGACCCTCAGCCTCAACCGCGACAACCTGGTGTTCGCCGTCGGCGGGCGTTCGGCGACACCCGCGACGATCACCCTGTGCGACCGGCTCGCGCCCGGCGCCGGGAGAGCCATCATCGTCAGCCGCAGCGCCCGTGCCCGCGTCAGCGAGCAGGACCCCGCCGGCGATGCAGTGGCTTGCCCGGCGTCGGGCCACTGAGGCCAGGGCATGCGCGGCCAACAGGGATTCACGATGGTCGAGGCGCTCGCGGCGGTCACGCTGGTACTGGTCGGGCTCACCGCCGCCGCGATCGCGCTGGTCCAGGTGCTGCGCCTGGAGACCGAGGCGGCTGCGATCACGCGCGCGACGCGTCTCGCGCGCGACCTTGCCGAGGAACTGCGCGCGCTGCCCCGCCCGGACGGCCAGGTCCCGGGCAGCATCGACGGATCAGACCCGCAGCTGGCCTGCGGGACCGACCCGGCCGCCTGCGCCGCCGAAGATTCCGTCGCCACCGCACGCGCGGCCTGGTTGACACGCCTGCACTCGGAACTCGGCCCGGACGCTGACGCGACCCTGAACATCGCGGCTGCGGACCCCGCGAGCGTCGAACTCACGATCTGGCGGCATGCGGAAGCGGCGCCCGTCGCGCTGGTGGTGGCGCCATGAGGGCACGGGGATTCACGCTGCTCGAACTTCTCGTCGCCATGGCGCTGTGCCTGCTGATGACTGCCGGTTCGCTGCAGCTGCTGGCGCGCGGGCGGGCCGCACAGCGCGTGTCGGAGTCCGTTGCCCGGCTCGAAGAACAGGCGCGCGCCGCGCTGGAAGTGATCGGCGCCGACCTGCGATCGGCAGGTTACTGGGGCCTGGTCGCGGGCCCGGTCTCGATCGAGGGCGCGACCCCGGCGGGCGGGGCCGAGCCTTCCGGGCTCGCGGTGGCCGGCGGCTGCGGCAACTCGCTGGCGCTCGACCTCGCGCGACCCGTCACCGCTGCCAACGGCCGCTATGCCGTCGACGCCGGCACTTCCCTCGACTGTCTGCCGAACAGCCGGGCGGTCGCGGGCACCGACACGCTGACGCTGCGGTCTGCGACCCCCGAGCCCACGTCGGCGGCTGCGGGCCGGCTGCAGGTCGAGACCACGGTCGCCGACGGTCGCCTGTTCGCCGACGGCCTCCCGCAGTGGCCGCAGGCCGCGCGCGTTCATGACCTCCAGGTCGGCGTGTACTACGTCGCGAGCGACTCGACGGGCCGGCGGGGGCTGCCCTCGCTGCGCCGCAAGCGGCTGGTCGGAGGCCAGCGTCCCGCGTTCCAGGATGAGGAGCTCGTCGCCGGCATCGGCGACCTGCAGGTGGAACTCGGCGTCGACAGCGCTGGCGACGGCGACCACGCCATCGAGGGCTGGCACGCGCCGGACTCGGCACCGGCAGGCTGGCTACGCGCAGTGCGGGTGCATGTGCTCGCTGTGGCCGACACGGCGGAAACCTCGTCCATCGCCCTGCCCGCGCTGAGCTATGCCGACCGCAGCCTGCCGGCCACAACCGAGCGGCATCGGCGCGTCCTCGCTAGCCAGACCTTCCAGCTGCGCAACGCCGGGAGCGCCGACTGATGCGCCGGCCACAGAGGGGCGCGGCGCTCGCGATTGCGCTGATCCTGCTCGCGGCGCTGGCCCTGCTGAGCCTCGCGGGCCTGGGCTCGGCAGCCGTGGCATTCGTGGTGGCCAGCCACGACCTGCGACGCGCCCAGGCCTTCGAGGCCGCCGAACGCGCGACGCTCGCCGTGCTCGCAGGACGCAACTGGCCAGCGTCCGGTGCAGGGGCCACGGCGACGGTGATGCCGGTCGCGACCCCGGGCGTCGAGGCGAGCGCGCAGGTGTCGCGCATCGATGGCCGTGGCCAGCCCGTCGGCTTCAGCCTTGGCGAGGGCGGCGCGGGCTTCACGCTTCAGCACTACGCAGTCACTGCCACAGGCCGCGCACCGCTGGGTGCGACGGTCGTTCTCGAACAGGGCATCGCCGTACTGCAGGCCACGCCATGAAGCTGCTTAACGCGGCGCTGTTGACCTGCTGCCTGGTCGCGGACCTCGCGCATGCCCACCCGGACGAAGCCTGGGTGGCACGTGCGCGCCTGCCAGCCGGCGCATCGCCCCTGCTGGCGTTCGTCGTCGACACCTCGTCCAGCATGCAGCAGGTCCTGCGCGCGCGACCACCCTACGAGCCCTCCGTCGACTACGGCGCGACACTGGGCGCCGGGCCCCGTTGTGACCCCGGGCGCGTGTACTGGCGTCGCGGCCCGGGCCAGCGACCGGATTGCGCGGGTGACGCCTCGGTCGCGGCCAGCTTCGCCGGGCAGCGCGGCCTGGCCTGTCATGCGGCGCAGGCAGCGCTGGCGCAATACGGCGTGTACGTCGCGGGGCGGGCGGCGCAATGGGAAGCACGCCCCGGCGGCGGCTGGTGGCGCGCGCCGGCCGAAGGCAGCGATGCCGCGATCGAATGCAGCGCCGATCGTGATGCGTACGCGGCTCACGGCAGCGCCGGCCCCTGGAGTTCCGATCCGGCACTCCAGATCGACTGGCAGTCGGCGCCGCTCGGCGACCCCTACGTGTTCTATGCCGGCAACTTCCTCAACTACCTCGCCGCCGTGCAGCCCGATCTCGACCTGCCGGCGATAGAACTGGTACGCCGCGGGCTCAGGGCGCTGCCGTCGATCGCCGGAGAGCTTGATTTCACGCTGCTGACCACCACCGGGAATGCGGACGATCGCCTGGCGATCGCAGCCGCCACGCTGGAAGCCAGCGGCACTGCCCCGCTCGGCGAGACGCTCGCGCAGTCGGCCGGGCGAATCGCCGCGCAGTACGAGAGCACCTCCACCCATGCCTGCCGACCGGCGACGCTGGCGCTCGCGACGGCCGGCCGCCCGTCGGGCGACGAAGGCGCCGAGGCAGCCGTGGCGGCACTAGAGATTCCGGGGCTCGATGTGCCGGGATGTTCAGGTTCCTGCGCAACATGGCTGCTCGCGCGCCTGCCCGACGTCGACCTGGTCGCAGCCAAGCCGGGTGAGCAGCGCATCGGCACCTGGGTACTGGCCGCCACAGCCGACGCACAGGCCATCGCAACGTCGGCAGCGAGGCCCACGCTGGAACTCGACGATCCGCTGGCCTTCGCCACCCTTGCCGCACACGCGCTCGCCGCCGACGCGGCCGTCGCTGCGCCGCAGACGCATTCCGCGGTCTCGATCGTCACGGAAAGCGCCGCGGAATCCGCCGGCCTGGTTGGCCTCACGGTGCCTGCACTTGCGCCGCGCTGGCGCGGCAACCTCAAGAAGTTCCGCGTGACGCCTGCCGCGGTGAGCGCATCGCCGCTCGCGCCGCCGCTGCTGGTAGACCGCAACGATCAGCCCGTACTCGATCCTGCAAGCGGAGAGTGGTCGCACGATGCCCTGGACCTGTGGGCGACATCGCCGGCAGGGAGCGCGCCGCTCGACGGTGGCGCCGCCGGGCTGCTCGAGGAACCAGCCGTACGCCGCCTGTACACCCACCGTGGGCCGGCCGATCTCACGGACCCCGCCAACCTCGTCGACGCCGAACACCCGCTGCGCCATCTAGAAGGTCTCGGCGCTCCAGGTCCGGGCGCACCTGTGATCGTCGCCTATGCGCCGGACGGCCCGCGCGTGGCCTTCACCGTCACGGCCGGTGGCCTGCTGCAGGCTTTCGACGCCGACGCTGGCCGGGAATTGTGGGCGTTCGCGCCGCCATCGTTGCTGGCAGGCGCGGAAGGCGCAGGTCCTGCGTGGCCGACGCCCAACCGCGAGCCAGGCCCCGCAGGCGACGTGCGCGCGCACCTGCACGATGCGAATGCCGACGGCCGCATCACCCCCAACAGCGGCGACCATGCGTGGCTGGCCTGGGGACTGGGCCGCGGCGGCCGTGGCTACCTCGCGCTCGACGTCAGCGATGTCGAGCGGCCTCGCCTGCTGTGGTCCCTGGGCACCACGGGACTGCCGGAACTGGGCCTGGCAACCGCGGCCCCTGTCTATGCGCGACTCGACGTCCGAGGCGGCACGCAGAACGCTGGCCGGTGGGTCGTCGCCCTCGCGGCTGGCAGCGATCCGGCAGGCGACTCGGCGCGACTGAGCGCCGCGAACACCGGCCGCGCGCTGTACCTGGTCGACGCGGAGTCCGGGGCCCTGCTGTGGAGCGCAGGCGCCGCCGCGGACGCGGACCTGCCATTGCCTGCCCTGCACCAGTCGCTGCCGGCCGCGCCACGCCTGCTCGACCTCAACGGCGATGGCTGGCTCGATCGTCTCTACGTGGTCGACGCCGCCGGCAGCCTGTGGCGCGTGGATTTCGCGAGCGGTTCCTCGCGCGCGGCGCTGGCGACCGGCGGGCGGCTCGCCGACCTCGGGGCAACGGAGCAGCGCTTCGCGGTTGAACCCGATGCCGCCTGGGCCCATGCGGTCGACGGGCGCCGCTATCTGGCCGTTTCCTTCGGCTCCGGCTGGCTCGTCCAGCCGCGCGAAGACACGATCGCCGACCGGTTCTATTCATTGCGTGACTTCCACGGCGCGGCACTCACGGCGGAGGCCTGGTCGAGCCTGAGGGCCTTGCGCGACACCGACCTCAGCGACGTCACAGACGCCGTCGATCCACTGTCCGGCGCGGCCACCACGGCGTCCGCCGATGGCTGGTACGTGCGTCTCGAGGGCAGCGGCGAGAAGACGGCGGGTCGCGCACTCACGCTCGCCGGCACCGTGCACGTGCCGACCTGGCGCCCCCTGCCGTCCCTGCCCGCCGAGCCCTGCGGCCCGCCGCGGGGAAGGGCTCGCCTGCGCGCGTTCGATCTCGTCTCGGGGCGCGCGGTGGTGCGCGTCATCGAGGCCGATGCCGATGGCGAGGAAGACGTCGCGAGCGAGCGCGAGTCGGATTTCGGCCTGCCGCCAGCACCCGTCGTCGCGCTGCCACCTGCCGCAGCCGCCTGCGCCGGCAGTCAGTGCCGGCGCGGTCCGTGGCTGCTGTGGGGACTGGAAGCCCTGCCGCCCGGCTTCTCGGCGGACCCCGTGAGGACCACATGGCGCGAACGCGATCCCTCGGCTTTACGCTGACCGAACTCGCGATCACGGTCGCGCTGGTCGGGCTGCTCGCGGGACTCGCGATCCCCGGATACCGCGCGCAGCTGATGCGGGCGCATCGTCTCGAGGCGATGCGCGCGCTGCTGGCGGTGGCCGCTGAACAGGAGCGTTTCCATCTCGTCCACGGCCGCTACGCCGATGAACTTGGCGCGGCCGCGGACGCCGAGCCGCCGGGGCTGACCGCGCCGGCATCATCAGAGTCAGGGCGTTATCAGCTGGGCGTGGCCCTGGCCTCGACTTCGACCTATCGACTGTGGGCGCGTCCGGCGCGCGGCGGGCCACAGCAGGCCGACGAGGCCTGCGCGCTGTTCACGCTGGATGCAGAGGGACGGCGCGGCGCGAGCAGCATGGATGGCCGCCCGGCGACCAGCTGCTGGCGCTGAGGCGGCTCAATCCGGGAACGCGGCCTTGGCGATGCCACGCAGCTCGCGCGGCAGCCCGAACACGACGTGCTCCTCGCGCCCGACGACCTCGCGCGGCGGCTCGCCACCCCACTCGCACAGGCGCTCGATCACGCGCTGCACGAGCACTTCGGGCGCCGATGCGCCCGCGGTCAGTCCGACGGCCTGCTTGCCCTCGAACCACTCGCGACGCAGGTCGTCCGGCCCATCGATGAGGTAGCCGGGCAGCCCGCGAAGCTGGGCAATCTCGCGCAGCCGGTTCGAATTCGAACTGCTGCGCGAACCGACGACGAGCACGACGTCGCACTGCTCGACCAGCTTCTTGACCGCGTCCTGGCGGTTCTGGGTGGCGTAGCAGATGTCTTCCTTGCGCGGGGTGGCGAGCTCGGGGAACCGCTCCCGGAGCCGCGCGACGATGCGGGCGGTGTCGTCCACCGACAGCGTCGTCTGCGTCACGAAGGCCAGCCGCGAAGGGTCCGCAACCTCCAGGCGAGCAGCATCCTCCTCGTCCTCGATGAGGCGGATGCTGCCGCCCTTCGAGGTGTCGAACTGGCCCATCGTGCCCTCGACCTCGGGGTGACCCTCGTGACCGATCAGGATGACATCACGGCCATCGCGCGCAAAGCGGATGACCTCCATGTGGACCTTGGTGACCAGCGGGCAGGTGGCATCGAACACGGTGAGGCCGCGCCCCTTCGCTTCGGCCTGCACGGCCTTGGAGACGCCATGCGCGCTGAAGATCACGGTGGCGCCGTCGGGCACCTCGTGCAGTTCGTCGACGAACACGGCGCCCATGGCCCGCAGGCGTTCGACGACGTAGCGGTTGTGCACGACCTCGTGGCGCACGTAGATGGGCGCGCCCAGCAGGGACAGCGCGCGCTCGACGATGTCGATGGCGCGGTCCACGCCGGCGCAGAATCCGCGCGGATTGGCGAGCAGGATCTTCATGGCGCAGCGTGCCTGCGCCGGCCCTCGAACAGCGCATCGACGATCAGCAGCCCGGCGCCGATCGTGATGCCGCTGTCTGCGACGTTGAAGGCCGGGAAGTAGGCGTCGTTCCAGTGCAGGTGGATGAAGTCGATCACGTAGCCGTGCAGGACGCGGTCGATGACGTTGCCGATCGCGCCGCCCATCACCAGCGCCAGGCCGCAGGCCAGCACCGACTGGCCGCGCGCCGGCAACTGGCGCAACCAGGCGACGATGCCGACCGAGATGCCCGTGGCGAGCGCGATGAAGAACCAGCGCTGCCAGCCCGAGGCCGTGGCCAGGAAGCTGAACGCGGCGCCCGGGTTGTGCAGCCGCGTGAGGTCGAACACCGGCAGCACGGGCAACACCTCGAACAGTTCGAAGGTCGCGACGACCCAGGCCTTGGTCGCCTGGTCGAGCGCGATCACGGCAACCGCAAGCCACAACCAGCGCAGTGCATTGCCATTCGTGCTCACGCGTACCGCCTCTTCTCGCCAGGACCTTCGAGGTTGGACACGCAGCGCGCGCAGAGTTCCGGATGACGCTCGTCCGCGCCGACGTCGTCGCGCCGGTGCCAGCAGCGCACGCACTTGGCCGCCGAATGCGGCTTGACGACGATCCAGCAGCCGTCGGCCGCGACGCTGGGCGCAGGCACGGCCTCGACGGGGCGATCGGCAGCGGCGTGCATGCGCGCGTGGGAGGTGATCAGGACGAAGCGCAGTTCATCGCCGAGCGCGCCGACGCGCGCGCGCTGGGTCTCGTCGAGATAGACGTCGACCTCGGCCTCGAGCGGCGCGCCGATCGTGCCGGCGCCGCGAAGCTTCTCGAGCTCGGCGGACACGTCGGCCTTCAGCGCGCCGACGGCCGTCCAGTCCAACGCGCCCGCATCGTCGCCGCCCTCCGGCAGCGGCCACCAGGTCGCGAAGAACACGGAGGGATCGCGCTGCCCCGGCAGGTGCTGCCAGATCTCTTCGGCCGTGAACGACAGGATCGGCGCCAGCCAGCGCACCATCGCCTCGGCCACGTGGTACATGGCCGTCTGCGCGGAGCGGCGCGGCAGCCCGCCGGCCGGCGTCGTGTAGAGGCGGTCCTTGACGATGTCGAGCCAGAACGAGCCGAGTTCCACAACGCAGAAGTTGTGCACCTTCTGGGAGATCAGGTGGACGTTGTAGTCGCGATACGCCTCGACGACCTCGTCCTGCAGGCGGCGCGCGCGCGCCATCGCCCAGCGGTCGATTGCGACGAGTTCGTCGACCGGAAGCGCGTCGCGCGCGGGGTCGAAGCCCGCGAGGTTGCCGAGCAGGAAGCGCACGGTATTGCGCATGCGCCGATAGCTGTCGGCCGCGCGCTTGAGGATCTCGTCCGACACGCCCATCTCGGCGCTGTAGTCGGCCGAAGCCACCCACAGCCGCAGCACGTCCGCGCCGAGCGCGCCCACCACCTTCTGCGGCGCCACGACGTTGCCCAGCGACTTGGACATCTTGCGGCCCT
>JADZCS010000010.1 GCA_020851435.1 Gammaproteobacteria bacterium | reverse complement strand
CGTTCGGTCATCGTGGTCGGCCCGACGCTGCGCCTGCACCAGTGCGGCCTGCCGAAGAAGATGGCGCTCGAGCTGTTCAAGCCCTTCATCTTCCACAAGCTGCAGTACCGCGGCCTGTCCTCGACCATCAAGGCCGCCAAGCGCCTGGTCGAGCGCGAGGGACCGGAGGTGTGGGACATCCTCGAGGAGGTCATCCGCGAGCACCCCGTGCTGCTGAACCGCGCGCCGACCCTGCACCGCCTCGGCATCCAGGCCTTCGAGCCCGTGCTGATCGAGGGCAAGGCGATCCAGCTGCACCCGCTGGTCTGCACGGCGTTCAACGCCGACTTCGACGGCGACCAGATGGCCGTGCACGTGCCGCTGTCGCTGGAAGCCCAGCTCGAGGCGCGCGCGCTGATGCTCGCGTCGAACAACATCCTGTCGCCCGCCAACGGCGACCCGATCATCGTCCCGTCGCAGGACGTCGTGCTCGGCCTGTACTACATGACCCGCGACCGCGCCGGCGCGCTCGGCGAGGGCATGATGTTCTCGGACGCGATGGAAGTGCACCGCGCGTACGAGAGCCGCATGGTGGCCCTGCACGCCAAGGTCAAGGTCCGCATCACCGAGTGGGTGAAGGGCGAGGACGGCGAGCTGGTGGCGAAGACCCGGGTGGTGGACACGACCGTCGGTCGCGCGCTGCTGTTCGAGGTCGTCCCGCACGGCCTGTCGTTCGACCTGGTCAACCAGGACATGACCAAGAAGCGGATCTCCGCGACCATCAACCACTGCTACCGGGCCCTGGGCCTCAAGCAGACGGTCGTGTTCGCCGACCAGCTCATGTACACCGGCTTCTCCTACGCGACCCGCGCGGCGGTGTCGATCGGCGTGGACGACATGGTCGTGCCGCCGCAGAAGAAGAAGATCCTCGACGACGCCGAGCGCGAAGTTAAGGAGATCCAGGAGCAGTTCGAGTCGGGCCTCGTCACCAACGGCGAGCGCTACAACAAGGTCGTCGACATCTGGTCGCGCACGAACGAGCAGATCGGCAAGGCGATGATGGACCAGCTGCGCGTCGAGGTCGGCAAGGACTCGAAGGGCCGCGACGTCAAGCAGTCGTCGTTCAACTCGATCTTCATGATGGCCGACTCGGGCGCGCGCGGTTCCGCCGCCCAGATCCGCCAGCTCGCCGGCATGCGCGGCCTGATGGCCAAGCCCGACGGCTCGATCATCGAGACGCCGATCACGGCGAACTTCCGCGAGGGCCTCAACGTCCTCCAGTACTTCATCTCGACCCACGGCGCGCGCAAGGGCCTCGCCGACACCGCGTTGAAGACGGCGAACTCGGGTTACCTGACCCGCCGCCTCGTCGACGTGGCACAGGACCTCGTGGTCACCACGGTCGACTGCGGCACCGAGATCGGCCTGAACATGACGCCGATCGTCGAGGGTGGCGACGTCGTCGAGGGCCTCGGCGAGCGCGTGCTCGGCCGGGTGGTCTCCGCCGACGTGCCGAAGCCCGGTTCCGAGGACGTGCTCGTGCCCGCCGGCACGCTGCTGGACGAGGCCTGGGTGCGCGTGCTCGAGCAGAACGGCATCGACCAGGTGTTCGTGCGTTCGCCGATCACCTGCGAGACCCGCTTCGGCGTCTGCGCCAAGTGCTACGGTCGCGACCTGGCCCGTGGCCGCCTGATCAACATCGGCGAGGCGGTCGGCGTGATCGCCGCGCAGTCGATCGGCGAGCCCGGCACCCAGCTCACGATGCGTACCTTCCACATCGGCGGCGCCGCCTCGCGCGCGGCTGCCGTGTCGAGCGTGGAGATCAAGGGCAAGGGCACTCTGCGCTTCCACAACGTGAAGGCCGTGCGCCACGAGAAGGGCTACCTCGTCACGACGTCGCGCTCCGGCGAGCTCGGCGTCATCGACGACTTCGGCCGCGAGCGTGAGCGCTACAAGATCCCCTACGGCGCGACCATCAGCGCGAACGAGGGCGCCTCGGTCATCCCGGGCCAGGTCGTGGCCAACTGGGATCCGCACACCCACCCGGTCGTCACCGAGGTCGCGGGCCACATCAAGTTCGTCGACTTCGTCGACGAGGTGACCGTCACCCGCAAGGAAGACGAGATCACCGGCCTGGCGAGCGTCGAGGTCAAGGATCCCAAGGACCGCGGCGCGGCCGGCAAGGACCTGCGCCCGCGCATCCGCCTGCTCAACGCCAAGGGCAAGGAAGCGACCTTCGCCAACACCGACATCCCGGCGATCTACACGCTGCCGGCAGGCGCGCTCGTGTCGCTCGAGGACGGGGCCCGCGTGTCGGTCGGCGACGTCATCGCCCGCATCCCGCAGGAGTCCTCGAAGACCCGCGACATCACCGGCGGCCTGCCGCGCGTCGCCGACCTGTTCGAGGCCCGCAAGCCCAAGGAACAGGCGATCCTCGCGGAAGTGTCCGGCACGGTCAGCTTCGGCAAGGAGACCAAGGGCAAGCGCCGCCTGGTCCTCACCGGCGAGGCGATCGACAGCAAGGACAACAAGTACGAGGAGCTGATCCCGAAGTGGCGCCACCTCAACGTGTTCGAAGGCGAGCACGTGGATCGCGGCGAAATGATCGCGGACGGCGAGCCGAACGCCCACGACATCCTGCGCCTGCAGGGCGTCGAGCGCCTGGCCAACTACCTCGTGCGCGAAATCCAGGACGTCTACCGCCTGCAGGGCGTGAAGATCAACGACAAGCACATCGAGGTGATCATTCGCCAGATGCTGCGCAAGGTCGAAGTCACGGAAGCCGGCGAGACCGGCCTGCTCAAGGGCGAGCAGCTCGAGCGTTCGCGCATGCTGGACCTCAACGACCGCACGGTCGCCGAGGGCAAGCAGCCCGCCAAGTTCGAGCCGCAGCTGCTGGGCATCACCAAGGCCTCGCTGCAGACCGACTCCTTCATCTCCGCGGCGTCGTTCCAGGAGACCACGCGCGTGCTGACCGATGCAGCCGTCCGTGGCATCAAGGACGACCTGCGCGGCCTCAAGGAGAACGTCATCGTCGGCCGGCTCATCCCGGCGGGCACCGGCTTCTCGTTCCACGCCCAGCGCCGCAAGTCCTCGCAGGAACACCGCGGGTTCCTGGACGTGGGCGGCGGCATTGCGGAATCCGAGGAACCGGCGGCGGAAAGCACCGAAACGGCGGCCGACTGAACGGCCGTCCGCCAGGCGAACTGAATCCGGGGGCGGCGCGTCCAGTGCCGCCCCCTGGCTTCTGGGGTGCCGGCGGCCGGTTTCGGGGTGGGGTGTGCTGCGTTGCGGCAACTCCCCTCGGCTTTCAGTTGACACCCGGGTGCGCGCTACCTACAATTTCGGCCCTTTCTTCCGGCCCCCGTACCAGCGTCGGAAGTAAATACCAGGGCTATTCCGGGCCGCCACAGGGCGGCCCTGCGTTTCATGCGTTGGGGAATCGTCCCTGCGCGGCGGTCAAAGAGACTAAGGCATGTCAACCACGAACCAGCTGATCCGCGGCGAGCGCGAGGCCCCGACCTACAAGTCGAAGGTGCCCGCCCTCAACTCCTCGCCCCAGAAGCGCGGGGTCTGCACTCGCGTGTACACCACCACGCCGAAGAAGCCGAACTCGGCCCTCCGGAAGGTGTGCCGCGTGCGCCTGACCAACGGCTTTGAGGTCACCAGCTATATCGGCGGTGAAGGTCACAATCTGCAGGAGCACTCGGTGGTGCTGATCCGTGGCGGTCGTGTCAAGGACCTCCCTGGCGTCCGCTATCACACCGTGCGCGGCACCCTCGATTGCGCCGGCGTGGCCGGGCGCAACCAGAGCCGCTCCAAGTACGGCACCAAGCGCCCGAAGAAGTAACGAACAGGGGTTTAGTCAATGTCCCGTCGAGCCCAAGCACCCGTACGCACCGTCCTGCCCGATCCCAAGTTCGGCAGTGAAGTGCTCGCCAAGTTCATGAACATGGTCATGGAGAGCGGCAAGAAGAATGCCGCCGAGCGCATCGTCTACGGTGCGATCGATCGCATCGCCGAGAAGACCGGCCGCCAGGGCGACAACGCCATCCAGCTGCTGTCCACCGCGCTCGACAACGTCAAGCCCGTGGTCGAGGTCAAGTCCCGCCGCGTCGGCGGCGCGACCTACCAGGTTCCCGTCGAGGTCCGCCCGACGCGTCGCCAGACGCTCGCGATGCGCTGGCTGATCGACGCGGCCCGCGCCCGCAGCGAGAAGTCGATGGCCCACCGCCTGGCCCACGAACTCATGGACGCAGCGGAAAACCGCGGTGCCGCCGTGCGCAAGCGCGAAGACACGCACCGCATGGCGGACGCCAACAAGGCGTTTGCGCACTACCGCTGGTAACAGACTGATTTTCGCAGCCGGCCCACAGGGGCCGGCTCGCAGGATTCCGAGGACATCATGCCCCGCACGACCCCGATCGAGCGCTATCGCAATATTGGTATTTCGGCGCACATCGACGCTGGCAAGACCACGACCACCGAGCGCGTCCTTTTCTATACCGGCGTTTCGCACAAGATCGGCGAGGTCCATGAGGGCGCGGCCGTCATGGACTACATGGAGCAGGAGCAGGAGCGCGGCATCACGATCACCGCGGCTGCGACCACGTGCTTCTGGAAGGGCATGGACGGCAGCTTCCCCGAGCACCGCATCAACATCATCGACACCCCGGGACACGTCGACTTCACCATCGAAGTCGAGCGTTCGCTGCGCGTGCTCGACAGCGCCGTGGCCGTGTACTGCGCGGTCGCGGGCGTGCAGCCCCAGTCCGAGACGGTCTGGCGGCAGATGAACAAGTACAAGGTGCCCCGCATCGCGTTCGTCAACAAGATGGACCGTGCCGGCGCCAACTTCCTGCGCTGCGTCGACCAGATCCGCACCCGCCTCAAGGGCAACCCGGTCCCGCTGCAGCTGCCGATCGGCGCCGAGGACAGCTTCTCCGGCCTCGTCGACCTGATCCGCATGAAGGAAATCTGGTGGGACGACTCCACCCAGGGCACGCGCTTCGAGTATCGCGAGATCCCCGAGGACATGAAGGCCCTGTGCGACGAATGGCACGGCAAGCTGGTCGAGGCCGCCGCCGAAGCCAACGAGGACCTGCTCAACAAGTACCTCGAGGGCACCGAGCTGACCGACGCCGAGATCCGCCAGGGCCTGCGCGAGCGCGCGCTGCGCAACGAGATCGTGCTGGTCACCTGCGGCTCCGCGTTCAAGAACAAGGGCGTGCAGGCCGTGCTCGACGCGGTCATCGAGTTCATGCCGTCGCCGGTGGAAGTGCCGCCGGTGCGCGGCCAGACCGAGTCCGGCGCCGAGGACTTCCGCAAGGCCGGCGACGACGTCCCGTTCGCCGCGCTGGCGTTCAAGATCCTCAACGATCCGTTCGTCGGCAACCTGACCTTCTTCCGCTGCTACTCCGGCGTCCTGAACTCCGGCGACGCGGTGTACGTGCCGAACAGGTCCAGGCGCGAGCGCGTCGGTCGCCTGCTGCAGATGCACGCCTCCGAGCGCGCCGAGATCAAGGAAGTCCGCGCCGGCGACATCGCCGCGGCCGTGGGCCTCAAGGACGTGACGACGGGCGACACCCTGTGTGACCCCGAGAAGATCATCATCCTCGAGAAGATGGAATTCCCGGAGCCCGTGATCTCCGTCGCCGTGGAGCCCAAGACCAAGGTCGACCAGGAGAAGATGGGCCTCGCGCTGGCGCGCCTCGCGAAGGAAGATCCTTCGTTCCGCGTGCACACCGACGAGGAATCCGGCCAGACGATCATCGCGGGCATGGGCGAGCTCCACCTCGAGATCATCGTCGACCGCATGAAGCGCGAGTTCAAGGTCGAGGCGAACGTCGGCAAGCCGCAGGTCGCCTACCGCGAGACCATCCGCGGCAAGGTCGAGCAGGAAGGCAAGTTCGTCCGCCAGTCCGGCGGCCGCGGCCAGTACGGCCACGTGTGGCTGCGCATCGAGCCGCTGCCGGAAGGCAAGGGCTACGAGTTCGCCAACGAGATCGTCGGCGGCGTCGTGCCGCGCGAGTACGTGCCGGCCGTCGACAAGGGCGTCAAGGAAGCGATGGAAGGCGGCGTGATCGCCGGCTACCCGATCGTTGACGTCAAGGTCGCGATCTTCGACGGTTCGTACCACGACGTGGACTCGAACGAAATGGCGTTCAAGATCGCCGGCTCGATGGCGTTCAAGGAAGGCTTCCGCAAGGCCAAGCCGGTCCTGCTCGAGCCGATCATGAAGGTCGAGGTCGTCACCCCCGAGGAATACTCGGGCGACGTCATCGGCGACCTGAACCGCCGCCGTGGCCAGATCCAGGGCATGGACGAGTCGGTGTCGGGCAAGGTCATCACCGCCGAGGTGCCGCTGGCCGAGATGTTCGGCTACGCGACCACCGTGCGCTCGATGAGCCAGGGCCGCGCCACCTTCACGATGGAGTTCGGCAAGTACCTCGAGGTGCCGAACAACGTCGCCGAAGCGGTGATGAAGAAGGCTTCCTGACCTGAATGACGGCGCGGTGGCGGGCATACCCGCCGCCGCATTTGAACAAGCACCACGCCGGCCGTGCCGGCGCAGTTTTTACCCGACAGGCGTCGCAGTCGCGGCCCGCGGGACAGAGGAGAGATGAATCGTGGCCAAGGAAAAGTTCGTACGTTCGAAGCCGCACGTGAATGTCGGGACGATTGGTCACGTTGACCATGGCAAGACGACGCTGACGGCGGCGCTGACGAAGGTGATGGCGGAGACCTTTGGCG
>JADZCS010000009.1 GCA_020851435.1 Gammaproteobacteria bacterium | reverse complement strand
CCGCGCGGGTTGATGTACAGCACCACGTTGCCGGGCGCGGCGTAGAGCTGCATCTCCAGCGCGAAGCGCGGGCCGTAGTTGGTGAAGGGCCCGCCGTGGATCTCGAGGATCAGCGGATACTTCTTCGACGCGTCGAAGCCCGGCGGCTTGACGATCCAGCCCTGGATCTCGCGGCCGTCGGCGCTCGAGGGGAAGGTGATCGCCTCGACCTGGCCCAGTTGCCGCAGCGCCAGGAAGTCGCCGTTGAGGTTGGTGAGCTCGCGGCCCGAGCGGCCGATCGCCACCTCGGAAGGCTTGAGCGGCGTCGACTTGGTCCAGGCGAAAGTGCCGTCGCGCGCGACGCTGAACGAGCCGCCGTCGTAGGGCCGCGACCAGGACTCGCCGCCCATGTCGTTGACCAGCTGCGTGAGCTTGCCGTCCAGCGAGACGCTGGCGATGCGCGTGCGGCCGCGGTCGTCGTAGCTGAAGTACAGGCTCCTGCCGTCGGCCGCGAACACCGGCGCGTTGACGTCACGGTCGAGGTCGGCCAGCAGTTCGCGCCGGCCGCCGCCGTCGGCGTCCATCACGTACAGCCGGCGGCGCTGGTAGCCCTGGAACTTGTCGTCGAAGCCGACCCATGCGATGCGCCCGTCGCGGGCCACGGCCGGTTCGCCGTCGGGGCCGAAGCGGTCGGTCAGGCGCGTCATCGCGCCGTCGGCGACCGCCACGCGATAGAGGTCGCTGTCGAAGGGCACGTATTCGACGTCGTCGCGGCGGTTCGCGCTGACGATCAGCGCCCGGCTGTCGGGCGTCCAGGCCATGCCGCCGGCGTGGTCGAAGCGGCCGGTCGTGAGCTGCCGGGCCGTGCCGCCCTCGGCGGGCACGACGAACACCTGCGCGAAGGCTTCGGGCAGCATGCCCTCGCCATCGGCGCGGTAGACCACCCGGTCGATGACCTTGAGGGGCTCGGCCCACTTTGCGCCCTCCGGCGCGGCAGGGAGGGTCACCTTGAGGCCCTCGTGCGTGTCGGGCACGCGCATCACGAAGGCGATGCTGCGGCCGTCCGGCGCCCAGGCGAGGTCCAGGGGCGCCTGGGTCAGCATGGTCACGCGCGCGACCGTGCCGCTGTCCATGTAGCGCACGAAGATCTGGGCGCCGCCGTCGGCGTCGGCGCCCACCCAGGCGATGCGGCCGCCATCCGGCGACCAGCGCGCGAAGCCGTCGCTGAACGAGTTCGACAGCAGCGGCCGGTGCCGGGCGCCGTCGGCCGAGGCCAGCCACAGCGCGGAGCGCCGCCGGTCGCTGCGGATGTCGTGGAAGCGCCGCGCGTAGACGACCTCGCGGCCGTCGGGCGAGATCTGAGGCTCGCTGGCCCATTCGAGCTCGAAAACGTCCGCGGGGGACAGTGGCCGCGAGGCGGCGGGCGAGGGTAGCGGGGCGGGCCCGGCCGCCGAGGCGGGCGCCGGCGCCAGCGTCACCAGCAGCAGGCCCAGCAGGGCGGGCGAGGTCAGTCGGGCTAGCGGCTTATCGCGCATTTTCCGTATCTCCCGGCCTTAGAACGCATAGGGCATCCATGGTAACCTTCGCGCCCCGGAACTGCCCGCCGTTTGCCCAAGAACACCATGCTCCAGACCATCCACGAAAAGCTCAAAGGTCCGTTCGCCATCAGCATCCTCGGCGTGCTCGCCGTGGTGTTCGTTTTCTGGGGCGTCGAGTTCGTGAGCCTCGGCTCCGGGCCGAACGCGTCGGGCATCACCGTCAACGGCACCGACCTCAACGCCGACGAGATGCGCCGCGCCTACCAGGAAGAGCTCAACCGCATCCAGGTGGCCCTGGGCGACCAGGAAGTGCCGGCCGAGATCCGCACGCGCATCCAGAACGACGTGGTCGAGGGCAGCATCCGCCGCGAACTCATCCGCCAGCGCGCCGAGGACCTGCGCCTGCGTGCCAGCGACGCCGACCTGCTCGAGTCGCTCAAGCAGTACGAAGCCTTCATGGTGGACGGCAAGTTCAACAAGGACGCCTACTACGCCACGCTGCGCGCCGAGAACATCGAGCCGACGCGCTTCGAGGCGCAGCAGCGCCAGCAGCTCGCGATCCGCCTGCTCGACCGCGGCCTCGCCGCGTCGACCTTCGTCACCAAGGCCGAGCTCGAGCGCGCCGCGGCGCTGCGCAACGAGACGCGCGCGATCGGCTATGCGGTCGTGCCGGCCGCGGGATTCGTCGCGGGCATCACCCCCGACGAGGCCTCGGTCACTGCCTGGTACGAGAAGAACGCCAAGCAGTACATGACGGCTGAAACGGCGGCGATCGAGTACATCGACCTCTCGCTGGGCGAGGTAGCGACGGGCGTCACCGTCACCGACGAAGCCCTGCGCGCCTACTTCGAGGAAAACCAGCAGCGCTTCGCGGCCGCCGAGCGGCGCCGCGCCAGCCACATCCTCATCGCCGTCGACAAGGACGAGGCCGCCTCGAAGAAGCAGGCCGAAGACCTGCTCGCGCGCGCCAAGGCCGGCGAGGACTTCGCCGCGCTGGCCCGCCAGTTCTCGCAGGACACTGGCTCCGCCACCCAGGGTGGCGACCTCGGCTGGGCCGAGAAGAGCTTCTTCGTCGGGCCCTTCGGCGACGCCGTGTGGGGCATGCAGCAGGGCGAGATCATCGGCCCCGTGCGCACCGAGTTCGGCTTCCACGTGATCCGCCTCGACGCCGTCGAGGCTGGCCACGCCAAGTCCTTCGACGAGGCGCGCGTGGAACTCGAGGGCGAGTATCGCCGCAACGAGGCCGAGAAGCGCTTCGGCGACCTGCAGGAGCAGCTCGACACGACCACCTTCGAGTCGGGCGGCAACCTGGCGCAGGTGGCCGGCAAACTCGGCTTGACGGTCAAGAAGCTCGACGTGTTCACGCGCCAGGGCGGCGGCGACCTGGGCGCCGATCCGAAGCTCGTGAGCACGGTGTTCGCCACCGACATGCTGGCCGGCAGCGTCGCGCGCACCGTGCCGCTGGGCGAGGGCCGGGTGGTGGCGGTCCGCGTGGCGGCCCACCAGCCGTCCAAGCAGAAGCCGCTGGCCGAGGTGCGCGACCAGGTGGTCGAGGCCGTGCGCCTTGCGCAGGCGCGCGAGCAGGCCTCCGCGGCTGCCAGCGACCTCATGAAGCAGCTGCAGGGCGGCGGTAACTGGTCCGAGCTGGCGACCGCGCGCGGCATCGTCACCCCGGCCGGGCCGAGTGTCACGCCGCGTCCCGTACGCCGCGACGACACCACGATTCCCGCGCCCGTCATCAAGAGCGCCTTCAAGGCCTCGCGCCCGAAGAGCGGGCCGGTGTACGGCCTGACCGCCCTCGAGAACGGCGACGCCGTGGTGTGGGCCGTGACCACCGCCGAGCCGGGCAAGGTCGAGGCGATGATCCCCGCCGAGCGCCAGCAGTTCGTCGAGCGCGTGCGCGACGACCTGCGCGTCGGCGACGCCTCGATCTACGTCGCCCAGCTGCGCTCGGAAGCCAAGGTCAAGAGCAACACCAAGATCTTCGACTGAGTGGTAACAATCGTGCCAGGCACGATTGTTACCACCTCGTCTGGCGTGCGAGCGTCTGCGACAGGGCCGCGTGGGAGCACCCTAGCGATCGGGCGACATCCCTCAGCGAGCCGAGCCGGCTCGCTGAAGCGGCTTGCGCGATACCCACTCTCGCGGCAGTGACTGCCACCGGTGGCCGCGTGCCGCTGGCCAGATCTTCGCGGCGAATGCCGTAGGCCTCGCAGAAGGCCTCGATAACCTGATCGAGGCTGGCCCATCCGCCGCGCGGCGGTTCCACGCTGGGCTCCCGCCCGCCGTGATAGCCGAAAGGCGACTTTGCGGCAGCGGCCTCCGGGCCCTCCGTGAGTCGTCGATAGGCAGCCACTGCCGCCTGGTTGTCAGCGCCGAGGATGCCAAGCACCAGGCCGGTGGCAACCCACGCGGGCGCCCTGCCACCCAGGTACGCACGATGCGCGGACCACGGATAGATGTCGGCGCTGGCCGCGAGTCCCGCGCGTACCGGGTTGAGGTGGATGTAGCGCGCAGCCGCGACGAGGTAGCGGTCGCTGGTCACCGACTGCGAAAAGAAGCGCCGGTCGAACAGCTGGCCGGTCGTTTCGCGCCGCGCCTGCAGGTAGCGCGAGTAACGCCCGGCGAGATCGCGCATCAGGCCACTGGCGGATTCATCCTGGACCTGCAGCAGGATGTGCAGGTGATTCGGCATCCAGCAGTACGCGTGGGCACGCGCATTGCCACCCGTGAGGACATTGAACGCCAGGCTGTCCAGCGCGGCGTAGTCCTCGGGCGTGTCGAAAATCGCCGCCCGGTGATTGCCGCGGAGGGTGACGTGGTAGATGGCGCCGGTGGCATGAATACGCAGTGGCCGCCCCATGAGTGGTCTCCTGTGAGACCCGTATCATGGAGTTGCCCGGCGCCCGGCTGAACCCTCAAAACTGGCGTGATTGGTAACAATCGTGCCTGGCACGATTGTTACCACTATTCAGGAAAATACATGCCGACGTGGCTGTAGCCGCCGTCGACGTAGAGCACTTCGCCGGTGATTCCCAGCGCGAGGTCGGAGCACAGGAAGGCGGCAGCATTGCCGACGTCCTCGAGCGTCACGTTCTTGCGCATCGGCGAGGCCTGCTCGACGTGGTGCAGCATCTTGCGGAAGCCGGGGATGCCGGCGGCGGCGAGGGTCTTGATCGGGCCCGCCGAAATCGCGTTGGCGCGGATGCCCCTGGGGCCCAGGTCGGCGGCGAGGAAGCGAACGTTGGCCTCGAGGCTGGCCTTGGCGAGGCCCATCACGTTGTAGTTCGGGATCGAGCGTACCGCGCCCAGGTACGACAGCGTCAGCATGGAGGCGTTGCGGCCTTCCATCAGCGGCAGCCCGGCGCGCGCGAGCGCGGTGAGGCTGTAGCTCGAGATGTCGTGGGCCATGCGGAAGGCCTCGCGGCTGGTGGCCTCGACGAAGCCGCCGGTCATCGCCTCGCGCGGCGCGAAGGCTACCGAGTGGATGATGATGTCCAGCGCGCCCCATTCCGACTTGAGCAGGTCGAACGCGCCGGTGATCTCGTCGTCGATCGACACGTCCATGGGCATGGTCAGCTTGCAGCCCAGCTCGTCCGCCATCTCGACCACGCGGTCCTTCATGCGGTCGTTGACGTAGCTGAAGGCCAGTTCGGCTCCCTCGCGCGCAAACGCCTGCGAAATGCCCCAGGCGATCGAGCGGTCGCTCGCGAGCCCGACGATCAGAGCCTTCTTGCCAGCCAGAAATCCCATGTAAACCGTCTCCTGAACTTAACCGCCAAAATCCCTGCGACCGTCGACGAACACCGTCAGCGTCTGTCCGTGCTTCAGGCTGGAGCCGCGAAGCCCGTTCCAGGCCTGCAGCTGCCCGACGCTGACGTCGAAGCGCCGCGCAATGGCGTACAGCGTATCGCCCTTCTGCACCTTGTACCGCATTTCGCGGGTCACCGGCTCGGAAGGCGTGTCCTCGACGAGCGGTGCGACCTCGCTGGGCGGCGTGACATTCGACACCGGCATGGCCACCGCCGCGGTCAGCGGTGCCGTGCGCGGGGGCGCCGAAGCGGCGCGCGCGACGCGCTCGTCGGTCGTGGGACCGCCGCGTCCGACGACCAGCTTCTGGCCCGGCTTCAGCGTGGCTTTCGTCGAGATGCCGTTCATCTTCGCCAGCTGCGCGGTACTCAGGCCGTTGCGCTTCGCGATCGTCCACAGCGAGTCGCCCGACTTCACGGTGACGCGTTTCACGCCCGTCGAGGCCGTGCGGCCGCGCTTCGGCGGATCTCCGACCTGCGCGGACAGGCCCGTGCGCGGCGCGGCGATGCCGGAGGCCGGCACCCAGATCTCGTCGCCGGCCGAGATCTTGCCCAGGCGTCCACCGTTGAGGTCGCCCAGCGCCGTGGCCGTCAGCTTGTGGCGGTTGGCGATCGACGCGGCCGTCTCGCCGCGCTGCACGACGTGCGCCGACAGCTGCATGCGCTCCTCGCTGCTGAGGCTGGCGATGCGCTGGTCGAAGTCCCTGCTGATCGCCTCGGGCACCAGCAGCCGGTGCGGACCGCTGGGGTCCGTGGCCCAGCGATGGTGGGCGGGGTTCAGCGCGTGCAGTTCCTCGACGTCGATGCCGGCAAGCGAGGCGGCGAAGCGCAGGTCGACCGGGCCGCTGGTGTCGACCACGCGGAAATACGGCGCGTCGGCGATCACCGGCAGCGGCACGCCGACCTGATCGGCGTTGCGCACCAGGCGCGCGATCGCGAGGAGCTTGGGCACGTAGGCGCGGGTCTCGGCCGGGATCGGCAGCGAGAAGAAGTCCGTCGGCTTGCCGGCGGCGCGGTTGCGGTCGATGGCGCGGCGCACGTTCAGCGAGCCGTGGTTGTAGGCCGCGACCGCCAGCAGCCAGTCACCGTCGAACTTGTTGCGCAGGAGCTCCAGGTAGTCGAGCGCGGCGCGCGTCGACTCGATGACGTCGCGGCGCTGGTCCTGCCACCAGTTCTGCTTGAGGCCGAAGTGCTGGCCGGTGGGCGCGATGAACTGCCACAGGCCCGCGGCGCGGCTCTTCGAATACGCGAACGGATTGAACGCGCTCTCCACGACCGGCAGCAGCGCAAGCTCCAGCGGCATGCCGCGGCGGTCCACCTCGCTGACGATGTGGTGCAGGTAGCGGCTGCCGCGGTCGAACACGCGGTTGAGGTAGTCCGGGTGGCTGCGGTACCAGTTGTACTCGGTGGTGACCCAGGGGTGGTCGACGTCGGGGATCGACATGCCCGTGCGCAGGCGCTCGAGCACGTTGGAGTAGCTGATCGGCGTGACCTGCTCGTCGTGCAGCGGCGGCTCGTCGAAAACCTGCGCCGGGCCGGAACCGCCGGCCACCGCCGTCGTCGGCTCGCCCGGCCGCATCGGGGGCTGGTGCTTGCCGGGGTCGTTGACGATCACGGACATGGGCAGCGACGAGTCCGGCTTGACCGGCGCCTGGGCACAGGCGGCGAGCGTCGAGGCGAGGGTGACCAGCGAGGCGGCGCGGGCCAGGGGCCGGAGTGCTTTTTTCATCTGAACGTGTCCTTCCAGCTGCGCACGACCGTGAAGGTCGCCAGCGCGTCGTGTGGCACGCGCCCCGCATGGGCTGCCGCGGCCGCCTGCACGGCCGGCTCGCGGACGCGCAGGAAGGGATTGATCGAGCGTTCCAGGCCGATGCTCGAGGGCAGCGTCGGCTCGTCACGTTGGCGCATTTCCGCGACCTTTGCCGCGTAGTCCGTCGCAGTTGCGTTGGCCGGGTCCACCGCCAGCGCGAATCGCAGGTTCGAGGCCGTGTACTCGTGCGCGCAGTACAGCAGCGTCTCCGGCGGCAGGTCCGCCAGCGCATCGAGCGAAGCCAGCATCTGCGCGGGCGTACCTTCGAACAGCCGGCCGCAGCCGCCGCTGAACAGCGTGTCGCCCGCGAACACGGCGCCGTGGCCGTGGTACGCGACGTGACCGGCCGTGTGGCCCGGAACGGCGATGACCCTGAACTTCAGGCCCAGCCGCTCCAGCCTCACCGTGTCGCCGCCGTGCACCCGGCGCGTGGCGTGCGGCACCGGCTCGCCCGCAGGCGCGATCACTTCGGCACCCGTCCGGTCCGCAAGTTCCGCGACGCCGCCCACGTGGTCGGCGTGGTGGTGGGTGACGAGGATCGCGTCGAGCGCGAGGCCGGCGGCATCGAGGGCAGCGAGCACGGGACGCGCGTCACCCGGGTCGACGACCGCTGCCCGGTTGGCGGCCGTGAGCCCACGGATCAGCCAGAGGTAGTTGTCGGCAAAGGCGCGGATGGGCGATACGTCGAGCATGACAGGTCAGTATTAAAGCCTTCCGGGCCGGAAAAATCGACCCCGGCATGCCGCAGCGGTATCCTTCGTTGCATGCAATCAGACCCCACAGGACTCGGTCCCTGGCTCCAAGGCCCGCTGGGCGAGGCGGTCGTCGAGCAGGAGCGCCGCGTGGTCGAGTCCGCGCTCGAGCGCGTGTTCGGCTACCACGGCCTGCAGGTCGGCGCATGGGGCCCGGCCGACGCGTTCCTGGCCTCGGCCCGCACGCAGCGCAATACGCTGCTGTCGATGCGGCCGGGCGTGGGCGCAGGCGTGTGTTCGCGCGCCGCGAGCCTGCCGATCCAGTCCGACAGCATCGATGCGGTGATCCTGCCGCACACCCTCGAATTCGAGCCTGATCCGCACGAAGCGCTGCGCGAGGTCGAGCGCGTGCTGGTGGGCGAGGGGCAGGTGGTGATCACCGGTTTCGAGCCGCTGGGTACCTGGGCGCTGCGGCATCACTTCACGCCGGGCGGCTTCCCGCCGGGTATCGGCCGGCTGCTCCCGGTGCGCCGGCTGTGCGACTGGCTCAAGCTGCTGGGCTTCGAGATCCTCGACACCCAGCGCTACCTCTATACGCCGCCGGTCGTGCGCTGCCAGCGCGGCCGGCCGCAGGTCTACCTCGAGCACGCCGGCCGAAAGCTGTGGCCGCGGCTGTCGGGTGCCTACCTGCTGAAGGCGCGCAAGCGCGTGTACGCCGTGACGCCGATCCAGCTGCGCACGCGCATGCGCCGCGCGGTCGTCACCGGCCTCGCCGAACCCGCCACGCGGATCAAGTCGTGACCGAGTCGGTCGAGGTCTACACCGACGGCGCCTGCAAGGGCAACCCCGGCCCGGGCGGCTGGGGCGTGCTGCTGCGCTACGGCGCGCGCGAGAAGGAACTGTGGGGCGGCGAGCGCCTGACCACCAACAACCGCATGGAGCTGACCGCCGCCATCCGCGCGCTGGAGGCGCTGAACCGGCGCTGCATCGTGCGCATCTACACCGACTCCACCTACGTGCGCAGCGGCATCCTCGAGTGGCTGCCCAACTGGAAACGCCGCGGCTGGAAGACCGCCGACAAGAAGCCCGTGAAGAACCAGGACCTCTGGCAGCAGCTCGACGCGCTGGTCGGGTCGCACGATATAGAGTGGCACTGGGTCAAGGGGCATGCGGGGCATCCGGGCAATGAGCGGGCCGATGAGCTTGCTAACCGGGGGGTGGCGGTTCCGGAGGGGTCAGACCCCTCTTGACCCCCTCTTGACCCCCTCTGTGCCTCCGCCGCGCCAGTGTCTGGCGCTTGCGCCCCGAGGGGGTCAAGAGGGGGTCAAGAGGGGTCTGACCCCTCCGAGCTGCGGTACACTTTCACCCCATGCGTCAGATCGTCCTCGACACCGAGACCACGGGTCTCGAACACAGCCAGGGCCACCGGGTCATCGAAATCGGCTGTGTCGAACTGCTGAGCCGCCGCCCCACGGGGCGCACCTTCCACAAGTACCTGTGCCCGGACCGCGAGGTTGATCCCGGCGCGCTCGCGGTGCACGGCATCACCAACGATTTCCTGGCCACCCAGCCGCGGTTCAAGGACGTCGCCGACGAGTTGCTGAGCTTCATCGACGGCGCCGAGCTGGTGATCCACAACGCCACCTTCGACGTCGGCTTCCTCGACGCCGAGCTCAAGCGCCTGGGTCGCGAGGCGCGCGTCACCCAGCTGTGCACCGTGCTCGACACCCTCGCGCTCGCGCGGCAGATGCACCCTGGCCAGCGCAACAGCCTCGACGCCCTGTGCAAGCGCTACAGCGTGGACAACTCGCGCCGCGACCTGCACGGCGCGCTGCTCGACGCGCGCATCCTGGCCGACGTCTACCTGGCGATGACGGGCGGGCAGGGCGACCTGACCCTGGGAGCCGAGCCCGTGGTGCAGAACGTCACCGACAGCGCCGCCCGCCGTGCCAGCCGTCCGCCCGTGCGCATTCCCGTCGTTCGCGCCACGGAGGCCGAACTCGCCGCTCACGAAGCCATCCTCGCCGCGCTGGACAAGGCGAGCGGCAACAAGACACTGTTCCGTCAACATTGACTGGTAACAATCGTGCCTGGCACGACAGTTACCAAAGAGAGCCTGATGAAGACCAAGAAGACTCCCGCCACCCGCATCGGCATCGTCGGCCTCGGCTACGTGGGCCTGCCGCTCGCGGTGGAGTTCGGCCGGCATTTCGACACGGTCGGCTTCGACATCAACGCCGCGCGCATCGCAGCCCTCGCTGCGGGCGAGGACAGCACGCTCGAGACCACTCCCGAGGAACTCGCCGCCGCCACGCGCCTGGTCTACACGACCGATCTCAAGCAGCTGCGCAAGTGCAACGTGTTTATCGTCACCGTGCCCACGCCGGTCGACAGCTACAAGCGCCCGGACCTCACGCCGCTCGAGCGCGCCAGCGAGACCGTTTCCAAGGTCATCAAGAAGGGCGACATCGTCGTCTACGAGTCGACGGTGT
>JADZCS010000008.1 GCA_020851435.1 Gammaproteobacteria bacterium | reverse complement strand
GCGCCACCGTCAACGTCCTGACCACCGGCTGAGCCACGACCATGATGAGCCTGTGGGAATTCGCGGTCCGGCGCTGGCAGTTCACGCTGGTCGTGTTCACGCTGCTGATCGCGGTGGGCGTCGCGACGTTCGCCAACATCCCGCGCGCCGAGGACCCCAGCCTCACCTTCCCGGGCGCGCTGATCATCGTCGCCTACCCGGGCGCCGACCCGGTGGACATGGAGCGGCTGGTCGTCGACAAGATCGAGGACGCGCTCAACGAGCTCGACGGCATCAAGAAGATCGACAGCGAGGCGCTGGACGGCCTTGCTACTGTCCAGATCGAGTTCTACTACGGCATCGATCCCGAGCGGCGCTACGACGAGGTGGTGCGCGAGATCAACGCCGTGCGGCCTGAGCTGCCCGCCAACATCGCCCACCTCGAGATCCGCAAGTTCAAGCCCAGCCTCACCAACATCGTGCAGATGGCGCTGGTGAGCAAGGACGCGGACTGGCGCACGCTCAAGAACACCGCCGAGGACCTCGAGGACCTGATCGAGAAGGTGCCGGGCATCCGCAAGGCCGACACCTGGGCCTACCCCAAGCCAGAGCTGCGCGTGGCCATCGACCTCGAGCGCCTGTCGCGCGCGGGCGTGTCGCTGGGCCAGGTCGAGCAGGCGATCCGCAGCGAGAACGTCAGCATTCCCGGCGGTTCCGTCGACGTCGGCCTGCGCCGCTACAACCTGCGCACTTCGGGCAGCTACGAGTCGCTCGAGGAAGTCGCCGACACGGTGATCAACTCGCGCGGCGGCCGCCTGGTACGCGTGCGCGACGTCGCCACCGTGAGCTGGGACGCCGAGCAGGAACAGTACCTGGGCCGCTTCAAGGGCCAGCGCGCCGTGTTCGTGACCGCGAACATGAAGGACAACGAGAACGTCTTCCAGGTGCGCGACAAGATCTACGCCAGCGTCACGCAGTGGGAGAAGACGCTGCCGGCCGGCATCACGCTGGAGCTGGGCTTCGACCAGTCGCGCAACGTGCACCACCGCCTGTCGCGGCTGGGCATGGACTTCGCGATCGCGCTGGGGCTCGTGGTGCTGACGCTGCTGCCGCTGGGCCTGCGCGCGGGCGGCGTGGTGATGATCTCGATCCCGCTGTCGCTGGCGATCGGCCTGTCGGCGCTGTACTTCACGGGCTTCTCGCTGAACCAGCTGTCCATCGCCGGCTTCGTGCTGGCGCTGGGCCTGCTCGTCGACGACTCCATCGTCGTGGTGGAGAACATTGCCCGTCACATCCGCGAGGGCACGCCGCGCGTCGAGGCGGCCATCGCCGCCACGAAGCAGATCTCGCTGGCGGTACTCGGCTGCACGGCCACGCTGCTGCTGGCCTTCATGCCGCTGCTGTTCCTGCCCGAGGGCGCGGGCGCCTTCATCCGCGTACTGCCCGCCACGATCCTCTACACCATCATCGCCTCGCTGTTCGTGGCGCTGACCATCATCCCCTTCCTGGCCAGCCGCATGCTGCGCGGCGGGCCGCGCGAGACGCCGGCCAGCGGACCGTTCGCGGCCGCGGGCCGGCGCATGCTCGACCGCTCCGACGAGGTCGCCGAGCGCGTGCTCGCCGCGTTCATGCGCGTGATCCACGGCGTGTACGGCCCCGCGCTGCGCGTGGCGCTCGCCCATCCGCGCAAGACCCTGGCCGGGGCGCTCGCGGTGTTCGTCGCGTCGCTGGGCCTGATCCCGCTCATGGGCTTCAGCCTGTTCCCGCTCGCGGACATCCCGCAGTTCTACGTGCGCGTCGATGCGCCGGACGGCTCGAGCCTCGCCGAGACCGATCGTGCGCTGAAGTTCGTCGAGGACGAGCTCGCCGCGCGACCCGAGGTGAAATACTGGTTCGCGAACGTGGGCAGCGGCAATCCGCGCGTCTATTTCAACGTCTACCCGCGGGGCAACGAGCCCAACGTCGGCGAGGTGTTCGTCGAGCTCAAGGAATACGACGCGCGCCGCACGCCGGAATTCCTGGACGAGCTGCGCGACCGCTTCGAGACCTACCCCGGCGCGCGCATCAACGTCCGGCAGTTCACCAACGGCCCGCCGGTCGCCGCGCCCATCGCGATCCGCGTCACGGGCCCGGACCTCGACACGCTGCGCAGCCTGGCCGCGCAGGTCGAGACCATCATCGCCTCCACCGAGGGCACGCGCTCGGTGGACAACCCGGTGCGGCTGCAGCGCACGCAGCTGGCGCTCAACGTCGACACCGAGAAGGCCGCGCTGCTGGGCGTGCCCTCCGTCGAGGCCGACCGCACCGTGCGCATGGCCGTGGCCGGCCTGTCGGTGGGCCGTTACCGCGAGCCCGACGGCGACGAGTACGACATCACGATGCGCCTGCCCATCCAGGGCCACCCGACGCTGGACGTGCTCGACCATGTGCAGGTGTCCTCGCTGTCGGGCCAGCAGGTTCCGCTGCGGCAGATCGCCAACCCCGCCTTCGAGACCGCGCCCAGCGTGATCCGCCGCCACGCGCGCCAGCGCGCCGTGAGCGTGCGGGCCTGGACCGACAGCGGCTACAACACCGACCGGCTGACCCGCGAGATCGTCGAACGGGTGGAAAAGGTGGAGTGGCCCGCGGGCTATCGCTTCGAGGTCGCCGGCGACGCCGAGGCGGCCAAGGAGAGCTTCGGCGGCCTGGGCACCACGCTGCTGATCGCGGCTTTCGGCATCCTGGCGGTGCTGGTGCTGGAGTTCGGCAGCTTCCGTTCGACGCTGATCGTGGCCGGCGTGGTGCCGCTGGGCATCACGGGCGCGGTCACCGCGCTGTTCCTGTCGGGCTACGACCTGTCGTTCACGGCGGTGGTCGGCATGATTGCGCTGGTCGGTATCGAGATCAAGAACTCGATCCTGCTCGTGGACTTCACCAACCAGCTGCGCGCCGGCGGCGCGGCGCTCGACGAGGCGATCGAGAAGGCTGGCGAGGTGCGCTTCCTGCCGATCCTGCTGACCTCGATGACGGCGATCGGCGGCATGCTGCCGCTCGCGGTGCAGGGCTCGGGGCTCTATTCGCCGCTGGCGGTGGTGATCATCGGCGGACTGATCTCGTCGACGCTGCTCGCGCGACTGGTCACGCCGGTCATGTACAAGCTGCTGCCGCCGTCGATCGCGGTCACGAACGGGGCGGCGTAAGCGGCTCGCAGCGGACTTCGGTCTTCACGGAGTTGGCGATGAAGCATTCGTCGTGCGCTTGCTCGTGCAACGCCTGCAGCTCGGCCGGCGTGGGTTGCCGTTCGCCCGAGAACGTCGTCTCCGGGCGCAGCGTGACGACCGACATCACGAGCTTGCCCGCCGGATTCTTCGCCATCACGCCCTCGGCGAGGTCGCGATAACGGTCGACGACGAAGCCCTGCCGCGCCGCCAGCGACAGGAACCACAGCATGTGACAGCTCGACAGCGAGGAGACGAAGGCCTCCTCGGGATCCACCGCGTCGACGACCGAGAACGGCAGCGGCACGACCTGCGGCGAGGCCGAGCCCTGCACTTCGACGCCGCCGTCGAAGCGCAGGAGGTGACGGCGGCTGTAACGGTTGTCGGTGAAGGCCTCGCCCGTCGCGCGGGACCACAGCACCTCGGCCGTATACGCCGCCATCAGGCCTTACTCCGCGGTGGTCGGATCGATGATGGTGCGGACCTCGGATACGCGGTTGGCGGGGAACCCGCCCTGCCGCGCGTGCTCGAGCACCATCTCGGCGTTCGGCGCGAGGTACACGCAGTACACCTTGTCGTCGGTGACGTAGCTGTGCACCCACTGGATCCGCGGACCCATGGCGCTCAGCACGCCGCAGGACGTCTGCGAGATTCCATGCAGCTGCTCCGGCGTGAGCTTGCCGGCCCCGGGGATATCGCGTTCGATGACGAACTTGGGCATGTGGGCATCCTCCTTGATGCGTGATCGGACGAAACTAGTCTAGGCTGGTTGGCCGGGTTTTAGCACCCAGGCGCGCGGATTGTGCTCGAAGCCGAGGCCGGCGTAGTAGTCGTTGGCCTGCGGCGCGGCCAGCAGCACCACCATGCACTCGCGGCCCAGGCGCTGCCGGGTCTCCGCGACCAGGCGCTTGCCGATGCCCTGCCGCTGGTAGTCCGCGTGCACCGCGAGGTCGGCGAGATAGGCGACGTAGGTGAAGTCGGTGAGCGTGCGCGCGATGCCCACCAGGCGCTCGCCGTCCCAGGCCGTGATGGTGATGTTCGCGTTGTCGAGCATGCCCCTGAAGATGTCGGGGCGATCCACCGGCCGGCGTTCGCCCAGCGTGGACGCGCGATAGAGTTCGATGGCGGCCTCGACGCCGGGCGCTGCGTCGTCGCGGTAGGCGATCTCCATGCCCGGCCTGCTCAGCTCTTGTCGAACACGACCGGCTCCGGCCCGCGATGCCTCGAGCGGATGACCACCGTGCCGGCCAGCTTGTCGTGCCAGCCCTGCTTGCGCGGATCGAAGGCCACCCAGATGAGCCCGAGGCAGAACGGAATGGCGGAGACGAAATAGCCCAGGTAGCGGATCACCGACTGGCTGGTCGTCAGCGTGTTGCCGGTCTTCGCATCGACCACGCGCGCGTGGACCAGCATCTTGCCGGGCGTGGCCTGCTTGTAGAGCCAGAACGCGATCACGGCCACGGCGGGCATGACCCAGGACACCAGGAAGTCGGCCGGGCCCGCGATGAGGCTCGAGTCCGCCAGTTCGAGGTACTCCCAGCCGTAGATCCACAGCAGCAGGGGCAGAATGACGCACACCAGCAGCACCGAATCGATGATCGATGCCCAGACGCGTATCCAGAAGCCAGCGTATTCGACCTGTTCAGTGTCAGCCAATTTGATGCTCCACAGTGATCATGATTTCTTGAAGATCGTCCTGTCGACCGTCGCCACCTGGCTGACGACCACGCGACCGCTCGCCACGTCATGGATCCGGAACTCCATGCCGCCCTCGGCCGGCGCGACCTGGATTTCGTAGCGGCGGCCCGCTTCCACGGTCACGCGCAACTCGGCGTCGGCGATGTCCATGAGCCAGCCGCGGAAGCACGAGCCCGACACCTTCAGCACCCGCACGCCGGGCGCGACGACCAGGTCGTCGGCACGGTGCCTGTCCGGCACCGCGAGCGTGTCGATGGCGTCGATGAGCGCCACGGGCGGCCGCGGCTGGTGCGAACGCGCGCCGTAGATCACCGCGCCCGCGCCCTCGGCGAGCGGCGGCGCGACGTAGACGGGCGCCGTGGCGCAGCCAGAGACCAGCAGGCCGGCCAGGATCATCGTCCATAACGGCAGCATCATGCGTCGCATGTAGACCTCCAGGGACGAGGTTCGGCGTGCTGGCTCAAATCATGAACTGCCGGATGGATCCGCACACGGACACCAGCTGCGGGCTCTCCATCCGCCCGATGACCTGGCGCGCGACCGAACCGATCAGCTGCTGTACGCCCGACATCCCGAGCTTGGCCGTCTGCTCGACGACGAAGCCCGGCCTGGCGGTCCTGAGCGACTGCATGACGTAGTAGTCAAGCCCGGCGTTGGTAAGTTCCACCACGAGGTCAGAAAGGGCGGACCGGTGCACGGTGGCATCGGGGGCCTCCTCCACCTTGTCGAGCAGCGCCAGCGTCTTCTTGCGCAGCGCCTCGGTGTGATAGAAGCGCAGGAACGGCTTCGACGGCGCGGACGCCGGCGATGGCTTTTTCGAAGTCTTCTTGATCGGCGGAGGGGTCGTCACAGGGACATCATACGGCCGATCGCAGCTAGGCGCCCGGTCGCAGACTCCGGCCGGGGAAGCGTTGGAAGTTGGTCACTTTCGGTACCTCAACAGAGGCTCGCGTTCGCCGAGCCACATCGCCTCGTCGGGCTTCGTGAGCGCGTCGAGGTCCGCAGGCATCGCGAAGGGATGATCCACCCATTGCCGCAGCAGTTCGCTGCCGTTGATGAGGTCGATGGCAAGACGGCCGCTTTCGTACTCGTAAGCGAAGTCGCGCCACAGCGGGTAGTCGGGATAGAGCCTGCGGATGGCCTTGAAGGCCAGCGCCTGCAGCCGCCAGGGACGGAATCGCTCGTGGTCGTAGGCGGTGTCGTCGACGTGGAACTGCAGGCCCGAGCACAGCCTGCCCACGTGCTTGTGGAAGGTCGGCTCGAACCAGCATTCGCGCACGCGGCAGCCGGCCAGCCAGTCGGGCGCGAGTGCCTGCATCTCGCGCAGCACGGCGCCTGCGTCGATGTCGGGCGCGCCGAACAGCTCGAGCGGCCGCGTGGTGCCGCGGCCTTCCGACAGCGTCGTACCCTC
>JADZCS010000007.1 GCA_020851435.1 Gammaproteobacteria bacterium | reverse complement strand
GGAGAGCCGCGGGGCGCACGCGCGCGAGGATTATTCCCAGCGCGACGACGTGAACTGGCTCAAGCACACGCTGGCGTGGGTCGATGGCAGGGGCAAGGTCACGCTCGACTACCGCCCCGTGCACCTCACCACGCTCACCAACGAAGTCGAAGCCGTGCCGCCCAAGGCGCGCACCTACTGATCCAGGGAGCAGACGATGGCCGAGTTCCGCCTGCCCGCCAATTCCCGGTACGCCGACGTGCCGGGCCAGACCCATGCCGCGCCAGCCGGCGCCAGGAACGTGCGCCGCTTCCGCATCTACCGCTGGAACCCGGATTCGGGCCAGAAGCCGCGCATCGACAACTACGACGTCGACCTGGATGCCTGCGGGCCGATGGTCCTGGACGCGCTGATCAAGATCAAGAACGAGGTCGACTCGTCGGTGACCTTCCGGCGTTCCTGCCGCGAGGGCATCTGCGGGTCCTGCGCGATGAACATCGACGGCGTCAACACGCTGGCCTGCACCAAGGCGATCACGGACGTGAAGGGCGAGGTGCGCATCTTCCCGCTGCCGCACATGCCGGTGATCAAGGACCTGGTGCCGGACCTGACCAACTTCTACGCGCAGTACGCGTCGGTGAAGCCCTGGCTGCAGACGCGCACGCCGGCGCCGCCGGACCGCGAGCGCCCGCAGTCGCCCGAGGACCAGGAAAAGATAGACGGGCCGAGCGCCTGCATCCTGTGCGCCTGCTGCTCGACGTCCTGTCCGAGCTACTGGTGGAACAGCGACCGCTACCTGGGCCCCGCGGCGCTGCTCGCGGCCTATCGCTGGATCGTCGATACACGCGACGAGGCCACCGGCGAGCGGCTCGACGACCTGCAGGACCCGTTCAAGCTGTATCGCTGCCACACGATCATGAACTGCACCGAGGCCTGCCCGAAGGACCTCAACCCGGCCCGCGCGATCGGCGAGATCAAGCAGCTGATGGCATCGCGCCAGCACTGAGGCCCGCCGTGCACTTCCAGGACCGGGCCGAGGCCGGCCGGCTGCGCTGGCGCTGCCGTCGCGGCATGAAGGAGCTGGACCTGCTGCTGGTGGGCTGGCTCGAACGTCGTTATCCCGAGGCTTCGGCCGCCCAGGTCGCAGCCTTCGAAACCGTGCTGGAACAGCAGGACCCGGTGCTGGTGGCCTGGCTGTTCCGCCGCGAGCGCCCCGCCGACCCGGCGGTGGCGGAGATCGTCGATGCAATCCTTGCCCCTCGCGATTGAGCCACCGGCCTGCCCGGCCTGGCAGCTGGTTGCCGGCGGCCTGCACGGCGCGGCTGCCGCGATCCCCTGGCTGGCCGGGTGCACGCCGGGTGTCGCTGCGCTCTTGTCCCTGACGGCCCTCGCCGCGCTTCCCTGGACGCTGGCGGCCATTCCAGGTCGTTTCTCGCGCGTCGTGGCGCTGCGCGCGGAGCGGGGCAGGGTGAGCGTCCGCCTGCGCGACGGCTCGGAAGTAGCGGCCGACGTCCTGCCGTCGAGCTGGGCCGCCCGCGACGGCGTCCTGCTGCGCCTGTCCTGGGACGGGGGAAGCGCTGCCTGGTGGCTGCCGAGAACGGCCGTCCCCGGCGACGACTTCCGTCGACTGAAGGCGGGGATTCGCCTGGCCCGCTAGGCTAAGATGAGGCTACGACGGTCTCGCCAAGGAGGCGGCGGCGCAGCGAACAAGCGGCCGGCGAACTTTTCGCCCGGACCCCGGTCTACGATCCTGTGGACACCAACTGCGCCATGCTGAAGACGGAACCCATGGAGCCTGATGCGGGCGATCTGTCGCTGGTGCGGCGCGTGCAGGGCGGGGACAAGACCGCGTTCGACACGCTCGTCCTCAAGTACCAGCACCGCGTGCTCAAGCTCGTGCAGCGCTTCGTGCGCGACCCCCACCAGGCCGAGGACATCGCCCAGGAGGCCTTCATCAAGGCCTACCGCGCGCTGCCGTCCTTCCGCGGCGACAGCGCCTTCTACACCTGGCTGTACCGCATCGCGATCAACACGGCCAAGAACGCGCTGGTCTCTGCCAAGCGCCGGCCGGTCGACTACAACCTCGACATGCAGGACCCCGAGCAGTACGAACTGCATTCGAAGCTCAGGGATCCCGACACCCCCGAGGGCCTGCTGCTGACGGAGGAAATCCGCCAGACAGTCAACGCCGCAATCGAGCAGCTTCCCGAGGACCTGCGCACCGCGATCGTGCTGCGCGAGCTCGAGGGACTGTCCTACGAGGATATAGCGCGGACGATGGACTGCCCCGTGGGCACCGTTCGTTCGCGGATCTTCCGCGCCCGCGAGGCCATCGACCGCCGCCTGAGGCAGGTCTTCGACGGCGGCCTCGGCCGTGATGATGAGGAATAAGACGATGACCGATCCCCTCAAGGAACAACTGTCCGCCTTCCTGGACGGCGAACTGCCGGCAGCCGAGGCCGAGCTCTTCCTCAAGCGCCTGGAGCGTGACGATTCGCTGGTCGCAGCGCTCTCGCGCTACTCGCTCATCGGCGACGCCATGCGCGCCGAGGGTGGCATCGAGGCTGCGCGGCCGGTCGCCTCGCGGGTCAGTGCCGCCATCGCGCGCGAACCGGCCCTGCCGGCGGCGGGCGTCGGCTCGGCTTCCCCGCGGGGCTGGCGCCGGCATGTCGCAGGCCTCTCGGTCGCCGCCAGCGTCGCGCTGGCTGCCGTCGTCCTGGTGGGACGCTTCGGCACGGGCGGGCCTGAGTCGCCGGCGGTCGTCGCGGCGGTCGCGCCGGCACCCGAGTCCCCGGCCACGTCTTCCGTGGTGGTCGAGCAGGTGGCCGCCGTGACGCCGGTCATCGACGCGCCCCAGGGCTACACCACGCCCTCGGCGCCTGAAGGCGAACTCGCGCCGGTCGAGTTTGCGAACTTCCTCGTCGCGCACAGCGAGCAGGCGTCCTACGTCGGCCGGCGTGCGATCGTGACGGGCCTTATCGCCGCACCTCCGGAACCCCTGGAGCCGACGGCCAAGGCGGGGCCCGCCCAATGAGGGGGCTCGCTGCCGGCCTCCTGGCGGTGGCACTGCTCCCCTTCGCCGCCCATGCCGACGAGATGGCCCGGGCCTGGCTGCAGCGCATGGGCGAATCCGTCTCGACACGCACCTACGAGGGCGAGTTCCTCGTCGAGTCCGCCCGCGGCCGTGAGCAGCTGCGCATCCTGCACCGCGCCCGCGACGGGCGCGTGCTCGAGCGGCTCGTCGCCACTTCCGGATCCCGGCGCGAGGTGATCCGCGACGGCGACGAGGTCGTCGCCTACCTGCCCGACCAGCGCGTCGCCGTGATCGAGCGCCGCAGTGGTCCCACGGCATTGCTGGGCAACCTGCCGCGCTTCGGCCCGGACGTCGAGCAGCACTACGAGCTGTCCCTCGGCGAACGCACGCCCAGCGTGCTGGGCGGCCAGGCCCGCCTGCTCAGCGTGCGTCCCCGGGACGGTTACCGCTTCGGCTTCCGGATCTGGATCGACGAACGCACGGCGATGCCGATGCGCACCGAGATGGTGGACTCGACCGGTCGCGTGTTCGAGTCCATGGCCTTCACGCGCCTCGAGATGCCGGGCGAAATCCCGGACGCCGAATTCGAGCCCGCGGTGGATCCCCGCGATTTCCGGTGGATCAAGCAGGGCCAGACGCCCGGGCGCGCACAGCCGGGCTGGCGCGCGGTGCGCATGCCGCCGGGATTCCGGCTGTCGCTGGCGACGGCGCAGGTCATGCCGGGCGCTGCCCAGCCTGTCACGCACCTCGTCTACACCGATGGGGTCGCGTCCATTTCCGTGTTCATCCAGGAGCCGCCGCGCGACAAGCCGGCGCGAACCAGTTCAGGGACCATCGGCGCCGCGTCGGCGTTTTCGACGGTCGTCAGCGGCTGGCAGGTGACCGCCGTGGGCGAAGTACCGCCGGAAACCCTGCGCCTGGTCGCCGCTGGAATGCAGCAGGACGGCCGCCAGGCCCGGTCCGCGCCGTGACTGCCACGGCGCCGCGCCTGGTGATCTACAGCCGGGAGGACTGCCATCTCTGCGACGTCATGGTCGAGGATCTCGCCGCGTTCCTGGCGCCCCGCGGCCTTGGTTTCGAGCTGCGGGACGTGGACGCCGATCCCGCCACGGCCAGGCGCTGGGGCCTCAAGGTGCCGGTACTGACCCTCGACGGCTCGACCGTCTGCTGGGGGCGTCTCGACGAGGCCAAGCTCGCCGGCCTGCTCGCGGTTTGACCGGGGATCGGTGCCTGCGGCTGCTATAATCCGCCGTTTACGGTCGACTATCCCCTGATGCAGCAGCACATTCGCAACTTCTCGATCATCGCCCACGTCGACCACGGCAAGTCGACGCTGGCCGACCGCTTCATCCAGATCTGCGGCGGCCTCGAGGCGCGCGAAATGCAGGCCCAGGTCCTCGACTCGATGGACATCGAGCGGGAGCGGGGCATCACCATCAAGGCCCAGTCGGTCACGCTGCGCTATCGCGCCCGCGACGGCGTGGAGTACCAGCTCAACTTCATCGATACCCCGGGCCACGTGGACTTCTCCTACGAGGTCTCGCGCTCGCTGGCCGCCTGCGAGGGCGCCTTGCTGGTGGTCGATGCCGCGCAGGGCGTCGAGGCCCAGAGCGTCGCCAACTGCTACACCGCGCTCGAGATGGGCCTCGAGGTGCTGCCGGTCCTCAACAAGATCGACCTGCCGTCGGCCGATGCCGTCAAGGTCATTACCGAGATCGAGGAGATCATCGGCATCGAGGCGACCGACGCGATCGGCGTCAGCGCCAAGACCGGCCAGAACGTGCCCGACCTGCTCGAGGAACTGGTCAAGCGCATACCGGCGCCCAAGGGCGACGCGGACGCGCCGTTGCAGGCGCTGATCATCGATTCCTGGTTTGACAGTTACGTCGGCGTGGTGTCGCTGGTGCGCATCGTCAACGGCTCGCTCAAGAAGGGCGACAAGATCCGCGTCATGACGACCGGTCGCGCCTGGAACGCCGACCGCGTGGGCTGCTTCACGCCGAAGCGGCTCGACACCGAATGCCTGCAGACCGGCGAGGTCGGCTGGATCATGGCCGGCATCAAGGAGATCGAGGGCGCGCCGGTCGGCGACACGATCACCCACGATTCCCGCCCCAGCGCCACGGCGCTGCCCGGCTTCAAGAAGATCAAGCCGCGCGTGTTCGCGGGGCTGTTCCCGGTGCAGACGGACGACTACGAGGCGTTCCGCGACGCGCTGCACAAGCTGCGCCTCAACGACTCGTCGCTGCAGTTCGAGCCGGAGGTGTCGACGGCGCTGGGCTTCGGCTTCCGCTGCGGGTTCCTGGGCCTGCTGCACATGGAGATCGTCCAGGAGCGGCTCGAGCGCGAGTACAACCTCGACCTCGTGACCAGCGCGCCGACGGTCATCTACGAGGTCGCGCTCACCGACGGCAGCGTCGAGTTCGTGGACAATCCCGCGAAGCTGCCGCGCCCCGACCTGATCGACCAGCTGCGCGAGCCGATCATAACGGCCAACATCCTGGTGCCGCCGGAGCACGTCGGCCCGGTGCTGAAGCTGTGCCAGGAAAAGCGCGGCGTGCAGAAGAAAATGCTTCAGCTCGGCACCCAGATGTCGCTGCAGTACGAGCTGCCGCTGGCCGAGGTCGTGCTCGACTTCTTCGATCGCCTCAAGTCGGCGAGCCGCGGCTATGCGTCGTTCGACTACGAGTTCAACCGCTTCCAGGCGGCGCCGCTGGTCAAGCTCGACGTGCTGATCAACGCCGACCGCGTCGATGCGCTGGCGATCATCGTGCACCGCGAGACCGCCTACCAGCGCGGCCGCGAACTCGTCGACAAGATGCAGGAACTGATCCCGCGGCAGATGTTCGAGGTGGCCATCCAGGCGGCCATCGGTTCGCAGGTCATCGCCCGGGCCTCGGTCAAGGCGCTGCGCAAGAACGTGCTCGCCAAGTGTTACGGCGGAGACATTTCGCGCAAGCGCAAGCTGCTCGAGAAACAGAAGGAAGGAAAGAAGCGCATGAAGCAGGTCGGCACGGTCGAGATCCCGCAGGAAGCCTTCCTCGCGGTGCTGCAGATGGGCAAGAAGTGATGATCATCGACTTCTCGTTCGTGCTGGTCGTCCTCGCCCTCGTGACGGGCGTGGTCTATGCCGTCGACAAGTTCGCGCTGCGCGCCAGGCGGGCGGCGGCTGGCGTCAAGGTCGAGCCCTGGTACGTCGACTATTCGCGGTCGTTCTTCCCGGTGATCCTGGTGGTGCTGGTGCTGCGCTCGTTCCTCTACGAGCCGTTCCGCATTCCCTCGGATTCCATGATGCCGACGCTGGTCGAGGGCGACTTCATCTTCGTCAACAAGTGGCGCTACGGCCTGCGCCTGCCGGTGGCCAACTGGAAGTTCGTCGAGATCGGCGACCCGGCCCGCGGCGACGTGATCGTCTTCCGCAAGCCCTCCGAGCCGTCCGTGGTGTTCATCAAGCGCCTGGTCGGCCTGCCCGGCGATCGCATCACCGTTACCGAGCAGGGCGTCCTGGTCAACGGCCAGCCCGCGCCGCTCATGCAGGTCGGCCTGTACCGCGGCCCGAAGGAAGAGCAGTACCCCTTCACCATGGTCCTGACCGAGGATCTGCCGGGCAAGCAGCACCGGCTCATGCTCGACCCGGCGCGCCCGAGCGCCCCGGGCGAGTGGGTCGTGCCCGAGGGCAAGTATTTCTTCATGGGCGACAACCGCAACAACAGCCGCGACAGCCGGTTCCCCGAGGTGGGGTTCGTGCCCGCGGAAAACCTGATCGGCAAGGCGGTCTCGATCTGGCTATCCTTCAATCCCGGGCAGGGCTCTTTCCTGCTCTGGGATCGCATGGGCACCAGCATCGAGTAAAGGGAAACGGCAGGGAGCAAAGAAGACATGCGCAGCAGGCAGAAGGGCATCACGATCATGGGTCTGCTCATCGGCCTCGTGCTGGTGGGTGGCTGGGTCTATATCGGCATACGGCTGACACCCGTGTACCTGGAGGCGATGGCCATCAAGAGCGCGCTCGGCAAGGTGCGCGACGAGTTCCAGTCCAATCCGGGAACGACCGAGCAGATGCTGCGCTTGGGCATCTCGCGGCAGTTCGACGTCGAGTCGATCGATGTGATCGGTTTCCGCGACGTCGAGATCACGCGTGACGGCGGCAGCTTCATCCTGCGCGCCGCCTACGAGGAGACGGCGCCGCTGGTGGCCAATATCTCGCTGCTGGTCGAGTTCGACGATTCCGTCGAAGTGCAGGCGCGTTGAGGCGGGCGCCTTGAGCGCGGCGGAGCGCTGGCTGGCCGATACGCTGGGCTATGCCTGTGCCGACGCGGGCCTGCTGACCGACGCCCTCACGCATCGAAGCCTGGGCGGTCCCAACAACGAGCGCCTGGAGTTCCTGGGCGACGCAGTTCTGTCGTTCATCGTGGCCGAGCTGCTCTATCGCGAGTTTCCCGGCGCCGACGAAGGCGCCCTGTCGCGCTACCGCGCGAGCATGGTCAGCGGCGAGGTGCTCGGCACCATCGCCCTCGACCTGGGCCTGGGCAACCACGTCCGGCTGGGCGAGGGCGAACTCAAGTCGGGCGGCTTCCGCCGCAAGTCGATCCTGGCGGATGCGCTCGAGGCCTTGATCGGCGCGATCTACCTCGACGGCGGCATCGAGGCTGTCCGGCCTGTCGCGGAGCGCCTGTTCCGCGGGCGTCTCACGGAGTTGCCCGAGGCAGGGCAGCTCAAGGATCCGAAGACCCGCCTGCAGGAACGCCTGCAGGGCCAGGGCCGGCCGCTGCCGGCCTACGCGGTGACCGCCAGCTGGGGCGAGCCGCACGACCAGACCTTCCGCGTGTCCTGCGAGGTTGCCTCGCTGGGGATTGCGGCGGAAGCCGAGGGTTCGAGCCGACGCCGCGCCGAGCAGGAAGCGGCGCGGCGCGTGCTCGAGAAGATTGAAACAGGTGAACACACGTGAGCGAAGCGCATCGCGCCGGATTCGTTGCGCTGGTCGGCAGGCCGAACGTCGGCAAGTCGACGCTGCTCAACGCGCTCGTCGGCCAGAAAGTCAGCATCGTGACGCCCAAGCCCCAGACCACGCGCCATCGCATCCTGGGCGTCGTCACGGGAGAGGGCTGGCAGGCCTCCTTTCTCGACACGCCGGGCCTGCACGGCAACGCCAGGCGCCAGCTGAACCGCGCGATGAACCGCGCGGCGCTCGGCAGCCTGGCCGAGGCCCACGTCGCGGTGCTGGTAGTCGACGGCGACCGCTGGACCGACGAGGACGAGACTGCACTGGCGCGCGTCAAGGACAGTGGCATTCCCGCCGTGCTGGTGATCAACAAGGTCGACCGCGTCCGGCCGCGCGAGCGGCTGCTACCCGTGATCGAGCGCCTCTCGAAGCTGCACGACTTCATCGCCGTTGTGCCGCTGTCGGCGCGCCGGGAACAGAACCTGGCCCCGCTGCTGGCGGCCATTTCCGCGGCCCTGCCTGAGTGCGAGGCCATCTACCCCGAAGACCAGGTCACCGATCGCAGCGAGCGGTTCCTGGCTGCCGAGGTGATCCGCGAGAAGCTCACGCTCGCGGTGCACGAGGAACTGCCATACGGCATCAGCGTGGAAATCGAGCGCTGGGAAGAGCAGGAGGATGGTCGCCTCGCGCTGAACGCCATCATCTGGGTGGAGCGCGACGGCCAGAAGAAGATCGTGATCGGCGAGGGCGGGGCGCGCCTGAAGTCCGTCGGCCGCGCAGCGCGTCTCGAGCTCAACGAACTGCTGGGCCGGCGCGTGCACCTCGAGCTGTGGGTCAAGGTGCGCGAGGACTGGGCCGACAACGAGGCTGCGCTGCGCCAGTTCGGCTACGACGGCACATGAGCGGGGCGCGGCGGGTCCAGCTGGAACCTGCATACCTGCTCCATCACCGGCCCTACAGCGATTCGAGCCGCGTACTCGACCTCGTCACCCTCAACCACGGCCGCGTCACGCTGTTCGCGCGCGGCGCCAGGCGCCCCGGTTCGGCGCTCGCCGCCGTGCTGCAGCCGTTCCAGCCGATCCTGGTGTCGTGGACCGGCAAGGCCGACGGCGGCACCCTGACGGCCGCCGAACTCGCTGGTGACCCTGTGCCGCTCGCGCCGGCCAGGCTCATGAGCGGCTTCTACCTCAACGAGCTGCTCTTGAAGCTGCTGTCGCGCGAGGACACCCATCCCGAGGTCTTCGAGCTCTACGCGGGAGCCCTCGCGGGCCTCAAGGAAGCTGCCGGAGGCGTCGCCGAGCAGGTCACCCTGCGCCGCTTCGAGAAGGGGCTGCTCGACGCCCTCGGCTATGGGCCGGACCTCACCGCCGAGGTGCGCACTGGACAGCCGCTCGACCCGGCGGGGTACTATCATTTCCGGGCCGAGTTCGGCGTGGTTGCGGCGGCCGGACCCGGGGAAGGCGCGTTCGAGGGCGTCGAATTGCTGGCGGTCGCCGCCGGCCGGTTCGAGGGCCTGCCCGCGCAGCGTTGTGCCAAGCGCGTGTTGCGCGCCGCACTGGATGCCTGCCTCGATGGGCGGGCGCTCCGCAGCCGCGAAGTGATGCTGGCACTGCGCCGGCAGGAGAACGACACCTGATGCACGGCACGATCGCACTCGGCGTCAACATCGACCACGTTGCCACGCTGCGGCAGGCCCGCCAGTCGCGCTATCCAGACCCCGTGCATGCTGCGCTGCTGGCGGAGCAGGCGGGCGCGGACAGCATCACGCTGCACCTGCGCGAGGACCGGCGCCACATCCAGGACCGCGACCTCGACGCCATGCGCGGTGCCCTGCAGACCCGCATGAACCTCGAGATGGCCGCAACTGACGAGATGCTGGCGATCGCCGCCCGCGTGCTGCCGGAGGACGCCTGCCTGGTACCCGAGCGGCGTGCCGAGGTCACCACCGAGGGCGGCCTGGACGTCCGCGGGCAACTCGCGCGCATCACCGACTGCTGTGCCGAGCTCCGCCGCCACGCCATCCGGGTGTCCCTGTTCATCGACCCGGACCAGGACCAGATCGACGCTGCGGCGCGGGCCGGCGCGCCCGTGGTGGAGCTGCACACCGGCGCCTATGCGGAGGCCCGCGGCGAACGCCGCGCGGCCGAGCTGCACCGCATCGCAGTGGCGGCGAGGCACGCGGCGGCGGCAGGGCTGGTCGTCAACGCCGGCCATGGCCTGCATTACCAGAACGTGCAGCCCGTCGCCGTGCTGCCACAGATCGTGGAACTCAATATCGGGCACGCCATCATCGGCAGGGCAGTATTCACCGGCCTCGCCGAAGCGGTGCGCGAGATGAAGCGCCTCATGATCGAGGCGCGCGGGGCACGCTGATGATCCACTGCCTTGCATTCGACATCGAGACGATTCCCGACGTCGACCTGGGTCGCCGGCTGTACGGGATCGACGACCCGTCCGACGAGCACGTCGGCGAGATCATGTTCGAGAAGCGCCGCGAACAGTCGGGCGGCACCGACATCCTGCCCTGCGCGCAGCAGCGCATCGTGGCCATCGCGGCGGTGCTGCGGGCCGGCGACAAGTTCAACGTCTGGAGCCTGGGCACGGCGGCTTCGCCGGAGGCGGAACTGGTCGAGCGCTTCTTCGCCGGCACCGACAAGCTGCAGCCGACGCTGGTGTCCTGGAACGGCGCGGCCTTCGACCTGCCCGTGCTGCAGCTGCGGGCGCTCAAGCACGGCGTCGTCGCGCCGCGCTTCTGGGAAGGCGGCGAGCGCCTCGACCTGCTGGACCTGCTGTCCGCCGGCCAGGACCGCGAACAGGCGACGCTCGAAGCAGTGGCCGGCGCGCTTGGCCTCCCTGGCAAGGCGACGGGCATGGGCGGTGACCGCGTCTGGGCGGCCTGGTGCGAAGGCCGCATCGAGGAGATCCGCGCCCACTGCGAGACCGATGCCCTCAAGACCTACCTCGTCTACCTGCGTCTCGAACTGATCCGCGGCCGCCTGTCTTCCGACGAATACGACGCCGAGACCGCGCGAGTCTACGAGTGGCTCGAGGAGCATCCGCAGCCGCACTGGTTGCGCTTCGTCAACGAGTGGGAGCCGCTGTGAGGCTGCAGACTCCGCCCGAGGAGGGCGAGGTCGTATCGCTGGCGCACGACGGTCGCGGCGTGGTTCGCGCCAGCGGCAAGACTGTCTTCGTGCCTGGCGCGCTGCCGGGTGAGCGGGTCGTCTTCTGCCGCCTGCGCAAGCGCCGCAGCTACGACGAGGCCATGCTGGTCGAGGTGCTCGTGCGCGCGCCTGAGCGCGTCGAGCCGGCCTGCCCGCATTTCGGCACCTGCGGCGGCTGCGCCCTGCAGCACCTGGAGGCGACCGCGCAGGTCGAGTTCAAGCGCGCTCACCTGGCCGAGGAACTCGCACGCATCGGCAAGGTCGAGCCCGCCGAGTGGCTGCCGCCGCTGACGGCCTCGCCCTGGGCCTATCGGCGCCGGGCGCGCCTCGGCGCGCGCTACGTGCCGAAGAAGGGCAAGGCCCTGGTCGGCTTCCGCGAGCGGGCATCGCCCTACATCGCCGAGATCGAGCGCTGCCACGTGCTCGCCGACCCGGTCGGGTCACTGGTGGGCGCGCTGGGTACCCTGATTGGCGGGCTGTCGATCCGTGAGCGCGTGCCGCAGATCGAGGTGGCCATCGCGGACGAGACCGTCGCGCTGGTGTTCCGCGTGCTGGATGCGCCCTCGGCCTCCGACGTGGCCAGCCTCACCGAATTCGGCGCCACCCACGGCATCGACATCTGGTTGCAGCCGGGCGGCTACGAGACCGTCGCAGCGCTCACGCCGCCGGCCCGGCCGCTGGCGTATTCCCTGCCGGACTTCGACGTGACGCTGCAGTTCGAGCCCTGCGACTTCGTTCAGGTCAACGCGCCCTTGAACCGGCTGATGGTCGCCCGCGCGGTGGGCCTGCTGGACCCGCAACCCTCGGATTCGGTGATGGACCTGTACTGCGGCCTCGGTAATTTCAGCCTTCCGCTGGCCCGGCGCGCGGGCAGCGTGGTGGGCGTCGAAGGCGATGTCGGGCTGGTGGCCAGGGCCCGTGCGAACGCGGAGCGCAACGGCCTGGGCAATGTGGGCTTCCACGTCGCCAACCTCGCCAGCGATCTGCGTGGCTCGCCCTGGCTCGAGCGCGGCTACGACCTCGTGCTGCTCGACCCGCCACGCGCGGGCGCCGCCGAAGTGTTGCCGGCGGTAGTTGCGGCGCGGCCCCGCCGCATCGTCTACGTGTCCTGCCATCCCGGGACCCTGGCGCGGGATGCTGGCGTGCTCGTCCACGAGCACGGCTACCGGTTGACGGCCGCCGGGGCGATGGACATGTTCCCGCACACGGCGCACGTCGAGTCGATCGCGGTGTTCGAGCCAGGTGGCCGGCGATGACGCTCGGACCCCTGATGGTCGACCTGCGCGGCGTCGCGCTGGAGCCGGACGAGCGCGAGATGCTCGAGCATCCTCTGGTCGGCAGCGTGATCCTGTTCACGCGCAACTACGAGAGCCCGGAACAGCTGCAGCGCCTCGTGTCCGACATCCACGCCGTGCGTACGCCGGCCCTGGTGGTTGCAGTGGACCAGGAAGGAGGGCGCGTGCAGCGCTTCCGTCCGGGCTTCACGCGGCTGCCGGCGCTGCATCGCATCGGGCACGTTTACCGCGGCGACCGGCCGGGCGCCGTGGCGCTGGCGCGCCAGCTCGGCTGGCTCATGGCAGCGGAGTTGCGCGCGGTCGGCGTCGACCTGTC
>JADZCS010000006.1 GCA_020851435.1 Gammaproteobacteria bacterium | reverse complement strand
CAGGTAGTAGTCCCTGATGCCGGCGCTCGGCGTGGTCAGGAACTTGTCGGCCCAGCCCTGGAACTTGTGCAGCGTGGCGAGTGGCGTCTGGAAGGCGGGATTCAGGGTCGCCGAATAGGTCCCGGCCTCGCCGCTCAGCACCTCGTAGCCGGCGTTGACACCGACCGCACCGACCTTGGCGCCGATCTCCAGCAGCGAGTAGTACGCATCGATCTGGGCCGGGTTGTCGCCGACGTCGGTCTGGCGAGCGTACTCCAGCGCGTAGGTGAACGACGCCGTGGGAGTGATCTTGCGCGACCCGTCCAGGCGCATGCCGACCGTATTGCTCGCGAGCTGCGGCTGCGTTTCGATGTCCAGGTAATAGTCGTAGGCGGTGAAGTTGCCGATGGGCAGGCCGGCCACCCTGGCGTTGAGCACGTGCGCGGCGGCGTCGAGCGACGCAGGCGGAGAACCGTCGTCCGGCCCGAAGATTCGGCGCACCTCGTCGATGTAGCCGTAGGTCAGGGTGGTCTTCGACAGCCCCTTGTTCTCGACCAGGAAGGCGTCGAAGGTCTGTTCGTTCTGGCGCCAGGCGACGCCGCCGATGAAGCGCTCGTTGTCCAGCTTGATGCGCTGCCGCCCGAGGCGGACCACGGTCTTGGGCAGGCCGGCGTACTGCACGTACAACTGGTTGAGGTCGAAGCCCGTCGGGTCGGCCACCTGCGGGTACTGGGTCTTGCCGTTGCGCGTCGAGTTGTAGTCGTCGGAGAACACGGTTTCGACGTCGTCGACTTCGGCAACGCCGGAGAAGCCCGCGACCACGCCCGAGCTCAGGGTCATGCGCATGCGCAGCGTGCTCGCCTCGGCTTCCTCGAGGATGCCGTCCTGGTCCACCGTTTCGAATCGATAGCGCAGGTCGAAGCCAGCCTTGCCGTCGCTGAAGAACTTTCCGGGCTCGGCGGCCTGGGCAGCCGCGGTGACCGACAACATTCCAGCCACCAGCAAGGCCTTGCGCAACATGGGAAACCTCCTTTTCGTGCCACCCATGCTAACAAGGCAAAAAATATTCCCATTGACCTGGATCAATCGCTTCGGGATACCCTTAGCTCATGAGACAGCCGCAAGGGGCTCGCAGGATGGCAAAGGTATATCCGGTTCCGGCCGACTTTGCGGATGCTGGCACTGTCAGCAGCGTCGACTACCAGCGCATGGTCGCGGAATCAGCCGCCGACCCCGAGGCCTTCTGGGCGCGCGTTGCCGAACGCATCGACTGGTACGTGAAGCCGACGCGGATCCGGGACGTCAGCTTCGACGCGGACGACTTCCGCATCCGCTGGTACGAGGACGGCGTCCTCAATCTCTCAGTCAATTGCCTCGACCGGCAGCTCGCGAGCCGCGGCGACAAGACGGCCTTGCTGTTCGAGGGCGACGACCCCTCGGTCTCCCATCACGTGAGCTATCGCGAGCTCTACGAGCGCACCTGCCGCTTCGCCAACGCGCTGCGCGGGCTCGGCGTGGGCAAGGGCGATCGCGTGACGCTGTACATGCCCATGGTGCCGGATGCGGCCGTCGCGATGCTGGCCTGCGCCCGCATCGGCGCGGTGCACTCGATCGTGTTCGGCGGCTTCTCGCCGGAGTCGCTCGCGGGTCGCATCGAGGACTGCGGGTCGAAGATCATCATCACCGCCGACGAGGGGCTGCGCGGCGGCAAGAAGGTGCCGCTCAAGGCCAACGTCGACGCCGCGTTCGAGCATCACCCGCTGCCCAGCGTCGAGAAGGTCATCGTGCTCAGGCACACCGGCGGACCCATCGACTGGGTCGCGGGCCGCGATGCCTGGTTCCACCAGCTCGTGGACACCCAGCCCGCCGAGTGCGAACCGGAGCGCATGAACGCGGAGGATCCGCTGTTCATCCTCTACACATCGGGCTCGACCGGGAAACCCAAGGGCGTGCTGCACACCACCGGCGGCTACCTGGTCTACGCCAACTTCACGTTCGCGCAGGTGTTCGACATCCGTGAGGACGACGTGTTCTGGTGCACGGCCGACGTCGGCTGGGTCACCGGCCACAGCTACGTGGTCTACGGCCCGTTGTCGAACGGCGCGACCAGTGTCATGTTCGAGGGTGTGCCCGTCTATCCCAGCACCAGCCGCTTCTGGGAGGCCATCGACAAGCACGGCGTGACGATCTTCTACACGGCGCCGACGGCGATCCGCGCGCTCATGCGCGAGGGTGACGAACCGGTCACGCGTTGCTCGCGCAAGAGCCTGAGGCTGCTCGGCTCGGTAGGCGAGCCCATCAATCCGGAGGCCTGGGAGTGGTATCACCGCGTGGTCGGCGACGGCCGCTGCCCGGTGGTCGACACCTGGTGGCAGACGGAGACCGGCGGCATCCTCATCTCGCCGCTGCCCGGGGCGACGGCGCTCAAGCCGGGCTCGGCCACGCTGCCCCTGCCTGGCGTGCGGCCCGCGCTGGTCGACAACGAGGGCAAGCTGCTCGACGGCGCCACCGAGGGCAACCTCGTGCTGCTCGACAGCTGGCCGGGCCAGATGCGCACGGTCTACGGCGACCACCAGCGCTTCATCGACACCTACTTCAAGACCTTCCGCGGCACCTACTTCACGGGCGACGGCGCGCGCCGCGACGAGGACGGCTACTACTGGATCACCGGGCGCGTCGACGACGTGATCAACGTCTCCGGGCACCGCATCGGCACGGCCGAGGTGGAAAGCGCGCTGGTGGCGCACAGGACGGTCGCCGAGGCCGCCGTGGTCGGCTGCCCGCACGCGATCAAGGGCCAGGGCATCTACGCCTACGTGACGCTCAAGACCGGCGAGCAGGCGACGCCGGAACTGCGCGAGGAACTGCGGCAGTGGGTGCGCAAGGAGATCGGCGCCCTCGCCTCGCCGGACTTCATCCAGTGGGCGCCGGGCCTGCCCAAGACGCGCTCGGGCAAGATCATGCGGCGCATCCTGCGCAAGATCGCCGCCAACGAGCACGACGCGCTGGGCGACACCTCGACGCTGGCCGATCCCTCGGTCGTCAGGGACCTCGTGGACCATCGACTAAACACCGACGGGTAGCGGCACCGCTGCACCAGTGCCTGGCACTGGTGCGCACTGGTGCCTTCAGGCTTCAGGTCAGCCGTCAGCCGGGACGCCGACGTGCAGCGCCGCCGCGCGGGCGCGCCGCGGCGCCGGCTCCGGCCCCGCCCGCCGCCGGGCGCAGGCGCTGCAGGCGGGCGCCGTCGAAATACTGCACGCGCATGTCGAAGCCGCGCGGCGAGTAGCCGATGAACGTGTAGCCGGTCAGGCGCCAGAAGGCCTCGTTGTGGTACGTGGCCACGGCCCGGTTCTCGATCTCGAGGACGATGCCGATGACGCGCGGCTTGGGCAACGCGGCCTGGAATGCCTGCAGCGGCTCCTTCACGGACTTCAGCAGCTGCAGCGCGAGGCCCTGCTTGCGGTCAGCCGCGCGGACGTAGCTGCGGTAGTAGTACATGCGCTCGCGCAGGCGCGGCAGGATGCGCGGTACGACCGAGCACACGCCGGCGATCTTGCCATCCGGCGCGCGGCCGACGCAGACCACTTCCCCGGCGCGCGCGCGCGCCGGTCCTTCCGTCGCGAACACCTTCTCGGCAATCCAGAAGTCGACGAGTTCCTGCTCGAGGGCGGCGTCGACGTTCTGCCAGACGGGACCGATCGTGTAGTCCATGAGTCTCTCCAGGCTCAGCGCGGCGGGGCGGCGGCAGCGGCAGCGGCGGCGAGTACCGCCTCGTATTCCGTGAAGTCCAGCCGGCCATCGGCATTCTTGTCGGCCTGCGAGAACGGCAGCGCCTTCGCGCCGGCGGCCTTCACGACGGGCAGCGCCTCGTATTCGCCCTTCTCGAGGTAACCGCTCTTGTCCGTGTCGCGGGCGATGAAGTTGGAACGCATCTGCGCCAGCGCCACGTTGCGGCGCGACTGCTCGTAACCCTTGCGGAACTCGTCCAGGCTCAGGCTGCCGTTCCTGTCCGTGTCCCAGCGGTTGAACTGCGCGGCGACAGTGTCCGCGCGCTCCGCAGCGGCGGCGGCCGGCGCCGCGGGGGGCACCACGGGCGGGTTGGCCGCCAGCGCCAGCACAGGGGTGGCCAGCAGGGCCATCAAGCTGCTCTTCAGGACGTTCATGCGGAGTTTGCCTCGCCGCCCAGGGCGGTCTCGAAGGTGATCAGTTCCCGGATTTCCGGGGTGCGCAGCCCGACCATCATCGGGTTGCGGACACCCGGCAGGAAAGCGACGTCGAAGATCTCGGTCATGTCACCGTCGAACCGGATCCACTGCACGACGTCGCCGTTGTTCAGGGACACGATCTGCACCCCGCACCAGGGCTCGGCGTCGCGCTTCTTGAGCTCGGCATCGAGGGCGAGGCCCTCGAAACGCTTGTTGCGGGGCTTCGACAGGCCGATCGCGGCGTAGTTGCCGATGATCGACAGCCCGCGCATGAAGCCCGGGCAGAAGGTGTGGGGGACGAAGGCCTTCTTCTCGAAGTCGACCCAGCCCAGGTAGCCGGTGCCCGCATTGAGCAGCCAGAGCTTGCCGTTGGACCAGCGCGGCGAGTGCGGCATGGACAGCCCCTCGCAGACGACCTCGTTGGTCTCGACGTCCATGACGATGCCGCCGTCCGCCCTGCGCTCGCGCCAGCCGTCGACCGAATCGCTGCGGCAGACGGCGGTCACGTACTTGGCCTTGCCGCCGACCATCGCCAGCCCGTTCAGGTGGCAGCGGTCCTCGGGGGCGAGCTTGCTGATGAACGGCGGCTTCCACACGGCCTTGAAGCTGTGCGTGAGGCTGGGCTCCGCGAGGCAGGAGTACTTCGTGTTGACGAAGATCACCTTGCCGTTCTTCTGGACGCCCAGCTCGTGGATGTCCACGTCGCCGATGGTCTGGGCGTTGCGCGGCACGTAGCACTTGTCGAACTGGTTGCGGATCGACTCGTTCGGCTTCAGCACGTTCTCGAAGCGCCACAGCTGGTACAGGCCGCCGAGGTAGATGCGGTTGGCGTTGCCGACGATGCCCATCGCCCGCTCGAAGATGCGCTCGAAGAACGACACGCGGCCGCTGCGGTCCGCACCGACGAGGTACACCCGGCCGGACTGGTAGGAAGTGATGGCCAGCGACACGCGGCTGGAGGCGAGCCAGCTGGCGAGTCCGCGCGAGCAGCTCTTCTGCACCTTGAGTTTCGTGAGGTCGCGCACCGGGGGGGCCGGTGGCGCGCCAGGTGCCGCCGGCGCGGGGGCCGGGCTTGCCGCGGCCTCGGGAGCGGTATCGAGGGTCTCGTCGATGGGTGAAGTATCAGCGGCCGGGGTACCCGATGACTCGGCGCCGGTGGGTTCGTCTGTGGACAAGATGCTTCTCCAGGCTATATCCGACGAAGCCGGAGGACCCGTGAGGGGCCCCCGGCTTCGGCATTATCGCAGCCGCGCTCAGAACGCGTAGCGGATCGCGAGCTGGCCGCCGAGGACGCCGTTGAAGGCGCCACCGTCCTGGTAGTTTACGCCGCCCGACAGCACCCACTTGCCGAACTGGCCGGTGACGCCCAGTTCGCCGATGAAGCTGTTGCCGTTCATGTCGACATCGCCCTGGAAGTCGCCGTTCACGTCGAACGTGTTCTTGCCGTCCATTTCTGTCAGGTAGAACAGGCCGGCATACGGCGTCCAGTGCTTGCCCTTGTCACCATAGGTCTTGTTCATGGTGAGGCCGGCGCGCAGCCGTGACGAGTCGCCGTCGGCGAGGCCGAATTCGCCGTACGAGTTGCTGATGGTGTCCAGCGAGTCGACCTTGACCTGCGAGTACAGCAGTTCCGGCTTCAGGACCAGGCCGCCGTCGAGCTTCCAGGCATAGCCGGCCTCGAGCGAGAAGCCGTCGGCAGACGCGTCCGGGCGGTCGTCGTACGAGCCCGACCTGAGGCGGGTCTCGAACTCCATCTGGCGGTAGGTCGCATCGACGTAGAAGCCGCTGCTGCCCAGCCAGGTGGCGTAGACGCCGACGTTGTCCACGTCGATCTCGGCGCTGCCCACGTCGGCTATACGCACCGTCGAATCGCCCTTGGAGACCATCAGGCCGAAGCGCAGGGTCTCGGTGACGCCGACGTCGATGCCGAACTCGGTGCCGCTGAGCTTCTGGTCGAAGTCCGCGGTGCTGCCGGAACCGAAGCCGCTGCTCAGCTCGGGATTGACCTCGCCGTCCGACGTGAAGCCGCGGACCCACGCCGTCGGAACGCCCAGCTCCTGCGGCTCGGCAACGCCGGTGCGCCGCGTGAGGCTGCCCAGGCTGTCGTGCCAGTAGTTCTGCATCGCGGGAGCCAGCGAGGCCAGCAGCGCGCCACGGCCGGTGAGGCCCGTGACCGACACAGCCAGCGAGTGGACGTCGTCGGCGGTGTTGGCAGTGTTGATCGAGGCCACCACGCCGAAGCCGAAGGTCACGAAGCTGTCCGCGTTGGTGGTGATGTCGCCCACCGTCAGCACGTTGGCCGTGGACGTGCCGCTCACCCGCATGATGTCGATCCGGTCGTCGGCCGAGGTCGGCATGGTGTCCATGTGGCCGTTGACGCGCATCCGCGTCCCCGAGACCACGTTGCCCTCGACGTAGAGCATGTCGCTCGCGCCGGTCGCCGCGTTCAGGTCGACGAGCAGGTCGCCGTCGCCGGCGAGGTTGCCGTACACCGTCAGCGCGTCGTTCGGCAGGCCGTCGTCGAAATCGACGATGCCGTTGTTCACGAACGCGTTCGGGTTGAGCGCGCCCATGTCGATGACGCCGTCGCCGCGGACGACGATCAGGCCGTCGTTGACGAACTGGTTGCCGGCGATGCCGCTGATCGGCGCCTGCCGCAGCCCGGACTTGCCCGACGGCGGCGGGGGCAGTGCGCTCCAGCCACCGAGGTCGATCGACGTGTTCGTCATGTTGATGACGCCGTCGGCCGTGTTGAACACCACGTCGTTGTTGTCGCCAAGGTCGGAGGACCCCAGGGTGTTCCAGGTGCCGTCGTTGACCACCAGGTCGTCGCCGCCCTCGGTGACGATCGAGCCCGTCATCGTGCCGTAGTTCAGCACGGTGTCGTCCGACGCGCCGATCGACAGGACGGCGTGGCTGAAGTCGCTGCCCGTCGCGGTGAGCGTGCCGTGGTTCTCCACGAGGGTGGCATACTCGCCGTTCAGGTAGACCGCGGCGGCCAGGCCGTCGAAGGCCGTCGCCGTGGCGCGGATGGTGCCGTCGTTGTACACGGCGATGTCGCCGTAGGCGGAGCTGAGGTACATGCCCGCCGCGTAGGCGTTGCGCGACGCCGCAGCGACCAGGGAGGCCGTTGCGCTGCCCGTGACCGTGCCATCGTTGACCACCGTGACGTCGCCGTAGGCGAAGGCCTGGATCCCGGCCGCGTAGGCGTCCGCGCCCGTGGCGCTGGCCGTCGACGTGGCCGACACGACCGTGCCGGAATCGACCCCGACGTACACGTCGCCACCGCCGTAGTAGAAGTCCGATTCGGCGCGGATGCCCGCGGAATCGGCATCGCCGGTGCTGGAGGTCGACACCGCGGTCACGTTGCCGCTCGCGAACACCTCCACGTCGCCCGCCATCGCGTAGGCGCCGATGCCGATCGCATCGCCTTCGGCCTGCGCGCGCACCGTGCCGTCATTGCCCACGTAGACGTCGCCGTAGCCGCCCGCCTGGGCGCGGATACCGACCGCGAAGCCGTCCATCGACACGGCGTGGACGTCGCCGTCGTTGTACACGCCGATGTCGCCGCCCGCAAAGGCGTAGTAGGCGCCCGCGCCGGTGGTGACCTCTATGCCGGCCGCCCTGCCCTCATCGGCGAGGGCGTCGATCGAGGCTTCGTTCACGACGTAGACGTCGCCGTACTTGGTCTCGGCGACTATGCCCGTGGCATCGTACCCGCCGGTGGCGCTGATGGAAGCGCCCGCGACGCTGATGACCGCGACGTCACCCGCAGTGTTGTAGGCGCCGACGCCGACCGCTTCCTCGTGCGCCGCCACGCTGATCGCATCCGAGTTGTAGACGTAGATTTCGCCGCCGCCGTAGGAGGACGCAAAGACGCCGGTGGCATCGCCGGACGCCGAAGCGACGGTGATGGTGCCGGTGTTCACGACCTCCAGGTAGCCGGAGCCGACGCGGGCCTCAATGCCGATGGCCTCGTCGCCACCGTAGAGGAAGGTCGAATTGGCCGCGACGTCGATGGCGCCCGAGTTGTAGACGTATGCGTCGCCGCCCTGGCCCGCGTACACGGCGATGCCGTAGGCATCCTCGTCGCTGTCGATGGTGATGTCGCCCAGGTTGACGGCCGTGATGTCGCCTCCATTCGAGCGCGCGACGATGCCGCCGTAGCTGTCGTCGCCCGAATTCAGCGTGATGCTGCCGGACGCGGCGTTGACGACCAGGATGTCGCCCTGGTCGGTGGAGGCATCGATGCCCCAGACGTCGTAGCCGCCGGACACGTCGATGGACCCGTAGTTGCGGACCGTCACCGAGCCGTAGGTCCCGCCGCCGTTCTCGCCGCCGTCGAAGTAGTCGCCGGCCTCAGCGCGGATGCCGGTCGCGTAGGCTTCGTCGCCGTAGTACTGCGACGCCTCGACCGTGATCGTGCCGTCGTTCCGGACGTAGGCCTGGCCGCCGGAATCCGCGCGCACGTCGATGCCCGTGGCATCGCCGTACACGGAAGTGGCGTCGATGCTGCCATCGTTGAAGACGCCCACGTCACCGCCGTAGGTGCCCGCGTAGATGCCCCGCGCGTCGTCCGCCGCCTCCACCTCGATGGCGCCCTCGTTCAGCACATAGACGGAACCACCCGCTGCGGAGTACGCGTCGACGCCCGTCGCGTCCCAACCGCCGCTCTCGGCCATGATGCTCGCGCCCGCGTAGTTGAGGACGCTGACGTCGCCGAACACCGAGTGGGCACCCACGCCGATGGCGAGGTCGCGGTCGGCGTAAGCGTCGATGCCGCCCTCGTTGGCCACCGTGACGTTGCCGTTGTACGAGAAGGCGTCGATGCCTACCGCATTGTCGTAGACCGCATGGGCATGGATTTCACCGCTGCTCACCACGGCCCCGGTCACGGGGTCGAGGGTATTCAGGTTGAACACGCCGACGTCGCCGTCCCGCGACGCGGCCAGCACGCCGTACGCGTCGCTGTCGCCAAAGGCGGCGATGCTGCCCAGGTTGACGACGTCGATGTCGCCGCCGGTCGAACGGGCCTCGATGCCGTAGGCGTCGCTGTACACCGCGGTCGCGGTAATGCTGCCGGTCGCGGCGTTGGAGACCAGGATGTCGCCGCCATAGGTCAGGGCGCGAACGCCGTAGGCGTCGTATTCCCGGGCAGTCGCCTCGATGTCGCCGCTGTTGTGCACCTCGACAGTGCCGACCACCCAGCCGCCGGACTCGCCGCCGTCGAAATAGTCGCCGGCCTGCGCGAAGATTCCCGTGGCGTACTTCTCACCGTCGGCGACGATGTCACCCTGGTTCAGGACATGGACGGCACCGCCATTGCTGGCGATCGCGCTGATGCCCGTGGCGTCCGCTGCGTAGCTGTCGGCCGTGATGAACGCGCCGGCGCCGCCGTGGACGCTGACGTCGCCGAACACCGATTGCGCCCGCACGCCCGTGGCGTCGGAGTAGAAGGAATAGGCGCCGATGCGGCCGTCGTTGGCGACCGTGACGTCGCCGGAGACCGAGAAAGCGGCGATTCCGTCCGCGTAGCCGTACTTCGCGACGGCGTAGATCTCGGGGCTGGTCAGTACCGAACCGGTCACTGGGTCGACGGTGTTCAGGCTGAACACGCCGACGTCGCCGAAGGTCGAGTTCGCGTCGATGCCGGCCGCTTCGTACTCACCGTAGGCGAAGACGCGGCCGAAGTTGGAGACGCTGACGTCACCGTCGACGGCATCGGCTCCGATGCCGTAGCCGCTCGCGCTGTCCGCGTAGGCGCTGATGCTGCCGCTGCTGGCGTTGACGACCAGGACGTCGCCGCCATCCGCCGATGCCAGGATGCCCCAGGCGCCGAGCTGGTCAGACGTCGCCTCGATGCTGCCGCTGTTGCGGACCTCGACCGAGCCGTAGTCCCAGGCCGAGCCGTCGAAGCGGTCGCCGGCGGCGGCATAGATGCCGGCCGCGTACTCGCCGCCGTCGACCGTGATCGAGCCCTGGTTCAGGACGTCGACGTCGCCGCCGTAGTTCGAGTAGGCGTAGATGCCCGCCGCGATGTCGTAGGCGCTCGTGGCGCTGATCGAGCCCCCGGTCAGGTTGCGGGCGCTGACGTCGCCGTACTCCGACGCGGCGTAGATGCCCGAGGCGAAGTCGCTGGCGCTGACCGTGATGGCGCCGCTGTTGCTGACGTTCACGGCGCCGCTGTTCGAGTAGGCCAGGATGCCGTCGGCATAGTCACCTGAGACCGCCGTAATGCTGCTGGCGTTCGCCACTGTCACCGTGCCGGCACCGCCGGTCGACGCCCAGATGCCGCGCGCCGCGTAATCCGCCGTCACCTCGATGCTGCCGCCTTCCCCGCCGTCGACCCTCACGTCGCCGCTCGCGCTGACCACGTGGATGCCGGCGGCCTCGTAGCCCACGGCCGTGATGCTGCCGCCGTTGAAGGCCGCGATGTCGCCGCCGGAGGAACTGGCGTCGATGCCGAAGGCGTTATAGCCGCTGGTGGCCGTGATCGCGCCGGTGTTGCGGACCTCGACCGTGCCGTTGGTCCAGGCGCCGTCGTAGTAGGAGTCACCGGCCTCGGCCTGGATGCCCGTTGCGGTGGCATAGTCGTAGAAGTCGGCCGATACGGTCGCCGTGATGGCGCCCTCGTTGAGCACGTCGACGGCGCCGCCGTACCTGGCGAACGCACTGATGCCAGTCGCGTCGCCGTACTCGGCGGTGGCGACGATCGTCGCCCCTGGCGTGACGCTGCTGACGCTCACGTCGCCGTACGACGAGCTGGCATAGATGCCGTATGCGCCGTAGTACCCGAGCGCAGTGATGCCGCCGGCGTTGACGACGGTCACGTCGCCGTGATTCGCGTCGACGTACACGCCGTAGGCCTCACCGGACGCCGAAGCGACGGTGATCGTGCCGGTGGTCACGACGTCCAGGTCGCCGGAGCCGACGCGTGCCTCGAT
>JADZCS010000005.1 GCA_020851435.1 Gammaproteobacteria bacterium | reverse complement strand
TCACAATCCTTGTGCGCATGGTTCACTCCCTGGGTATTGGATCCAGTATCGGGTATCCGCTGTTGGCAGTCAGGCTGGTGAACAGGCCCGACAGGCGTTCCGTCACCGGTCCCGGTTCGCCGTTGCCGATGGTCCTGCCGTCGACGCGCGTCACCGCGGCCAGTTCGCCCATCGTGCCCGTGCAGAACATTTCTTCCGCTCGGTAGACCTCGGACAGCGACAGGTCGCGAACCTCCAGCGGGATGCTGTGCTCGGCGCACAGCTCGAGCACGGCGGAGCGCGTGATGCCTTCGGGACAGGCATGCACATGAGGCGTGAGCACCGCCCCGCGCGAGACGATGAACACGTGAGTCGCGTTGGTCTCGGCGACGAATCCGCGCATGTCCAGCATCAGCGCATCGTCCGCGCCCGAGGCATTGGCCTGGATCTTCGCGAGGATCGACTGCAGCAGGTTGTTGTGGTGGATCTTCGGGTCCAGGCAGTCGGGCGGGAAGCGCCGGATCGAGCTGGTCATCAGCGAGAGGCCGCCGCGGCCGTAGACGGGCGGTTTGTGCTCGGCGAGCACGATCAGCGTCGGGCCCGCGGTGTTGAGCCGCGGGTCCATGCCCGAGGTGTACTTGACGCCGCGCGTCAGCGTGAGCCGGATGTGCACGCCGTCGCGCATGCCGTTGGCGTCGAGCGTGCGGCGGATCTCGCCGATGATGTATTCGTGGCTCGGGATCGAGCTGAAGGCGAGGGCGAGCGCCGAGTCGCGCAGGCGGTCGAGGTGCTCCACGAGCCGGAAGATGCGCCCGTCATAGACGCGCAGACCTTCCCAGACCGCGTCGCCGCCCTGCACGGCGCTGTCGAAGGGACTCACGCGGGCCTCGTCGCGGTGCGTGAGCAGGCCGTTGACGTTGACGATCAGGTCGCGGTTGCGTTCATCGAACTGCTGGTGCATGGCGGAATCCGTCAGGCCTGCAGGCGGTAGGCCCGCAGGCGTTGGTAGTAGGGGAGGCACTGCTCGTGAAGACCGTCGAGCGCTGCCGGCAGCGACGGCGGGGCAGCGGTCTCGGGCGCCTGGAATCCGGTGGACGCCTCCACGGCGTGATACCAGTGCTTCGCCCAGACACCGTCGGTCTCGCGCCGCCCGGGCGCCCACGACAGCATCGCCGCGTCCCAGGCGATGCCCAGTTCCCGGCACAGTCGCGCGAGCAGGCCGGCCGGGTTGGCGAGCACGTCGCTGGCATCGATCACCGGCGGCGCGCGGCCCAGCCGGTCGGAGACGCGATCGAACAGCTCGCACTGCTGCGGCAGGCCGGTGTCCGCGAGCCCGGCGTCGGGCGTCTTGGCGACCAGCGAGGGCAGCATGGCCGCGGGGTCCCGCACCAGGAAGGTGTTGGTCAGCGAGTCCAGCCAGGCGCGTTCGATGACGGGCAGCAGGTGGTGGGCCATGTGCTTCTGGTACCACACGGGGCGACCGTGCGGGACGGGGCCCGTGAGCCAGGCTGCGGCGCGGCGCCAGTCAGGCTCGTGCGCGGCGATGACTTCGTCGCGGCCCGGATGCGGCAGGCCGGTGACGGCCAGGTAGTGCGCGTACAGCGGCTCGTCGCAGACCGTGGTATCGGCGCGGCTGCCGAAGGAGCGCATGAGCGCCGTGGAGATGTTGCGTGGCCCGGACCACATGGCGATCCGGATCGCGGCGGTTGTCATCCGGCGATGATACCGGATGTTCAAGTCAGCATTGTCCGCAGCATCAGCGTTGTCCACATTCAGCCAGCGTTCAGTCGAAAGTCTATAATCTGCCCCCATGGACCACGGGCATGAACGCCAGGTCCAGAACCAAGACACCGGCCGGGTCACGGCCCACGAGGAGTTGAGCATGAAGACGAAACTGATGGTGTTGGCCATGACCGGCGCGCTCATGATGAGCGGAGCCGCCCTGGCCGGCGATGCAGCCAAGGGCAAGGCCGTGTTCGACGCGCAGTGCTCGGACTGCCACGAGGCCGACGAGTTCAAGGGCCAGAAGGCTGCGGACATCGTCGCCAAGACCGCGGATGCGGAAGTCATCGCCAAGCACAAGAAGAAGAAGATGGCGGCGACGCCTGCCGAGATTGCGGACGCAGCCGCGTTCTTCGCGAGCGCGAAGTAAGGCTGGTTCGCGGCGGGTCGCGTGACCCGCCGGCATGCCACAGACGGGCTTCGGGCTAAACCCCGGAGCCCGTTTTCGTTTGCGAACAGGACTCGTTCTCATCCACAATCTCGGCCTTGTCCACTGTCCAGGGAACCGGAACATGACCTTCCTCAGATCGATGCTCGCCGTTGCCGTGCTCGCCGCTTCAGCCCCGGCCGTCGCCGCCACGGCTGCGACCGACTCCGCGCTGGCCACCGTCCTCGCCGGCGACTGGCGCGCCCCCGAAGCGAAGGCCCGCGATGCGGCGCGCCATCCCGCCGAGGCGCTGGCGTTCTGGGGCCTCAAGCCCGGCATGAGCATCCTCGAGATCCAGCCGGGTGGCGCGTCCTGGTGGACCGAGATCCTCGCGCCGTACGCCCGCACGACCGGCGGCACGTTCACCGCGACCGGCGCCGACCTGGACAATCCCAGCCTCAGCGAGGGCGCGCGCAAGTC
>JADZCS010000004.1 GCA_020851435.1 Gammaproteobacteria bacterium | reverse complement strand
CGTGCACGATGCACTTGGGCACGCCGGTCGTGCCGGAGGAATACAGGATGAACAGCGGGTGGTCGAAGGGCAGGCGCGTGAATGACAGCCGCGCGCCGGCCCTGCCGTACTCGTCGAAGCGCACGGACCTGGCAAGGCCCGTGAGATCGGGCGTCTCGCTGACGTAGGGCACGACCACGACGCGCTCGACCGAGGGCAGGCGCGCCAGTACGCCGGCGACCGGTCGCAGCGAGTCGATCGTCTTGCCGGCGTAGAAATAGCCGTCGGCCGTGACGAGGACCTTGGGCGCGATCTGGCCGAAGCGGTCCAGCACGCCGTCGATGCCGAAGTCCGGCGAGCACGACGACCAGGTCGCGCCGATGCTGGCTGTGGCCAGCATCGCGACCAGGGCCTCGGGCAGGTTGGGCAGGAAGCCGGCGACGCGATCGCCCGGCGCGACGCCCGACGAGCGCAGGCCGTCGGCGAATCGCGCCACGGCTTCGCGCAGCTCGATGCCGCTCAGGCTGCGGCGGGAACCGCGCTCGTTGACGAAGACCACCGCGGGTTCGCGCCCCGCGTGACGCAGGAGGTTCTCCGCGTAGTTGAGCCGCACGCCTGTGAACCAGCGCGCTCCGGGCATCGCCGTGGGGTTCTCGAGCGTGGCGCCGGGTCCCCGTTCACCGACGACGTCGGCAAACTCGGCCAGGGACTCCCAGAACGCAGGCGGGTCGTCCACGGACCACTGCCAGAGCCCGTCATAGTCCGACGCCTTGCAGCCCCGGTAACGACAGAACTCGATGAACCGTGTGAGGTTGGCATCGGCGATTCGCGACGCCGAGGGCTTCCATGCCGCTTGCTCGACGCTCATGGGGCAGCGGCTTCCTTGCGCACGATGGCCGCCGCGACGAGTTCGGCGATGTCGCGACTCTGGACCTGCTCCTCCTGGTTCACGGCCTTGAGGCCGTCACCCACCATCGTGGCGCAGTAGGGGCAGGCGGTCGCGATGACCTTCGGAGCGAGCGGCAGGCCCTGCTCGACGCGCGTCTGGTTGATGCGCCGGCCGATGTGTTCCTCCATCCACATGCGCCCGCCGCCAGCGCCGCAGCACATCGCCTTCTCGCGGCGCAGGGGGAATTCCAGCGGCGCGTCCTTCGAGATCCGATCGATGATGCGGCGTGGAGCCTCGAATTCGCCGTTGTGCCGGCCCAGGTAACAGGGATCGTGGAACAGCACGCGTTCCTGGACCTTGCCCACGGCCAGGCGTCCCTGTGCGATGAGTTCGTCGATGAGCTGGGTGTGGTGCACGACCTGCCAGTGGCCACCGAACTCGGGGTACTCGTTCCTCAGCGAGTTGAACGCGTGCGGATCGCAGGTGACGATCTTCTTCACGCCAAAGCCATTGAGCGTTTCCACGGTCGCCGCGGCGATCTGCTGGAACAGCATCTCGTTGCCGAGGCGGCGCACGCACTCGCCGGTGGAGGGTTCCTGCGCGCCGAGGATCGCGAACTTCACGCCAGCCTCGCGCAGGATCTCGACGAAGGCGCGCGCGATCTTCTGGCCGCGCGGGTCGAAGGACTCTGCCGACCCCACGTAGAACAGCCAGTCCAGGCCGGCGACGTCCTCGGCGGTTTCCGCCACGGGGACCTCCAGCGACTTCGCCCAGTCGCCGCGCGTATCGGCGGGCAGGCCCCAGGCGTTGCCCTGCACTTCGTAGGCGCTGAACACGGGCTTGAGTTCCTGCGGGAACTCGCCCTCCATCATCACCTGGTGCTGGCGCATGCGGTAGAAGCGGGGCAGGTGCTCCAGCTCGATGGGGCATGCGGATTCGCAGTAGCCGCAGGTGGTGCAGGCCCACAGCGTGTCGCGGCTGATGACCTCCGGGACCAGCGCGGGCAGCTCTTCCACGGCCTTTCCGCCGGCGATGATGGCTTCACGGTGCTCGACGAGGTGGTGCTTGATGCCGTCGTTGACCCACTTCATGGACAGCGGCTTGCCCGTCAGGAAGGTGGGGCAGGCGTCCTTGCAGCGCCCGCATTCCGTGCAGGTGAAGGCGTCGAACGCGTCCTTCCAGCTCAGGTCGGCCGCGGTCTTGACGCCGACCTTGATCTCGGCGTCGCCGGCATCGTCCGCGAACAGCTTCTGCAGGTCGACGGAGGGCACGGCGTTGGCCGGCGCGCCGCGACGGAAGAACAGGGCCGGAAGCGCCGTGACGATGTGGAAGTGCTCGCCCGCCGGCAGCAGCACCAGGAACGAGAAGACGGTGACCATCTGCAGCCAGTAGCTGGTGTGATAGCCGGCCTGCAGCGTGGCCTCGGGCAAGCCGCCGACCAGGGTCGCGATCGCGCTGCCGAGCACGGCGAAGCTGCGCTCGTGGGCGATGGCTGGGTCCGTCGCCGAGAACAGCGCGAAGCGGAACCCGTCGAACGCGAAGTCCGTCAGCATGATGATCGTGATGAGGGACAGGACCAGCAGGCCCTCGCGATTCGGCTCCAGCCTTGCGGGCTTCAGCAGCAGGCGGCGATAGAAGCCGTAACCGACCGCGAGCAGGACCGCGAGTTCGACGAAGTCCTTGAGCCCGGTCAGTAGTCCGCCCACGAGGCCCGTGACGGCGACGGTCTCGTCGTAGCCGATGGCGATCAGCTGCAGCTTGCGCAGGAGCAGCGACATGAATCCCAGGAAGATGACCGTGTGCATCACGCCGGGCTTCCACTCCCGGCGGATCATGCGCTGCTGCAGCAGGCCGTTGGTCAGGACGCTGTACAGCCGGGCCCCGGGACGGTCCCAGCGCACTTCGGGCTGGAGGCTGGCGACGATGCGCAGCTTGCGCGCCGCGAGGTAGGTGAAGCCGCTGAAGGCCAGCAGCATGAGGAGGGTGATGCCGAGGGGGCTCATAACGCTTTTTCCTGCCTCAACCGCGGGTTTTCAGCCAGTGGACAAAGGAATGTCGCAGCGGTGTCAACATTATACAATCACGGTTTGCCGCGGCTGACGGCCAGTTTCCCGTGAACCAGGGGTCGAGTGCATGGAACGTGAATCGATGGAATTCGATGTGGTGATCGTGGGCGCCGGTCCCGCCGGACTGGCCGCCGCGATCCGCCTCAAGCAGCTCGCCGCCGCGAACGGGCGGGAGATCGGCGTATGCGTGCTCGAAAAGGCCGCCGAGGTCGGGGCCCACATCGTTTCCGGCGCGGTCATCGACCCCATCGCCATCAGCGAGCTCTTCCCGGACTGGAAGGAGCGCGGGGCCCCGCTGGATACCCCGGTGACCGAGGACCGGTTCCTGGTCCTGACGAAGGACAAGGCGCACCGGATCCCGAACTGGATGCTGCCGCGGCTCATGGACAACCACGGCATGTACATTTCCAGCCTCGGCGACGTCTGCCGCTGGCTGGGGCAGCGGGCCGAGGAACTCGGCGTCGACGTCTTCCCCGGGTTCGCGGCTGCCGAAGTGCTGTTCAACGAGGACGGCTCCGTGAAGGGCGTGGCGACCGGCGACATGGGGGTCGCGAAGGACGGCACGTTCAAGGCCGAACACGCGCCCGGCATGGAACTGCACGCGCGCTACACGCTGTTCGCCGAGGGCTGCCGCGGCTCGTTGTCGCAGCAACTGATGGCGAAGCTGAACCTGCGCGACGGTGTCGATCCGCAGGTCTACGGCCTGGGGGTCAAGGAACTCTGGCAGATCCCCAGGGACCGCCACCAGCGCGGCCTGGTCGTGCACAGCCAGGGCTGGCCCCTGGACTCGAGCACCGGTGGCGGCTCGTTCCTGTACCACTTCGGCGAGGACCTGGTGTCGATCGGCTTCGTCACGCACCTCAGCTACGAGAACCCGTACCTGTCGCCGTTCGAGGAAATGCAGCGTTTCAAGACGCACCCGGCGATCCGTCCGTTCCTGGAGGGCGGCAAGCGCATCGGTTACGCGGCCCGCACGATCAACGAGGGCGGCCTGCAGTCCGTCCCGAAGCTCGCCTTCCCGGGCGGTGCGCTGATCGGTTGCAGCGCCGGTTTCGTCAACCTGCCGCGCATCAAGGGTTCCCACAACGCGATGAAGACCGGCATGCTGGCCGCGGAGGCCGCATTCGAGGCGCTCTGCGCCGATCGCAGCCACGACGAGCTCACGGCCTATCCCGAGGCCTTCCGCAAGTCCTGGGCGTACCAGGACCTGCACAAGGTCCGCAACGTCAAGCCCGGCCTCAAGTGGGGCATGTGGCTGGGCACGATCCACGGCGGCCTGCACATGTGGCTCAACGACCTGGGGCTCGGCGCGCTGGTGGGCTGGACGCTGCGGCACAAGCAGGCGGACCACGAGACGCTCAAGCCCGCGGCACAGGTGCAGCGCATCGAGTACCCGAAGCCCGACGGCGTGCTGACCTTCGATCGCAACTCGTCGGTGTACCTGTCGGGCACCAATCACGAGGAAGACCAGCCCGTGCACCTCACGCTCAAGGATGCGACGGTGCCGGTCAGCCACAACCTCGCGCTCTACGACGGCCCCGAGGGCCGCTACTGCCCGGCCGGCGTCTACGAGTTCGTCGACGCCGAGGGCGGCGGACGCCGCCTCCAGATCAACGCGCAGAACTGCGTGCACTGCAAGACCTGCGACATCAAGGATCCGCGGCAGAACATCCGGTGGGTGACGCCTGAGGGCGGCGGCGGGCCCAACTACACGTCGATGTAGCGCCGCGCCCGGCCGCCGCGAAGACCCGCCACATTTCCGCGCGGCGGAGTCCCGGTATGGTCGGCCCTCCACGGACCGCGGACGCGGCCCTGATTGTTCCGGGCCGACCATACCGTGCCTCCGCCGCGCTGGCCTGGCGGTTCGGTTCCGGATCGGGCGTGTGACAGGTCGCGGCGCATGTCGATGCCGCCGCAGCCTTGCACGGCAGGTGCGCACGGGATGCAGGGTCCGCAGCAATCAGGCCGCGCTTCGCGGCCGCGGAGGACCCTGTATCCCGGGTGCGCCGGCCGTGCTCAGGTTGGCACGGCCGTTGAGGTCGTCACCGTTCGGTGGCACCCGCCAGTTGCGGCAGCTTCCTGACCGACTCGCCGACCGTCGCCAGGTCGCCGACGACCACCAGCGTCATCTTCGACGGGTCGATCCACTTCTTCGCCATCGCGCTGACCTGCGCGGGGCTGACCGCGTAGACGTTCTGGACGTAGTTGGTCAGGAACGAATCGGGCAGGCCGTGCAGGTCGAGGAACGCGACCTGGCTGAGCACGCCGTTGGGCGAGGAATTGCGGATCACGAACAGGCCGGCCATGTAGCGCTGGAAGCCGGCGAGTTCCTCCGCGGTCGGCGGCTCGTTGCGCAGGCGGTCGACTTCCTTGTAGATCTCTGTCAGCGCCGCGGCGGTATCGGCAGAGGTGACGTCCGCGGCTTCCATCCACTGCGCCACGCGGTAGAAATTGCTCACGCTGCCCGACGGCGAGTAGGTGTAACCCTTCTGTTCGCGGATGTTCGAGGTGATGCGCGAGGCGAACGAGCCGCCCAGCAGCGTGTTCGTGAGCGCCAGCGGCAGGTAGTCAGGCTGCGAGGCATCGGCCACGGGCAGGCCGAGGCGCACGGTCGACTGCGGGGCTGCGGGGCGGTCGATCAGGCGGTACTGCGCGGCCTGAACGGGCGCCGCGACCACGCGCGAGGGCTCGGGTCCCGCCTGCCAGTCGCCGAAGGCCTTGCGCAGCGCGGCCTCGAGCGCCTTGCGGTCGTAGCGGCCTGCGACGTAGATCGTCGTGCGCCGCGCGCCGAAATTGTCGGCGTAGAACTTGCGCACGTCCGCGATCGTGTAGCCCGCGAGCTGTTCCGCGGTCGGCAGGCGGCGGCCGTAGGGATGGTCGCCATAGACCATGCTGGCAAAGGCGGCTCCCGCGATCGAGCCTGGTTCGGTCACCGAGATCGACCGGTTGCGCTCGAAGTTGGCCTTGATGCGAGCGAGTTCCGATTCGGGGAGCAGGGGCTGGCGCAGCACCTCGCCGAGCATGCCGGCCGCATCGGTCGCGAACTCCGACAGCACCGACATCGAGGCGGTCGTGGTGTCCATGCCCGCGCCGATGCTCAGCGCGCCGCCCATCGAGGCGGCGTCGCGGGCGATGGTCGCCGAGGAGCGCAGGCGGGTGCCTTCCTTGAGCATCTCGGTGACGACGTCCGGCAGCCAGGTGCGGCCGCCGTCGTCGATGTTGCCGGTGCGCAGCGAGGCGACCAGCGTGACCTTGGGCACCAGGCCGTATTCGATGAAGGTGATGCGCAGCCCGTTGGGCAGCGTCACGGTGTCCTTGGCGGGCAGAGCGAAGGCGCGCGGCTGGGCCGGCGCCGGCGGCGCTTCGCGCGCCAGCAGGGCCGGCGCCCACGCTGCGGCGCCGAGCATGAGGGAGGCGAGGGCGGCGGCCCGGGCCGGGGACTTGCGGGTCAGGGTGTTCACTTCTTGTCTCCCGCCGGCGTGGCACGGCCGGCTTCGACGACGAGCACGGTACGGTTGGTCGGGCGCAGGTACTCGCGCGCGACCTTCTGGATCAGCGCGGGCGTGACCTTGCGGAAGTCGGCCTCGAGGCGGTTGATGCGCGTCGGGTCGTTGTCGAACAGCGCGAAGGTGGCGAGCATGTCGACGAGGCCGAAGCGCGTGCTCTCGCCGACCACGTCGTACAGGTCGGCGCGCATCTTGGTCATGACACGATCGAGCTCGGCCTGGGTCACGGGCTCGTTCTGCAGCTTCGCGATGGCGGCGTCCACGTCGGCCAGCACGGCCTCCGGCTTCGTCGCCGGGTCGTGGATCAGGTACCACATCCACAGCATCGGGCCGTCGTAGTTGAACTGGTTGCCGAGCAGGTTGATGCCGCCCGCGACGGAGTCGGCGTAGCCGCGCTCCTTGACGAGCTTCTGCCACAGCACGCTGTCCTCGCCCTGCAGCAGCAGCTGGTCGATGAGGCCGAAGGCGAGGTGCTCGGGGGTGCCACGCGGCGGCACGTGCCAGGCCGCGGCCAGTGCAGGGCGCGGCGCCAGCTTGTCGACGTAGGAATGACGCTTCTCGGCTTCCTGGCGCGGCTCGCTGATGTCGGCCTTCGCGGGCTGCTCGCGCGCGGGCAGCGGGGTGAAGTACTTCTCAATCCAGGCCTTGGCCTGGGCCGTGTCGAAGTCGCCCGCCACCACCAGCACCGCGTTGTTCGGCGCGTAGTAGGTGTCGAAGAACGACTTCACGTCGGTGAGCGTCGCGGCGTCGAGCTCGGCGAGGTCGCCGTAGAAGTTGTGGGCGTTGTACCAGTTGGTGTTGGCGTACTGCGGCATGTTGAGCCACGGGAAGCCGCCATACGGCTGGTTCAGCACATTGACGCGGACCTCGTTCTTGACCACGCCCTGCTGGTTGGTGAGGTTCTCCTGCGTGATGTCGAGGCCCTTCATGCGGTCCGCCTCGGCCCACAGGATGGTCTCGAGCACGTTCGAGGGCACGACCTGGAAGTAGTTGGTGAAGTCGAAGCGGGTCGAGCCGTTCAGCACGCCGCCGTTCGACTGGATCAGCTTGATGAACTCCATCTTGCCGAGGTTCGCCGAGCCCTGGAACATCATGTGCTCGAACAGGTGCGCGAAGCCGGTGCGGCCCTTGGGTTCGATGCGGAAGCCGATGTTGTAGTACACGCCGACCGTCGCCGTGGGCGCCGAACGCTCCGGCGACAGCACGACCCGCAGGCCGTTCTTGAGCCGGTAGTACTCGACGGGCACGTCGAGGCCCTTGCCGGCTGCCGTGGCGGCGTCCGCCGCTGGGGTGGAGAGCGCAGCGGCTGCGACGAACGCGCAGCACAACGCCGTAAAGAGTCGCTTCATGCGGGATCCCCCGGTCGAGAAGGCCGCTGCGAGGCGGCCAAAGAAAACGGGCGCGCCCCGGCTGGGTCGCGCCCGCTGATTATGCCCAAGCGGCGTGCCTGCGGCACGCCCCGCCGGCTACTTCGGCTGCATCCTTATCGCACCATCCAAACGGATCGTCTCACCGTTCAGGAACGGATTGCCGTAGATGGCCGCGACGAGGTCGGCGAACTCGGCCGGGCGGCCGAGGCGCGACGGGAACGGCACCTGGGCGCCCAGCGAGGCCTGCAGTTCCGGGGTCATGCCCGCGACCATCGGCGTCTCGAAGATGCCCGGCGCGATCGCCATCACGCGGATGCCGTAGCGCGCCAGTTCGCGCGCCATCGGCAGCACGATGCCCACCACGGCGGCCTTGGTCGCGGAGTAGGCGATCTGGCCGATCTGGCCCTCGAACGCTGCCACCGAGGACGTATGGACCAGCAGGCCGCGTTCGCCATCCGCGTTCGGCGCGTTGTGCTGCATCAGGGCTGCAGCGGCCTTGTCGACGTTGAAGGTGCCGACCAGGTTGATCGTCACGACCTTGGCGAAGAAGTCGGTCGCCATCGGGCCGTCGCGACCGAGCAGCTTGCCCGCGCCGATGACGCCCGCGCAGTTCACCGCGAGCGTCAGGCCGCCGAGCCAGTCGTGGGCGGCCTTGACCGCTTCGTTCACGCCCTGCTCGCTGGTGACGTCGCAGCGGAAGAACTTCGCCGAGTCGCCGAGCCCGGCCGCAGCGGCGGCGCCTGCTTCAGCCTGCACGTCGAGCAGCGCGGCGCGCCCGCCGGCGGCCACGATGCGCCGGGCGACCGCGAGTCCGAGCCCCGATGCGCCGCCGGTGACGAGGGCGCGAGCCTGTGCCAGATCCATGCGATTACTCCCCTAGAGCCGGAGGCCGCCGTCGACGTCGATCGTGCGGCCCGTGTAGAAGTCGTTCTCGGCGATGAACACCGCGGCGTGCGCGATCTCCGAGGGATCGCCCAGGCGCTTGAGCGGCACGGGCTGGATGACCTTCTCGAGCACCTCGGGTTTCATGGCGGCGAGGATGTCGGTGGCGCAGTAGCCCGGGGCGATGGCGCCCGTGCGGATGCCGTAGCGCGCCAGCTCCTTGCCCCACACTTCCGACATGGCGGCCACGCCGGCCTTGGTCGCGGTGTAGTTGGTCTGGCCCATGTTGCCGTAGCGCGAGATCGACGAGATGTTGATGATCACGCCGCCGTTGCCCAGCTTGATCATGCGCTCCGCCGCTTCGCGGCCGCACAGGAACACGCCCGTCAGGTTCACGCCGATGACGGCATTCCACTGGTCCATGCTCATCTTCCCAGTGACCACGCCGTCCTTGGCCTTGACCAGCAGGCCGTCCTTGGTGATGCCGGCGTTGTTGACCATGACGTCCAGGCGGCCGAAGTCGCTCACCACAGCGTCGAGCGCGGCGATCACGTTCTCTTCGTTCGTGACGTTGGTGAGGTAGCTGCGGGCGGTCACGCCGTGAGCCTCGACCAGCGCGCGCGTAGCGTCGAGGTCCGCCTGGTTGAGGTCCATCAGTGCGACGTGGGCGCCCTTCGCCGCGAAAGCGACTGCGATGGCCCGTCCCAGACCGCGACCGCCGCCCGTGATGGCGATGACCTTGTCCTTGATCTGCATAGTGGTGTGCTCCGGCGTGCTGTTCCGACCAACGGCTGTTGCAAGTGCGAACGCACCAGCAATCAGCCCAACAGGGACGGCACGTTAGCGCTTATTGCGACGCAAAACAACGGGCGAACTACCTGACCGTTGGGGCCCGCCGATCGCGACGGTCAGGGTCCTACGCGACGCGCGGACGCGCGTCTGATTGCTCCGGACCCTGACCGTCACGCTCGGCGGGCTCGCCGGGTCGGGAGGCCCCCGTCGTTCGGCGGCGCTGCCGTCGGTGGGCCGAACGAGGCGCCCGCGCAGCGTGGCGCCGGCACGTGATGGTCGATCCGTAGCAATCAGCGCCCGCTTCGGGCGCGCGGAGGATCGACCATCACGGGTCGACGCCCCGCGTGAGCGAGCGACTCCGTATTCCGCTACGCGGGATCGCCGATCTCCAACAACAGCGCATCCGCGTCCACGAGCGCGCCCTGCGTGACCAGCACGCGCGTGACCACTCCGCTGCGCGCGGCCTTGACCGGGACCTGCATTTTCATGCCTTCGACGACGGCGAGGGTCTGGCCGTCCACGACCGTGTCGCCGACGGCGACGTTCAGCGCCACGATTCGCCCCGGCAGGGGTGACGACGGATGCGCTCCGGCGTCCTCTTCGGCGAGGCGACGGGGCCAGGGCGGGACGGACTCGATCTCGTAGGTCGCGCCGTCGGTGACCAGCAGGCGCGGGCCGTGGCTGATGCAGGTCAGTGTGGCGCTCTCGTCGCCGCAGGCGGCGTGCATGCGGTCCTCGCCGACCGGTTCCACGCGCCAGGACGCAGTGGTTGCGGCTTGCGTGAGTTCGATGCCGCCGGCGACGCGGCGGGCGCGCAGTCGCCGTGGGGCGGCGCCGTCGACGGACAGGCCGAGCGTGGAGCCACCCAGCGCGCTGGCCTGCCAGCCGTCGGCCAGCCACGGGGTATCGTCGTTGAAGGCCGGGGCGAGCACGCTGGCGGCAGCGACGGCCATCGCGGCGGCTGAAGGTTCGGGACTGGGCGCCAGCAGTTCGTCCAGGTGCCGGTCGATGAACGTCGTGTCGATGGCGCCCCTGCTGAACTCCGGGTGCGCCAGTATCCGGCGCAGCAGCGGCAGGTTGCTGCGCAGGCCGAAGAGCGCCGTGCGTTCGAGGCCGCTGCGCAGGCGCGCGATGGCGGCGGCGCGGTCCGGGGCCCAGGCGATGAGCTTGGCCACCATGGGGTCGTAATAGACGGTCACCTGGTCGCGATCGTCGACGCCGCGGTCGATGCGCCAGCCTTCTTCCTCGGTGGGGAAGGCGAAGCGCTCGATGCGGCCGACCGAGGGCAGGAAGCCGCGCGAGGGGTCTTCGCAGCACAGCCGTACCTCGATGGCGTGGCCACGCTGCACGATGTCGTCCTGCGCCAGCGGCAGCGGCTCGCCGGCAGCCACGCGCAACTGCCATTCGACCAGGTCGATGCCGGTGACCATCTCGGTGACCGGGTGCTCGACCTGCAGCCGGGTGTTCATTTCCATGAAATAGAACTGCCCGTCCGGCGCGAGGATGAACTCGATGGTGCCGGCGTTGACGTAGCCGACGGCCGCCGCCGCGCGCACCGCGGCCGCCGTCATGCGCTCGCGCAGTTCCGGGGTCAGCGCGGGCGAGGGCGATTCCTCGATAATCTTCTGGTAGCGCCGCTGCACCGAACACTCGCGCTCGAACAGGTGGACGTGGCGGCCGAAACTGTCGCCGAACACCTGGACCTCGACGTGGCGCGGCCGCTCGACGAAGCGCTCGAGCATGACGCGCCCGTCGCCGAACGCGGCTTCGGCCTCGGCGCGCGCCGCGCGGATCGCCTCCGGCAGCTCCGCAGCCTCGCGCGCCACGCGCATGCCGCGCCCGCCGCCGCCCGCGACGGCCTTGACCAGCAGCGGGAAGCCGATGCGCACGCCCTCGCCGAGCAGCGTCGCCTCGTCCTGGCGTTCGCCGAGGTAGCCCGGGATGACCGGCACGCCGGCCGCCGCGACGATGGCCTTGGCCTCGTGCTTGAGGCCCATGCGCCGGATCACGTCGGGGCTCGGCCCGATGAAGGTGATGCCCGCGTGTGCGCAGGCCGCCGCGAATTCCGCGTTCTCCGACAGGAAGCCGTATCCGGGGTGGATAGCCTCGGCGCCGCTGCGCCGCGCGGCGTCGATGATCCGGTCGACGTCCAGGTAGGACTGCGCGGCCGGCGCGGGCCCGATGCAGTGCGATTCGTCGGCCATCGACACGTGCCTGGCCCGCGCGTCCGCTTCCGAATGCACGGCGATCGAGCGGATGCCGAGCCAGTACAGCGCGCGGATCACGCGACAGGCGATCTCGCCCCGGTTGGCGACCAGCACGCGCGTGAACATGTCAGCGTCTCCAGCGCGGGGCGCGCCTGGCAAGGAAAGCGTCCAGGCCTTCGCGGCCCTCTTCACTGGCGCGCCGGCGCGCGATCCAGCGGATGGTGTCTTCGGTCAGTGCGCGGTCGACGGCTTCATCGCGTCCGGTCACGCGGCGCACGAGCTGCTTGGCCTCGGCCTGTGCGCCCGGCGCGCCAGCCAGCAGGGTCGCAGCGAGCGACTCCACTGCGGTGTCCAGTTCATCGGCCGGCACGGCGCGGTTGACCAGCCCGAGGGCCTCGGCGGTGCTGCCGTCGAAGGCTTCGGCCGTGAGGAACCAGCGCCGGGCCTGGCGCTCGCCGATGGCGCGAACGACGTAGGGCGAGATCATGGCCGGCACCAGGCCCAGCCGGACTTCGGTCAAGGCGAAGCGCGCGCTGGCGACGGTCACGGCCATGTCGCAGGCGGCGATCAGCCCTACGGCGCCGCCGAAGGCGTTGCCGTTGACGCGCGCGATGGTCGGCTTCGCGAGCCTGTCGAGCGCATCCAGCAGCTGCGCGAGTCGCCGTGCGTCGAACTCGTTGTCCTCGATGGATGCGTCGGCGGAGGCGCGCATCTCGGCGAGGTCGGCACCCGCGCAGAAGCTGGCGCCGGCACCGGTCAGCACGACCACGCGGACCGCCTCGTCGGCTTCGAGCGTCTCGAGCGTAGCCGTGAGCGCGTCGATGAGCGCTGCGGACAGCGCGTTGTGCCGCTCGGCGCGTTCGAGGGTGACGGTCGCGACGCCGCGGCCGTCGACCACGGTGCGAACCAGGGGCTGGTCGGTGTGCGTCATGACTGGCTCCTGCTCACATGCGGAAGATGCCGTAACTTTCCGGGGCTGGCGCCGGTCCGTGCGCGGCGGTGGCCAGCGCCAGGCCCAGCACGCGCCGCGTGTCGAGCGGGTCGATCACGCCGTCGTCCCAGAGCCTCGCCGTGGCGTAGTACGGGTTGCCCTGGGTTTCATACTGCTTGCGGATGCCGGCCATGAACGTCTCCTGTTCCTCGGCGGGCCACTCCGTGCCGCGGGCTGCGGCGCTGTCGCGCCGGACGGTCGCGAGCACGTGCGCGGCCTGCTCGCCGCCCATCACGGAGATGCGCGCATTGGGCCAGGTCCACAGGAACCGGCCGCCGTAGGCGCGGCCGCACATCGCGTAGTTGCCTGCGCCGAACGAGCCGCCGACGATGACGGTGAACTTCGGCACCGTGGAGCAGGCGACGGCCGTGACCATCTTGGCGCCGTCCTTGGCGATGCCGCCATTCTCGTAGCGACGCCCGACCATGAAGCCGGTGATGTTCTGCAGGAACACGAGCGGCATGCGGCGCCGGTTCGCCAGCTGCACGAAGTGCGCGCCCTTGAGCGCGGACTCCGAGAACAGGATTCCGTTGTTGGCGACCACCGCGACCGGGTAGCCCCAGATGCGCGCGAAGCCGCAGACCAGGCTCTTGCCATAGAGCGGCTTGAACTCGTGGAACTCCGAGCCGTCCACGACCCTGGCGACGACCTCGCGGATGTCGTAGGGCTGGCGCAGGTCGGCTGGCACCACGCCGTAGAGGTCGGCCGGGTCGCAGGCAGGCTCGCAGGCCTCGGCCTGCTCGAGCCAGGGCCTGCCCCGCGCGGGCAGCGTCGCCAGCACGTCGCGAGCCAGCGACAGCGCGTGGACGTCGTCGTCGGCGAGGTGGTCGGCGACGCCCGACTGGCGTGCATGTACGTCGCCGCCGCCGAGCGCCTCGGCATCGACGACCTCGCCGGTTGCGGCCTTCACCAGCGGCGGGCCGCCCAGGAAGATCGTGCCCTGGTTGCGCACGATGATGGTCTCGTCGCACATCGCCGGCACGTAGGCCCCGCCGGCGGTGCAGGAGCCCATCACCACGGCGACCTGGGCGATGCCGGCGGCCGAGAGGCGCGCCTGGTTGTAGAAGATGCGGCCGAAGTGCTCGCGGTCGGGAAACACTTCCTCCTGCATCGGCAGGAACGCGCCGCCCGAGTCGACGAGGTACACGCAGGGAAGGGCGTTCTCCAGCGCGACTTCCTGCGCACGCAGGTGCTTCCTGACGGTCAGCGGGTAGTAGGTGCCGCCCTTGACGGTGGCGTCGTTGGCGATGACCAGGACCTCGCGGTCGTGCACGCGGCCCACGCCGCAGATGAGGCCGGCCGAGGGTGCGTCGCCGCCGTAGAGCCCGTGCGCTGCCAGGGGCGCGATCTCGAGGAAGGGACTGCCGGGATCGAGCAGGGCCTCGATGCGATCGCGCGGCAACAGCTTGCCGCGCGCGACGTGCTTGTTCCGCGCTTCCTCGCCGCCGCCGGCTGCGGCCCGGGCGCGGTGACTGCGCAGCTCCGCGGCCAGGCCTGACAGGTGCGCCGCGTTGGCGGCGAACTCGGGCGAGCTGCGATCGACATGGCTCTGCAGGATGGGCATGGCGGCGTCCCGGGTGTGGGTGTCAGGCGGTTGCCTGGTAGAGCTCGCGTCCGACCAGCATGCGGCGGATCTCGTTGGTGCCGGCACCGATCTCGTAGAGCTTGGCGTCGCGCAGCAGCCTGCCGGCGGGATAGTCGTTGATGTAGCCGTTGCCGCCCAGCATCTGGATGGCCTCGAGTCCCGCGCGCGTGGCGGCTTCCGACGCGAACATGAGGCAGGCTGCGGCATCGAATCGCGTCGACTGGCCCTTGTCGCAGGCGCGCGCGACCGCGTAGGCATAGGACCGTGCGGCGTTGAAGCCCGCGTAGAGATCGGCGAGCTTGGCCTGCATGAGCTGGAACTCGCCGATCGGCCGGCCGAACTGCTGGCGCTCGTGCACGTACGGCACGACCAGGTCGAGCGCGGCGCGCATGAGGCCCAGCGGGCCGCCGCTCAGAACGACGCGTTCGTAGTCCAGCCCGCTCATGAGGACCTTCACGCCGGCGCCCGGCTCGCCGAGGACCTGGGAGTCCGGCACGATGCAGTCGCTGAAGACCAGTTCGCAGGTGTCCGAGCCGCGCATGCCCAGCTTGTCCAGTTTCTGGGCGGTGCTGAAGCCCGGCATGCCGCGCTCGATCACGAAGGCCGTCAGTCCACGCGCCCCGGCCGCGGGGTCGGTGCTCGCATAGACGACGAGCACGTCGGCCTGCGGGCCGTTGGTGATCCACATCTTCGTGCCGTTGAGCACGTAGCCGTCGCCACGGCGTTCGGCGCGCGTGCGCATGGCCACTACGTCCGAGCCGGCGGACGGTTCGCTCATGGCCAGCGCGCCGACGTGCTCGCCCGACACCAGTTTCGGCAGCCAGCGATTTTTCTGCGCTTCGGTGGCGAAGCGGCGGATCTGGTTGACGCACAGGTTCGAGTGCGCGCCGTAGGAGAGCCCGACCGAACCCGAGGCGCGGGAGATTTCCTCCATCGCCACCACGTGCTCGAGATAGCCGTAGCCGAGTCCGCCGAAGTCCTCGTCCACCGTGAGGCCGAGCAGGCCCATCCCGCCGAGTTCCGGCCACAGGTCGCGCGGAAACTGGTTGTCCCGGTCGATCGCCACGGCGCGGGGCGCGATGCGCCGGGCGGCGAATTCCCTCACGGCCGCGCGCAGTTCGTCGACGCGCTCACCGAGGCCGAAGTCGAAGTCGAGGGTGAACATGGATGTCCTCTATGCCCGGCAGGGCTTGTGCCCTTTGATTCCGGAGTATAATTGTCCGACAATCAGACTGACAACCGGTTCCTGTCGGAGTAGGTTCCATGTTCGAGCCGCTAGCCCATGCTCCCGCCTACCAGCTGCTGGCCCAGCAGATCCGCGACCGGATCCTGAGCAGGCAACTGCGCGACGGCGAGGCGCTGCCCACGGAAACCGACCTGGCCCGGCAGTTCGCGGTCAACCGCTCGACCGTCCGCGAAGCCCTTCGCGACCTGCAGAGTTCTGGACTGGTCACGCGCCGCCAGGGCAGCAAGCGACTGGTCGTGTGCCGGCCCAGCGTGGCGGCCGTCGGGGGCGGGGTCTCGGAAGCGATGCGCCTGCACGGCGCGCGGTTTGCCGACGTCTGGGAGGCGCTGTCGGCGGTCCAGCCGGCCATTGCCGCAGCCGCGGCCCGCAACCGGTCGCCGGCCGGCCTCGCCGGCATGGCGGCCGCGGCCGAGGGATTCGCGGTGGCCGGGCTGCCTGCCGTCGCCGCGACCGCGCAGGTCGCCGCGTTTTTCCGCGCGCTGGGCCAGGCCTCGGCCAATCCGGTGTTCATGATGATGAACGAACCGCTGATGCGCCTGCTGGAACCCAGCCTGGCGATCATGATCGACCAGGTGCCCCAGGCGCGCGACCGCATCGCGGGCGCCCAGCGTCAGCTGCTTAATGCAGTGCTGAAGGGGGACGAGCCGGACGCCACGGCCTGGATGGCGCGGCACATCCGCGATTTCGGGCGCGGCTACGAACTCGCGGGCATCCCGCTCGCGACCGAGATTGCCGCGCCGATGGACGGCTAGGCGGGACGGCCGGGCACCCGGGGTGCCCGGCCTCGATCAGGGCCTGGTCAGATCAGTTCCAGCGCGACGGCCGTTGCCTCGCCACCGCCGATGCACAGGGCAGCCACGCCGCGCTTGAGGCCGCGGCGCTTGAGCGCGTGGATCAGGGTCGTGAGGATGCGGGCGCCGGTCGCGCCGACCGGGTGACCCAGCGCGCAGGCGCCGCCGTTCACGTTGATCTTGGCGTGGTCGATGCCGATGTCGTGCATCGCGGCCATGGTCACGCAGGCGAAGGCTTCGTTGACCTCGAACAGGTCGACGTCGCTCTCCTTCCAGCCCGAGCGCTCGAGCACCTTGCGGATCGCGCCGACCGGCGCGGTGGTGAACCACGCGGGATCCTGGGCCTGGCTGGCATAGGCGACGATGCGCGCGATCGGCTTGAGGCCACGCGCGGCGGCGACGGACTCGCGCGCCAGCACCAGGGCGGCGGCGCCGTCGGAGATCGACGAGGAACTGGCGGCGGTGACCGTGCCGGTCTTGCTGAACGCGGGCTTCAGCGCGGGAATCTTGTTGATGTCGCAGGCGAACGGGGTCTCGTCCTTGTCGACGACGACCTCGCCCTTGCGTGTCTTGACGGTCACCGGCGCTATTTCCGCGACGAAGGCGCCGTCGGCGACCGCGGACAGGGCCCTGCGCACGGATTCGGCCGCGAAGGCATCCTGCTGTTCGCGGGTGAAGCCGTATTTCTCGGAAGTGGCATCGCCGAAGGTGCCCATGAGCTTGCCGTCGAACGGGCTCTGCAGGCCGTCATAGAACATGTGGTCGAGGATTTCCCCGTGGCCCATGCGGTACCCGGCGCGCGCCTTGGGCAGCAGGTAGGGGGCATTCGACATCGATTCCAGGCCGCCGGCGATCGCAAAGTCGGAGTCGCCGCTGCGCAGGCCATCGGCGGCGAGCATGACGCTCTTCATGCCGGAACCGCACATCTTGTTGACCGTGGTGGCCGGCACCGAATCGGGGACGCCCGCGCCGAGCGCTGCCTGGCGGGCGGGAGCCTGGCCGAGGCCGGCGGGCAGCACGCAGCCCATGATGACCTCGTCGATGTCTGCGGCGGCGACGCCCGAAGCTTCCAGCGCGCCCTTGATCGCGGCCGTTCCCAGCTGGGGGGCCGTGGCCGGGGACAGCGCGCCCTGGAACGAACCGATCGGGGTGCGCTTGGCGGACAGGATGACGACGGACTCGTTAGTCATGGCGGGGGCCTCTGGGGTGACGGGGACGACGCCCTCTTTTCGGGCAGGGAAAGATTTTGCCCTGCAAAAAAGCAAAAGTCTCCCTCGGTAACCCGCTCGGGTGCCTTTGGAGGTTCT
>JADZCS010000003.1 GCA_020851435.1 Gammaproteobacteria bacterium | reverse complement strand
TGCCGATGTCGTTGAGCACGCTCGAGTGGACCAGGCGCTGCGTCCGGGTCGCGCCCGGATCGGCAGAGCTCGCGGTCGCCTTCGAGGTCGTCGTGAGGTCGGTCACCAGTCCGGAGGCCGGATCGATCGCGTTGACGACGGATTCCTCGACCTCGAACGGCTCGCCGCCGAACGGCAGCGACTGGAGCCCGACCTCCCATTCGCGTCGCTTGCGCGAGGCGGCATAGGCGTACACCCGCACCTCGTCGGCGGTACCCAGGGGAAGCGTTGCCCAGGCCTGTTCCACCTCGGACAGCAGCGCGCCCGACGGCGCGTACTGGCGCACGCGCGACGGCCGGCCTGTGAGCGGAAAGTCCTGCTGGTAGTCGGTCTCGGTCGCGACGATCTGCTGGTAGCTCTCGTCGAGGCCTGAGGCGGAGACCTTCGCGTAACCGAGGAAGCCACGACCGTTGCGATCGATGCGGGGCCCCAGGTAGTCGTAGGTCGTGAAGATGTACTGCCCGTTGCCGCTGCCGTCCGTGACGTAAGCGGCCACGGCGCGTTGCCCGGAGGCGCCCAGTCCACGCGCGAAGGCCACGGGCAGGCCCGCATAGCTCGTCGCCGCGTAGATGACGTCCTGCGCGCCGACGCCGGCACCGTCCTTCACCGACAGCAGCGCATCGGGCGGGTTGCTGGCATAGCCGTCGTTGCGGCGCAGCTTGCCGGAAGACACATGACCCAGGCTCGCGACGCCACCCGGCGACCCGCTCTGGCCGAACACGCGCCGGGCCTGGCCGGCGGCGTAGGCAACAGTGGTGGCCTGCGGCATCGCGAGGCCGTTGCCCAGGGCGGCCAGCACGTTCCAGCGCGTGCCCGCGGGCAGCAGCAGGTCGAGCCGGCCGTCGCCATTCCAGTCGGCCGCCAGCGCCGACGCAAAACCGCTGGCCGGCTGCCCGGTGCTGGCCTCGCTCGAAACGCCAGTGCCGCTGCCGTGGCGCAGCACCACGAGGCCCGACGTGGCTGCGTACGCGAGGTCGGTGAGACCGTCGCCATTGACGTCCGTGAGCAGCGGCGTCGAGGTCGACACGAAGTTCGCGCGCTCGACGAGCGCATGGACGCCCGGACCACCGCCGGCGACCAGCACGCGATAGGCGCCCTGGGTCGCCAGGCAGCTGGGCGTGGACGCGGGGCAGGTGTAGACCACGAGGTCCTCGCGCGTCTCGCCCGTGAAATCGGCGCGGCGCTGGCTGGAGCGGAAGCGCGCCTGCGGCGCATGTGCGGCAAAAGTGCCCAGCGCAAAGCCCTGTCCTGCGGGCAGTGTGTAGGCCGTCGCGTCGCTGGCCGACAGCACGCCGGCCTGGTTGGCCCGCACCGCCAGCGTGGCGCCGCCCGCGGCCGCGTGCAGCAGTTCGTCGCGCCCGTCGCCGTCGAGATCGGCGAACAGGATCTCGCGCTGGCCGGGCAGCGTCGCAACCAGCACGGCCGGCGCAAATCCCGTGCCGCTGGCCCGCATCACATAGACCAGGGTGTTGCTTCCCGCGATGACGCGATACGCGAGGTCCTCGCGAAGGTCGCCGTCGAGATCGGCCGCGCGCAGGTCGCCGCGCCTGACGACCGACGTGCCCGCGCCGTAGGCGCCGGCGCTCCAGAAGCCGCCGCGCACCAGCCAGAACTGGTCGCGTTCCTGCGACTGGTAGACCAGGTCGTCGTTGCCCTCCGCGCCCGTGCGCAGCCACAGCACCTGGCCGGCGTCGAGCGGCGCCGGCGACAGCGTCGTGACCGATTCGCCGAGCCAGCCCGGATAACCGTCGTAGTAGCCCAGCCGCGTCGGCGCCAGGCACTGGCTGGCGCCGTCGCATTCGGTGAGCGAGGCGACGCGCGCGCGGCCCGTTGCGACGGACTCGTAGCCGAGCTCATAACGCCGCAGCGGCTGCCAGGCGCCGTTCCACGCGAGCATGCGGATGCGTGCAAGACGCTGGTCTTCGCGCCACGGATGGCCCGCCCAGTAGCCGCCGAGGATGTCGTCCTGGGCCCGCGCCTCGGTCTGGAACTCGACGCGGTAATAGGGCCCGGCGCCGGAAGCGGTGTACGGGTACTCGATGACTGCGATGCGGTGCTGCGCGGTCGCCGTGTCCTCGGTGTAGCGGTAGCGCATGGCGTTGCCGCTGCGGTCGCGAACCTGGGCGAGCGCCCAGTGCCGCGCGCTGGCCACGCCCGCGGCGGGCTCGACGCGGGAATCCGCGGTCGTTCCGTAGTCGTAGACGAGTCCGTCGGCCCGCTCGACAACGAACGAGGCCGGCCCGTTGCCAGCCACGCCGCGGGCCGTGACGCGCGCGAAGGACTCGGTCTCGGTCGCGTAGGTCGAGCCGTCCGCACCGTACACGCCGCTGACCAGGCGCAGGCGCACGCCGTCGAGGCAGAAGCGGTCGCCCGCGCCGAGATCGGGCGCTGCGGCGACGCGGTCCTGCGCGAGCGAGCGTGCGCAGCGCGTGATCTCGGACAGGCCGCCGATACCCAGGCCCATGCCGCCGAGGCCGGGCCCGCGGCTGCTGGAGTAGCCGAGCGTCAGCGAAGGCGCGATCGCGCCGATGCCGGGCGGCGTCCAGAGCGGCACCGAGTAGGTGGCCGCACCCGTGGGCGTCACGGAGAACGTGCCGGCCGTGTGGCCAACCGCGGCGCCGGCGCCGCAAGGACAAAATCCCACCAGCGCGGCTGCAAGCGCAACCGCGAGTCGCAAAGCTCGCATGGCATCACCTCGGCGCAGTCGTTGCAGGACGCGCGTTGCGCGCCTGGTTCCCCCGCCTGGGGGCTTGCGACTTTTTTAGCGCTTCGGTGGCGGCGATTCGACGCGATTAACTGCTGCGAATGCAGCGATAAACGCGCGGGGCCTGGTCAGTCCACGCCGCGATGGTGCACGAGCACCGTGCCGGCATCCGCGAAGGCGCGCACGCGGCGGATGAGCAGGTCCTGCCCGAACTCGAGCAGGTCGTAGCGATCGTAGGTGACCGCGGCTGAGCCCGGCGGAGTGAACAGCAGCCGATAGTGCGCGAGCGCCTCGTTGCCGCCGACGACGAACCTCACCAAAGTCGCGCGCACCGTCGCGTTGTGCTCGGGCAGCGCGCTCCACGAAGCCTCGAGCGCCTCGACGCCGCGCCGCGGCGGCTCGCCGACAGGGTCTTCGACGCTCACGCGCGCGTCGAACAGCGCGTGTCGCGCCACGAGATCGTGCTGCTCCCAGCTCTGCAGGAACTTGTGGAACTGCGCGAGCAGCGCGTCCGGTCCGATGGGTTCGAGTTTCATGGCAAGCTCCGTTTGCGGGGCCTCACGCGATGCGCACGACAGTCCGGCCGGTGACGCGCCCGTCGAGATAGGCCTGGAAGGCGCCCGGCAACTCGTCGAAGCCGATCGTCCTGCTCACGATGCGATCGAAATGCCGCGGCTTCAAGTCCGTGGATATACGCCCCCACACGGCGAGGCGCAGCTCCCGCGGCGTGCCGCTGGAGTTGATGCCGAGCAGGTTCGCGCCGCGCAGGATGAAGGGCATCACGGTGGTCTCGAGCTTGTGGCTGCCGGCGAGGCCGATGCTGGCGATGCTGCCGCCGTAGGCGATCGTCCGCGTCAGCCAGGTGAGCATCTCGCCGCCGACGTTGTCGATCGCGCCGGCCCACTGCGCCGCCTCGAGCGGCTTGCGGCCGTAATCGATGTCCTGCCGGTACAGGATGCGGCTGGCGCCCAGCGCCTGCAGGTACTCGTCGCGATCGGGCTTGCCGCTGACGGCGACCACCTCGTAGCCGCGGCCGGCGAGCATGTCGATCGCGAGGGAGCCGACGCCGCCCGTCGCGCCCGTGACCACCACGGGGCCTTGCCCCGGCGCCAGGCCGTTGTGCTCCATGCGGTGGATCGCCAGCGCGGCCGTGAAACCCGCCGTGCCGATCGCCATCGCCTGCATCAGGTCGATGCCCGGCGGCAGCGGGATCACGGAGTCGCCGGCGATCCGCGCGTATTCGGCGTAACCGCCATCGACGGTTTCGCTGAGGTCGCAGCCCGTGACCAGGAC
>JADZCS010000002.1 GCA_020851435.1 Gammaproteobacteria bacterium | reverse complement strand
CGCGCAACGCCCTGCGCGAAGCGCATGCCCGTGGTCACCGTCAGGATGTTCGCGCCCAGCGACTTGAGCTGTTCGTCGACGGCCCGCTGCGCGCCCGTGCCCAGCGCCAGCATGGTGATCACGGCGGCGACGCCGATGATCACGCCGAGCATGGTCAGCGCGGCGCGGAACAGGTTGCTGCGGATCGACGTGATCGCGACCCGCAGCACCTCGTACACCGGCATGGCCATCGTGCGCGCCTACTGCCGCGGCCGGCCGGAGCCGCTCGCGCCACCGGCAGCCCCACCAGCCGGCGCACCGCCTTGCGCGCCCGACTGGCCACCCGGCTTCTGCGTCATGCCGGGAATGCCGCTGCCGAAGCGGCGGTTGATGAAGTTCTGCAGCTGCTGCTGCGCCTCGATGAGGCTCGCACTCGGCAGCAGCAGCACCTTGTCGCCCTCGGCCAGGCCCGAGGTGATCTCGATGCGGTCGAGGTCGGTGAGGCCGGCCTTGACTGGGGTAGGCACGTACTTGCCGGCGACGTCCTTCACCACCCAGAAGTTGCCGCTGAACTGGAACGCGGCCTGGCGCGCGCCGGTCGCGGCACCGCCCTGGCCCATGCCCTGGAAGACCTTGCGCAGCAGGGCGCGCTCTTCGGGCTTGAGTTCCTCGCCGGCACGCCGCTTCTGCATGAGCGCACGCACCTGATCGGGCTCCACGCCGGCCGGCAACTCGATCGTGCGATCGCCGAGAGTGAGGGTCTTCGGGCCGGCGGGCGGCGGCGCCTCTGCCGACGTGGCCTCGCCCGCGGGCTTCGGCGGCTCGAGCTGCGCGCGCAGCGCATCCGGCTCGATGCCGAGGATCTGCGCGGTGGGCTCGATGTCGCGATCCGTGCGCAGCGCCATGACCGGCAGCGTGAGCACGTCGGGACGCTTCGCGACGTCGATCTTGATCTCGACGTTCATGCCGGGCTTGAGCAGGCCGTCCTTGTTATCCAGCGCGATGAGCACCGAGAACAGCGTGACGTTCTGCTCGACCACCGCCAGCGGCTCGATGCGCGCGATGCTGCCGTTGAAGGGCTGGCCCGGGAATGCGGCGACCATGACCTGCGCCGGCATGCCCTCGCGCAGCTTGCCGACGTCGGTCTCGTCGACGCGGCCGCGCACGCGCACCTGGTCGAGGTTGGCCATGGTCAGCAGCAGCGTGCCGCCACCCACGTCCTGGGTCGGCGACGAGATCACCTGGCCTCGCTCGACCTTCTTGGAGATCACCGTGCCGTTGATCGGCGCGCGGATGTCCGTGTCTTCCAGCGAGATGCGCGCGTTCTCGACCGCCACGCGCGCCGCGACCACCTGCGATTCGGCATTGGCGACGTCGAGCACCAGCTGGTCGTAGTCGGCCTTGTTGATCCAGGACTGGTCGAGCAGCTTCTTGCCGCGGTCGAGCTGGGCCTTGGCGCGCGCCAGGCGCGCGAGGCTCGCCTTGTATTCGGACTCGGTCTGCGCCACGCGATTGCTGGGCGTGCGCGGGTCGATGCGCACCATCAGCGAGCCCTGCTCGACGTTGTCGCCGGTCTCGACGCGGATCTCGAGGATTTCACCCGAGGCCTTCGACTTCACCTCGACCGTGCGGATCGGCTCGATCACGCCCGCCGCCTCGACGCCCACGGCGAGCGTGGTCTTCTCGACGGCCGCAGTGCCGTACTGGGGCGCGGTAGTGTCCGCTTCCTTGCTGCCGCAGGCGGCGAGGAGCAGCGCGCCGGCGAATAGGACTGCAATACGGGTCATCGGGCGGACTCACGTGTGGTGTCGGACAGCACGGCGCCGTCCTTGATGGTGATGATGCGGTGTGCGTGCTCGGCCACGTCGTGTTCGTGGGTCACGATGATGATGGTGTTGCCCGCCGCGTTGAGCTGCTCGAACAGCGCCATGATCTCGACGCCAGTGTTCGAGTCGAGGTTGCCGGTCGGTTCGTCGGCCAGCAGGATCGAGGGCTCGGTGACCAGCGCGCGGGCGATGGCGACGCGCTGGCGCTGGCCGCCCGACATTTCATTCGGGCGGTGCTTGAGGCGGCTGCCCAGCCCCACCCGCTCGAGCGCCGCGGTGGCCCTGGCGATGCGCTCGCGGCGCTTGAGCCCCGCGTAGACCAGCGGCAGCTCGACGTTCTGCAGGGCCGAGGCACGCGGCAGCAGCGCGAAATTCTGGAATACGAAACCGATCTCGTGGTTGCGCAGGCGCGCGAGTTCCACATCGCCCATGTCGGCCACGCGCTTGCCGGCCAGCCAGTAGGCACCGTCGTCCGGCGTGTCCAGGCAGCCGATCAGGTTCATGAGCGTGGACTTGCCGGAGCCCGAGGGCCCCATGATGGCGGCGTACTCGCCGCGCCGGATCACGAGGTCGACCCCGCGCAGCGCATGAATGACCTCGCCGCCCATCGTGTAGCGACGGGCGAGGCCTTCGATGCGGATGACGGGTTCGGCGGCAGGCATGGGGGACGTCACGGTGGCGAATGCTACACGGACTGACCGCCGCCGGCCCTAGTGGTTCACCCTGTGTACTGGACGAATGTCAGTTGCGCTGCTCGGTTCCGGCAGGCTTGCCCAGCAGCTTGTTCAGTTCGATGAAATAGCCGTCCGGGTCGTAGAAGGCGCTGAACAGCACCGGGATCGTGCCCTTGCCGTCTGCGGACGGGTATTCGATCGGTTTGGGCTCGGTGTCAATGGTCACCCCGGGCAGGCTGCGCAGCTTCTCGATGCGGGTCTCGAGGTCGGCCGAGTTCATGACCAGGATCACGCCGCCGAAGGTCGGCCGCGAAGGCTTGTCGGCCTGCGGCACAGGCGGCTTGTCGAAGTACTGCAACAGGCCCAGCGCGCCGACGAAGGTGTCGTTGGCGCGCAGCAGCACCAGCCGCATGCGCGGCCTGGCGGGGACGCTGGGGTCGGTCTGCGGCTGCTTGCCGATGAACTGGTCGTAGACGACCTTGAGTCCCAGTCCATCGCGGTAGACGGGCAGCGACCGGTCGATGTCGCGCACCAGCAGCGTGGTGCGTCGGACGTCGACGGGCACGCGCTCCGCGGGGGGCACGGGTTCGGCGAAGGCCGGCGACAGGGCGCCCATGGCCAGCAGCGCGCACAGCGCGAGGCCGCAACGACGGGTGATCATTCGCTTCTCCCTAGCGGACGTCGATCCAGACTTCATTGTGCCGCAGCGGCGGCAGCGAGAACGGCGAGTTGTAACGCGCCCAGTGCGGCTCGCCCAGGGCCTCGAGCCCGTCGCGCTTGAGTGCCGCGCGCAACTCCTGCACCTCGCGCTCGTAGCGCTCCACGGACCAGCCACCCCGGTACTCGCGCACGGCCACCTTGCGGGCCGGCACCTCGCGCAGCCGCACGCGCGGGTCGACCGGCCTGGGCAGGGTCGCGAGCGTGTACTTCGCGGGCATCGTGAACTGCACCACGTACTGGTCCTTGCCGGCGCCGGGCTGCTGCAGCACGGGCGCCGTCATCGCGATGCGCTCAGCCTTCGCCTGCAGCACCGGGGCGGTCATGGAAATGGACTCGCCCGGGGTGTTCTTGCCGAAGATGTAGCCAGCGAGCAGCCGGAAGCCCTGGTTGCCCGCGGCGGAGGCGTCGCCACCCGCATCGACCTCCGCCACGACGTAGGCAGCGTAGCGGCGAAGCTCGTAACCCTCGGCGGTCTTGAGCAGTTCGAAACCGGGTTCCTCGATCGCCATGACGGTTGCGCTCCAGAGCAGCAGCGCTACTGCGGCCAGGGCCGCGGCAAACAATGTGCGGTGCATCCCGGCATTGTAGGCGCGTCGGCGCGGCGCAGGGGCGCTACCACACTTCGATGCAGTAGCATAGGGAAGGGTCGCCCATCGACGGCCCGCAAGGGGGAACCGCTACATGTCGAAGTCACTGCTGTGCGCCGCCGGCGCGGCCGCCGTCCTTTTCACGTCCATCGCGGGCGCGGAACCGTTCAAGCGCGAGGGCGCCGAGGCACTCGAGATCAGCGCCAAGCTCACCTGTGGCACCAGCGAGGCCGGCGTCACCCGCTATGGCTACTGGGAAGGCCGCCTGTACAGCCGCGTGCCCGGCGAGCGCGACCGGCACCTGTTCGACGTGTTCGGCGTCAACGTGCGCCAGTGCGGCCGGCCCACGGACCCCGTCCGCGGCAAGGGTTATCGCAGCGTCTCGCGCGAGATCATGGTCTACCTTGATCCCGCCACCGGCGAGATCATCGACACCTGGAAGAACCCCTGGACCGGCGAAACCGTCGACGTGATGCAGGTTGCCAACGACCCCGTGAACATGCGCGAGCCGACCTTCGCGATACGCAAGGACGGCACGCCGCACCAGGTCGAGCTGCGCCGCTACGACGACACGCTGGTCGCCTCGAGCGAGGTGCCGCTGTTCTACGTGAACCCGCTCGCCGGCGACTTCCAGGAATACGTCGGCGGCCAGTACCACGCGATGGAGATCTTCAACACCTACTACCGCGCGGCCGAGGTGATCGACCCGAAGGCGAAGCGCATCGCCGAATCGAAGATCTCGTGGCAGCGCCTCTCCAAGTGGCTGCCGTGGATGAAGATGGGCGACCGCGAGGGCACCATGGTGTTCAACGCCACGGGCTTCTCAACCTTCGATCCCGCCAAGCTGCCGCCGCGGCTCTGGAAGGTCGTCGATGAGCGCTTCCCCGCCTACAGGACGGCGCCGCCGGTCGACGACGCGCGCCCGAACGAGACCACCTGGTCGGCATTCCGGAAACTGATCGAGGCGAAGCGCAGCAAGTGAGCACGCCTACCCCGCCGGTCGCTGCGCCGCCGCAGGAACCGGCGGGTTTTGCCGCGCCATTGCCGGCCCAGGACGCGTGGCGCCTCGCCCTGTCGGTGGGGCTTCCCTACTGGGTTGCGCTGAGCGCGATCCGCGTGTTCTCGTTCGAGCTCACGCTGCTGCCCCTGCCGGACGCGCAGATGGCCGTCGTGCCCACGCTAGCTCGCGCGCTGCAATACCTGCTGACCTCGCTGCTCGCCGTGACCGGCTATGCCTGGGCGCTCAAGGGCGGCTGGCGCGGCCCGCGCGCCATGCTCATGCAGGCGATGATCGCGATACTGGTCGCGGCCTCCGCAAGGCCGATCCTCATCGCGCTGGGCGTCGCCTTCATGCCCAGCGTCGACACCAGCCTCGCCGAGAATTTCGGCGGTTTCGGCGCCAGGCTGTGGATCGCCTCGGCGCTCGACATGCTGGCGTCCTACGCCTTCGGCATCGTGCTGCTGGTGGGGGTGCGCTCGGCGCTGGCCCTGCGCGACCAGCAGCTCGCCGCCGCGGCCCTGCGCAACGCCTGGATGCAGGCGCGACTGCAATCGCTGCGCATGCAGCTGTCGCCGCACTTCCTGTTCAACTCGCTCAATGCCGTAGCCACGCTCATCGAGATCGACCCGCCGCGCGCGCGCAGGCTGGTCGTCTCCATCAGCGACCTGTTCCGGCGCGCCCTGGCCGCGGGCGACTCGGAGTGGACGACCCTGGCCGAGGAAGTGGCGTTCGCGCGCGACTACCTCGACGTCCAGTCGACGCGCTTCGAGTCGCGTCTCGCCTGCGAGATCGACGAGGATCCGTCCGCAGCGAAGCTGCGCGTGCCGGTCATGCTGCTGCAGCCGCTCGTGGAGAATTCGCTCGTGCACGGCACCAGCGGCGACAGCGATTCGCTCAAGGTGTGGCTCAGGACCGACCGCGAGCTCAAGGCCGGCCGCGAGCGCCTCGTGATCGAGGTCGGCAACCGTTCGACGGGGCCGCTCGCCGCGGGCCGCGGCGGCACGGGCATCGGGCTGGGCAACACGCAGGGCAGGCTCGAGACGATTTACGGGGACCGCGCATCGCTGGCCTGGCGCCGACCCGACGACAGTACCTTCATCGTCACCCTCACGCTGCCGGTCGAGGAATAGGGATTTTGCCGGCCGTTTCTACGTAACGCCGAATAACCTCTCTGCCGCTTCTTGACGCCTGCCCGCAGCCATTAGAGGATCGAGAACGATTCCCATTATCGACTTGCGGGTTTTCCTCAGGGGGTTGCATGAAGGACTCGTCCGCGATCGCCGCCGCCGGCGGTCGGGTCGAGCTGGAACTGGCGCCGCAGAAGGCCATCGCCGCCCACCTGCCCGCGCAGGCCTTGCGTGGGCTGCAGAACAACCCGAACGTCGAGTACGTCGAGGTCGACGCGGTGCGTTACCCGCTGGCGCAGAGCACGCCCTGGGGCATTCCCTACGTGCAGGCCGACAACGCCGCGTTCGCCGTCAGCAACGCCTCGAACGGCGCGATGGTCTGCATCATCGACTCGGGCTACCAGATGGCCCACGAGGACCTGCAGAACACGAACGTGACCGGCACCAACGACTCGGGCACCGGCAACTGGAACGAGGACAGCTGCGGGCACGGCTCGCACGTCGCCGGCACCATCGCGGCGCTCAACAACAGCGTGGGCGTGGTCGGCGTCAACAAGAACGGCCTGCTCAAGCTGCACATCGAAAAGGTGTTCACTGGCGCGAGTTGCGGCTGGGCCTATTCGTCGACGCTGGTCACCGCGCTCAACCGCTGCCAGGCCGCGGCCGGCACCAACAAGCTCGTGGTCAGCATGAGCCTCGGCGGCGGTACCTCCAGCGCCACCGAGAACAACGCGTTCCAGACCGCCTACAACGCGGGCGTGCTGTCCATCGCCGCCGCGGGCAACGACGGCAACACGCGCACGTCCTATCCCGCGGGCTACGCCTCGGTCATGTCGGTCGCTGCGGTCGACAGCACCGGCACCGTGGCGACGTTCTCGCAGAAGAACGCCGACGTGGAGATCGCAGCGCCCGGCGTCGGCGTCGTCTCCACCACGCCCTTCAAGTCCTCGACCCTGACGGTGGGCGGCGACAGCTTCATCGGCACGACGATCGAAGGCGCTGCGCGGACCCAAGCGACCGGTGTGCTGGTCAACGGCGGTTTGTGCGACACCACGGGCTCCGGCGCCTGGGTCGGCAAGGTCGTGCTGTGCCAGCGCGGCACGATCGACTTCGCCACCAAGGTCAGCAACGTCAAGGCTGGCAACGGCGTGGGCGCAGCGATCTACAACAATGTGTCGGGCGGCTTCTCGGGCACGCTGGGTACCGGCGTGACGAGCGCGATCCCGGCGATCAGCATGAGCCAGGAAGACGGGCTGGTGGCCGTCAACAGCGCCGGATCGACTGCCGTCCTCGACAACACCGCGGGCACCGGCAACGGCTATGAGGCCTACGACGGCACCTCGATGGCTACCCCGCACGTCTCGGGCGTCGCCGCGCTCGTGTGGAGCCTCAACAGCGGCAAGACCAATGCCCAGATCCGCGACGCGCTCGTGAAGTCCGCGATCGACAAGGGCACGACGGGCCGCGACACCTCCTACGGCTACGGCATCGTGCAGGCCAAGGCCGCGCACGACCTGCTGCAGGTTGCGGCCCCACCCCCGGCGGCCATCACCCTCACGGTTACCAAGGTGAAGGTCAGCGGCAGCAATTACACGGACTTGAGGTGGGCCAATAGCACGGCAAGTGGAATCGACGTCTACCGCAACGGCGCCAAGATCGTTCCCAACACGGGGAACGACGGGCTTTACCGGGATGGCCCGCTGGCACGTGGCACGTATACGTACAAGGTGTGCGACGTTGGCTCGACAACGAGCTGCTCACCGAGCGTCACCGTCAAGTTCTGACCTGCGCACTTTCAGTGCCAAGACGAGGCCCCGGTCCGCACGGATCGGGGCCTCTTGTTTGGCTGAGCCCCCGGCCGTGGAATCCCCCTTCCCCTTCCACGGCCACTCAGCGCTCCGGTTCACGCCGGGGCTTTTTTTGCCCACCTGCCGCGCATCAGGCTTGCACCGATGGCCTCCAGCCAGATCCACATCGCATAGACTTGCCGCGCCGGCACCGCTAGCGTTGCCTAGCCGCGCTCCGCACTTCGGCAGGGTTTCCATGCGCAACGCTTTGCTGATTACCGCCCTCCTGCTGGGCCTTGCGGCGGCTACCTCATCGTCTGCGCAATCCGCGCCTGCAGCTGCACCGCCGGCAGCCGCACAGGCGGGGCCGTGGCGGGAGCTGCTCGCCGCCGATCTCGCCTTCGTTCGCAGCACGCTGGAGACGCGCTACATATACGCCGTCTATCCGGGCGCGATCGACTGGGAGGCCGTCCACGGTCCCGCACTGGCGCGGGCCACCGAGGCAGCGGCGCAGGTGAAGGACTTTGCCGGCTACCGCTCCGTCCTGAGCCAGTACGTGTCCGCGTTCCGCGACCCGCACCTGAGGCTGAACTTCGGAATCCAGGTTTCCCGCTACCAGTGGCCCGGGCTGGCGCTGCGGTATCGCGACGGACGCTACCTCGTCGGCACCTCGCGGCTTGCGGGCGTCACACAAGGCGCAGAGATCACGGCCTGCGACGGCACGCAGATGGACCAGTGGATCGATGAGCTCGCGGCCCTGGACATCGGCGTTCCGGGGGTGGAATCCACGCGCGCTTCCCTGGCCGGTCGGCTGCTGGTCGACGCCGGCAATCCCTTCTATCGCCGCCCGGCGCACTGCACGATCGGCGGCGTTGAGACCACGCTGGCCTGGACCCCGATCTCTGCCGAGGCCTGGGCCGCCGCGACGGCGCCTTCCACGGAAATACGTGACGTCGCGACGGGCCTCAGCTCCTTCGGCAGCAATGGCGAATGGATCCGCCTGCCCGCGATGACCCCGCGCAGCAAGGCCGACGCGGACCTCTATCACGAGGTCATCCGCCAGGCGCAGGGCCTGCGCAAGCGCGACGTCATCGTGTTCGATGTGCGCGGCAACGGCGGCGGCAGCTACAACTGGTTCATGGCGATCCTCAACGCGCTCTATGGCCACGACTACGCCAGCTACTACGCGCGCGAACGGCTGCGCATCACGCCGGTGTTCGTCGCCGCGACTTTCAAGGCCCCGCCGAAGGATGCCCCGCCCGATCCGTTCGCCACGCCCGCGGATACCGATCTCGACAGCGTCATCGACGACGTCAGGCAGGTAACGCTGCCGAACGGCCATGACGTCACCGTCATGGGTACCTCGGACGAGGCCCGTCGCGCCCGCCCTGCCGGTGGGCCCCCGGCGAACCCGGTCAGCGCCCGCGTCTACGTGCTCACCGACTACGGCTGCGGCAGCTCCTGCATGTCCTTCGTCGACGAGATGCTGCAGTTCCCGGGCGTGCGCCAGGTCGGGCTGCCGACCGGCGTGGACATGCGCTCGGGCTCGCCTTTGCCGTACCCTCTGCCGAGCACAACCGCCACGCTGCTCGTGCCGAGCATGGTGCGCGAGAACCGGGTCCGCGGCGAGAACGTGCCGTGGCTGCCGTCGTCGAGGTTTCACGGCGACATCGCCGACACCGCAGCATTGCAGCGATGGATAAGGGAAGACGTGATGCGCGAGAGCGCCAGGCCGGAGGGATGAACATGGGTCCAGTTGCCAGACGACAGCTCGCCGGCGCGCTCGCGACGATCTCCGCACTCATCGCGACGGCGGCCGCGCCAGTTGCAGGGGCCGCTGAGCCTCCCGCCGCCGCACCGCCTGCTGCCTCCACACCCGCCGCGGCCGTCGCCGCCGCCGCACCCGTAGTGACACGCCACAGCGGTGTGTTCGGTGGCCGGCGCATCACCTACGACGCGATCGTCGAGGAAACCCTGCTGCGCAACGCGAAGGGCGTGCCCGCCGCAAGCCTGTCGAGTTTCACCTACCTCGAGAGGGGCGCGAAGCCCAACCCGTCGAAGCCGGTGCTGTTCGCGTTCAACGGCGGTCCCGGGTCGGCGTCGATCTGGCTGCACCTCGGCTTCCTGGGGCCGAGGCGCGTCGATTTCCCGGACGCCGTGAATCCGCCCACGGCTGCGCCGTTCGCGCTGGCCGACAACGTCCACTCCCTGCTCGACGTCGCGGACCTCGTGTTCATCGACCCGGTGGGCACGGGCTTCAGCCGGCTGCTGCCGGGCGGGCAGCCGCAGGAGTTCTTCGGCGTGACGCAGGACGCCAACGCCGTCGCGGACTTCATCCGCCAGTGGCTCACGCTGCACGGACGCTGGAATTCGCCCAAGTTCCTGGCCGGCGAGTCCTATGGAACGATTCGCGCCATCGCGCTCGCGGGCGCGCTGTCCGGCGGGGTCTTTCCGCCGAACGGCAGCCTGGGCGCCATCAACCTCAACGGCATCGTGATCCTCGGTCCCGCGTTCGGGGCCGGTGGCGCGCGCCTGGAGGGGAACGATCGCGGCTCTATCTCGGACCTGCCGACGATGGCCGCGACGGCCTGGTATCACGGCAGGCTCGGCGCGAAGGACCAGCCCGTCGAGGCGGTGATCGACGCGGCCCGCGCCTTCGCCAACGACGAGTACCTCAAGGCGCTCAACGCGGGCTACCTGCTCGATCCGGCCGAGCGCCAGCGCGTGGCGGAGAAACTCGGTTCGCTGACCGGCCTGCCGGCCAGCGCCTGGCTCGATGCCAACCTGCGGCTGGGCATGAGCACGTTCCAGACGCTGCTGCTGCGCGAACAGGGAAAGCAGGTGGGGGCCTACGATTCGCGCTACCTGCTGCCGGCGAAAGCGACCGGCAACGATCCGGTGATCGACGATCCGGCGATGGGCCAGTACACGCCAGGCTTCGTGGCGGCCTTCAACCACTACCTGTCCAGCGAACTGAAGGTCGCCTACAGCGATCGCTACGTGCCGATCGCCTGGACCGACGTCAACTTCAAGTGGGACTACGGCTCCGGCCCGGGCGTCTCGCTGCCGCGCAACGACGCGACGACGCTGGCCACGGCGATGCGCCGCAACCCGGAACTGCGCGTGTTCGTGGGCGTGGGTTACTACGACCTCGTGACGACACTGGGTGCCGCGGAACATGCGCTCGCGCATTCGGCGATCGCGCGTGAGCGCCTGAGCCTCAAGGGCTACGCGTCGGGCCACATGCCTTATCTCGGTGAGGACACGGCAACGGCACTGGCCGCCGACCTGCGCGCCTTCGTGCAGAGCGCCGTGCGTCCAGCGGCGGCGAAGTGACCCCAGGACTGCGCCGCGCCGCTGCGCTGCTTGCCTGCGGGCTGGCGCATGGCGCATGGGCTGTGCCGCCGGACGCTCCGGCGCGCAGCGTCGCGGCGCCGACGCCCGTCGCCGACACGCTGGTTGCACCGGCGACGGCGCTGCGCAGCATCCGGATCGACGGCCACCAGGTCGACTATCGCGCGACCTGGTCGGAAACCGTACTCAGCGATGAGGCGGGCGTGCCGCAGGCGACGATCTCGGCCACGAGCTATGTTCGAGAGGGCGTGCAGGACCGCGCGCGACGGCCGGTGATGGTGTTCTTCAACGGCGGGCCGGGGGCCTCGTCCTCGCCGCTGCATTTCGGCGCCTTTGGCCCGCGCAAGCGCGCTGTCGGCGGTCCGGCTGCCGGCGCCTCGACGGAAATGCTCGACAACCCGGCGAGCCCCATCGACGTCGCGGACCTGCTGTTCGTCGATCCGGTGGGCACGGGCTTCAGCCGTGAACTGCGCGAGGGCGGTGGCCGCGCTTACTGGAACACCCGCGGCGATCCGGGCTCCGTGCTCGAGCTCATCCGCAACTGGCTGCGCGACAACGGCCGCGGCGAATCGCCGCTGATAGTCACCGGCCAGAGCTACGGCGGGCTGCGCGCGGCCCTGATGGCCCGGGACATGGCCGACCTCAACGTCGCGGCGATGGTGCTGGTCTCGCCCGCGACCGATACCACCGGCAGCGCGGGCTCGCCCAGCAACGACAATCCCTTCGTGTTCAGCCTGCCGACGATGGCGGTGGCCGCCTGGCACCACGGCAAGGTGGCGCGCGACGGCCGCGACCCCGCCCAGGTCTGGGAATCGGCGCGTGCGTTCGCGCAGGGCGAGTACCTGCTGGCGCTGCACCAGGGCGCGCTGCTGCCCGCCGCCGAGCGCAAGCGCATCGCCGCGCGCGTGGCGGAATTCATCGGCCTGCCGGCCGCGACGGTCGAGGCCGCGAACCTGCGCGTCGACACCCAGGTCTTTCTCGAGACGCTGCTCGCGGACCAGGACAAGGTCGTCGGTCGCCTCGACACCCGCGTCGCGGCGCCGAAGCCGGCCAGGCCCGTCAATCCTGATCGCCCTGCCGCGGCGAACGATCCCTCGCTGGGGCTCGGCCGCAGCAACGTGATCAAGTCCGACTACGCGACGAGGTACTTCCGCGAGGAGCTGGGCGTCGACACCACTCGCGACTACTACGGCGTGACGCTGGACGTGAACTTCAACTGGGACTGGAGCGGTGCGCTGCCCTCGGCGGGTCCCGGCGCACGCTTCT
>JADZCS010000001.1 GCA_020851435.1 Gammaproteobacteria bacterium | reverse complement strand
AGTTCATCCCCGAGGTGCGCGAAATCACGCCCGAGATCGAGGACATGGCGGGCGGGCCGTCGTCGGCCGTGGGTTCGGGCGGCATGGCGACCAAGATCGCGGCCGCGCGGATCGCGGTCGCCGCCGGCTGCCACCTGTGCATCTCGGCTGGCCATCGCCTGAACCCGCTCAAGTCGATCGAGGACGGCGTCCGCTGCAGCTGGTTCGTCGCCGCCACGACCCCGCTCGCGGTCCGCAAGCAGTGGATTGCCGGCGCACTGAAGCCCGCCGGCGAACTGGTCGTGGATGCGGGCGCGGCGGCGGCACTCGGGCGCGGCAAGAGCCTGCTGCCCGCAGGCGTCACCGCGGTGCGCGGCAGCTTCGAGCGCGGCGATGCCGTGGTGGTCAGCGGGCCCGACGGCCGCGAGCTGGCACGCGGGCTCAGCGCCTATTCAAGCGACGACGCCGACCGCATCCGCGGCCGGCGCAGCGCCGAAATCGAGGCCCTGCTGGGCTATCGAGGCCGTGACGAGATGATCCACCGCGACGACCTCGTGGTCACGCGGGCCGGGACTGGAGAACACACGCCATGACGGACGCCGGCGAGACCATCGGTTCGATGATGGACCGGATCGGCCGCGAGGCCGTGGCGGCAGCCGCGCTGCTGGCGCGCGCCCCGCGCGAGGCGAAGGACCGGGCCCTGCTGGCCGCTGCGGCGGCGTTGCGGTGCCGCGCCGGCGAAATCCTGGCCGCCAACGGTCGCGACCTCGAGGGCGCCCGCGCTGCGGGGCTGTCCACGGCCATGCTCGACCGGCTGGCCCTGGACGAGCGCCGCCTCGAGGGCATTGCGCGCGGGATGGAAGACATCGCTGACCTGCCGGACCCGGTGGGCACCGTGATCGCCGAATGGACTCGCCCCAACGGGCTGCGGATCCAGCGCGTGCGCGTGCCGCTGGGCGTGATCGGCATCATCTACGAGAGCCGCCCGAACGTGACGGCTGACGCCGGGGGGCTGTGCCTGAAGTCGGGCAATGCGGCGATCCTGCGCGGCGGCTCGGAGAGCGTGAACTCCAGCCGCGCGATCCATGCCTGCCTCGAGGAGGGCCTGGAGGCGGCCGGCCTGCCGGTCACCGCCATCCAGCTGGTGCCCACGGCGGATCGCGAGGCCGTCGGCTACCTGCTCAAGGGCATGGCCGACTACGTCGACGTCATCGTCCCGCGCGGCGGCAAGAGCCTGATCGAGCGCGTCCAGCAGGACGCCCGCGTCCCCGTGATCGGCCACCTCGAAGGCAACTGCCACGTCTACGTGGACGGCGCTGCCGATCTCAACATGGCGCGGGAAATCGTGCTGAACGCCAAGCTCCGCCGCACCGGCGTGTGCGGCGCGGCCGAGACCCTGCTCGTCGACCGGGCCTGCGCCACAACCCACCTGGCGCCGATCGTCAGGGCGCTGCTCGACGCCGGCTGCGAGGTCCGCGGCGACGCCGCGGCGCGCGCGACCGATCCACGGGTCCTGGCCGCGACCGAGGAGGACTGGCGCACCGAGTACCTGGACGCCGTGATCGCCGCCAGGGTGGTCGATGGGGTCGACGAGGCCATCTCGCATATCGCGCGCTACGGCTCCGCCCACACCGAGTCGATCGTCACCGAGGACGCTGCCGCCGCGGAACGCTTCCTGCAGAACGTGGACAGCGCGATCGTGCTGCACAACGCCTCGACGCAGTTCGCGGACGGCGCCGAATTCGGGATGGGCGCCGAGATCGGCATCTCCACCGACCGCTTCCACGCACGCGGGCCGGTCGGGGTGGAGCAGCTGACCAGTTACAAGTACGTCGTGCGCGGCGCGGGTCAGGTGCGGCCCGGCTGAACGCTCGTTGCCTGTACTGGAACGCGCCCTTAATATCCTTCAGTGCCGGCGTACAGCCGGATCCAGCCAAAGCCGAGGAAGATCGCCGTGAGCAGGGAACACGAACCGAAGATCGGGCAGTGGTACGAGAACCTCGAGGACAACGATACCTTCCGCGTCATCTCAGTCGATGAGGACGCGGAGCTCATCGAGGTCGAGTACTCCGACGGCGACATCGAGGAACTGGACGTCGAGGCCTGGCACGAACTCGACCTCGATCTCACCGAGGAGCCGGAGGGCTGGAGCGACGACGAGGACGACGAGGACGAGGACGACGACTGGGACGAGGACGAGGACGAGGAAGACGACGACTGGGACGAGGACGAGGATGAGGACGACGACGAGGACGGGACCTACGACGACCGGGACGGCAACTAGGGCTTGACTTCCAACGACACCACGCCGGGCGGTAAGGCTGACCTCGCCGAAAAGGAACTGCGCGCCGTGCTCGACGCGGCGGTCGACGGCGTCATGATCATCGACCACCTGGGCCACATCGAGGCGTGCAACAGTGCCGCCGAGAAGATGCTCGGCTACAGCGCCGACGAGGTCATCGGCAAAAACGTGTCGATGATGATGCCCGAGCCCTACCGCTCGGAGCACGACCGCTACCTGTCGCATCACGTCGCCACGGGCGAGATGCGGATCATAGGCAAGGGGCGCGAAGTCGTGGCGCGGCGACGCGATGGCTCGCTGATGCCGATCGCGCTGTCCGTCGGCCGGATCGAGAACAAGGACCGGCCGCGCTTCGTCGGCTTCCTGCACGACGTCACGGACCGCAAGCGCGCCATGGAAGCGCTGCGGCGCGAACGCGACCGGGCGCAGTCTTACCTGGACCTCGCCGAGGTGATGCTGGTCGCGCTGGATCGCGACGGCACCATCACGCTGATCAACCGCAAGGGCTGCGAAATCCTCGGCTGGGCCGAGGACGAGCTGATCGGGCGCAGCTGGTTCGACACCTGTGTCCCCGGCCGGCTGCGTGCCGATGCGCGCGCGATTTTCGACCTCTGCATGAGGGGCGACGCCGAACTGATCCCCTACAACGAGTTCCCGATCGCGACCCGCAACGGCGGCACCAAGCTCATCGCCTGGCGCGACACCTTCCTGCGCGATGAGCGGGGGCTGGTGAGCGGAATGCTGTCCTCCGGCGAGGACGTCACCGAACAACGTCACGCCACGGAGGCCCTGCGCAAGAGCGAGCAGTTGCTGCAGGACGCCCAGGAACTCGCCAACCTCGGCAACTACGAGATCCGGATCCCCGGCGGCACCCCCTACTGGTCGCCGCAGTTGCGCCGAATCCTGGGGGTCGCGCCCACTGGCCCGGTTCCCGACGTCGCAACGTTCATCCACACCTGCGTGCACGAGGACGACCGCGATCGCGTCAACCGGGAATGGGAAGAGGTCGCGGCGCGAGGCGGCCGGGTGTCCATCGAGCATCGCATCGTGCGGCCTGATGGAACCGTGCGCGACGTGCACACGATCGCGGACGTGCGTCGCGGGACGGGCGGCACGCTCATGGTCGTCGGCACGCTCCATGACATCACGGAGCGCAAGCAGGCCGACGAGGAAGCCCACCAGGCACAGGAACGGCTGACCCAGTTCGCGCGACTGTCGACCATGGGCGAAATGGCGGCCGGACTCGCGCACGAGATCAACCAGCCGCTGACCGCGATCTCGACCTACGCCCATGCGGTCCTGCGCCTCATGAATCGCCCGGATGCCGACCCGGAGGACATCCGCCAGGCGCTGGAGCAGATCTCGAGCCAGGCCCTGCGCGCCGGTGAGGTGATCAAGCGGCTGCGCAGCTTCGTCAAGAACCGCGAGACGCGGCAGGAAGTGCTGCCGCCGGGCCGCCTCATCGAGGAATCCCTGCATTTCGCCGAGTCGGACGCGCGGATCAACGACGTGCGCCTGCTGGTCGAGGTGGACGACGACCTGCCGCTGGTCTGTTGCGACCCGGTGCAGCTGCAGCAGGTGCTCATCAACCTGATCCGCAATGCCATCGACGCCACCCACGAGGCCGGCCCCGAACGCCGCGAGGTGTCGCTGCGGGCCCGCTGCGACGAGGACGGCCACGTCGAGATCAGCGTCGAAGACCGAGGACTGGGCATCTCGGAAGCGGCCGCGGCCCACCTGGGCGACCCGTTTTTCACGACCAAGCCGGCCGGCACGGGCCTCGGACTGGCCATCAGCCGGTCGATCCTGAGGGCGCACGGCGGAAAATTGGGGCATCGGCCCACCCAACCGGCCGGCGCCACGGTATTCTTCACGCTTCCTGTCCTGCCTGGGAGTAAGCAATGAAGGAAAAGCCGGCCACCGTGTTCGTCATCGACGACGACGAGGCAGTGCGCACGTCGCTGCGGCTGCTCTTGAAGTCGGTCGGGCTGCCGGTCGAGACGTTCGCCTCGGCGCAGGAGTTTCTCGACCAGTTCGACGGCGACCGCCCCGGCTGCCTGGTGCTCGACATCCGCATGCCCGGCATGAGCGGACTCGACCTGCAGCAGAAGCTCAACGCCGTGCACTCGATCACGCCCATCGTCTTCATCACCGGCCACGGCGACGTGCCGATGGCGGTCGAGGCGATGCAGGCGGGCGCGGTCGACTTCATCCAGAAGCCGTTCCGCGACCAGGACCTCATCGACCGCATCAACCGGGCGCTCGACACCGACCGCGCCAACCGTGCCGAGCTGCGCGAACGCGACGAAATCCGCCGGCGCATGGGCCAGCTGACGCCGCGGGAACGCGAGGTGCTGGACCTGGTGACCCAGGGCAAGGCCAACAAGGTGATCGCCGGGGACCTCAACGTCAGCCAGCGCACCGTGGAAATCCACCGGGCCCGTGTCATGGAAAAGATGGGCGCCAGCTCGCTGGCCCACCTGGTCCGGATGGTCATCGAGGCCGAACGGGCTGATTGATGCGCTCGCGGTGCCCCGGATAACCGCAGGCGGGTGTCGTCACACCCGTACTGCGGGTTCCGAGGTCAGTAGTTCTGCCTATATTTTAGTTTCTGCCGGATTCCGGATACTGCCGCATCGCGGATGCCGGCAGTTCTCCCAGATGGGAGGCCCAACTGTCGGCGCCACTCATAACGGCGTTCGATGTCCAGAGAATCCCAGCCCGTCCCCGCCAGCGCAGCCTCCAAGGTGTTCATCGCCGATGGGGATGCGTCGGTGCGCGACAGCCTGGCACGCCTGCTGGGACCGTTGGGCGCCAGGGTCAGCGGCTACGCCACCGGTGCTGCCCTGCTGGCCGACCTCAGCGGCGACACGCCGCCCGCAGTCATCGTCGCCGACATGCGCCTCCCGGACATGACCGGCCTCGACCTCATGACCGAGATCTCGCGGCGGGGCCAGCGCATCCCCACCATCCTGCTGTCACGCGACCCGGACGTCTCCACCGCGGTGAACGCCATGCGCGCCGGCGCCGTCGACTTCCTCGAGAAGCCGGGGATAGACCGGGTGCTGCTGGGACACATCGCGCGCCTGCTCGCTCCCCACAGCGCAGGCCGCTGAGTTGTCGGGCGAAGATCCCCGCGACAGCTGGTTTCAGGAAATGCAGTCGTCCTGGCTGTATCGCCGGGTCGCGGCCGTCGAACGCGACCCGCGCAAGCGCAGCCTGTTCGAGTCCCTGGCCGCGGCTGCCGCCGAACAGTCGCTGACCTGGCAGAAGTCCGCCGGCATCAGCGTCGATGAAGCCGCGGCGTTCCGGCCCAGCATGCGCGCGCGGCTGGTGGCCCGGCTCCTGGACCGCCTGGGCGTGCGTCCCCTGAAGACCGTCCTGATCGCGATGAAGCTGCGCGGCCTGTCGGTCTACGGCGCGCCGAGCGCCGGCGGCCACACCATGCCGACTTCCGTCGAGCAGATCGGCGTGCGGCATCGCGGCGTCGGCGGCAACAACCTGCGGGCCGCGGTCTTCGGCGTCAACGACGGCCTCGTCTCGAATGCCAGCCTGATCATGGGCGTCGCCGGCGCCGGCGCGGACAGCGCGGTCGTGCTCACCACCGGAATCGCGGGCCTGCTGGCCGGCGCCCTGTCGATGGCGGCCGGCGAATTCGTCTCGGTGCGATCGCAGCGCGAGATGTTCGAGTACCAGATCGGGCTGGAACGCGACGAACTGGCCGAGTATCCCGACGAGGAAGCCGAGGAACTCGCGCTGATCTATGCGGCGCGGGGCATGGACCTGGCGAAAGCCCGCGAGGTCGCGCACGAACTCATGCGGGATCCCGACCGCGCGCTGGACGCGCTGGCGCGCGAGGAACTGGGACTCAACCCCGATGACCTGGGCTCGCCCTGGGGTGCCGCGGGTTTCTCGTTCGTGGCGTTTGCCGCCGGTGCGATCCTGCCGCTGGCGCCCTTCCTGCTGGGCGGCACGGGCGGCGCCGCGGTGCTCGCGACGGCGGCGCTGGCCGGCGCCGCGCTGTTCGGCGTGGGCATGGCCCTGTCGCTGTTCAGCGGCCGCAGCGCGCTGGCGGGCGGCCTGCGCATGCTCGCCATCGGTGGCGGTGCCGGCGCCCTCACCTACCTGATCGGCAGCCTGCTCGGCGTCGCCGCGGGCTGAGCGAGTCCGTTCAGGTCAACGTGAAATAGCGCCGTATCACGTGCGCTGCCTCTGCACCCGTATCGACGACCTCGAACAGGCTGCGCTCCTCGTCGCCGATGAAGCCTTCCTCGACCAGGAAGTCGAAGTCGACCACGCGGCTCCAGTAGTTGCGGCCGACCAGCACGATCGGGATCGGCGCGATCTTGCGCGTCTGTACCAGCGTGAGCGCCTCGAACAGTTCGTCCAGCGTGCCGAAGCCGCCCGGAAAGGCGACCAGTGCGCGCGCGCGCATCATGAAGTGCATCTTGCGAACCGCGAAGTAGCGGAAGGCGAAGGACAGGCCCGGCGTTATGTACGCGTTGGGCTCCTGCTCAAGCGGCAACTGGATGTTGAAGCCGGCGGAGATCGCGCCGGCTTCGCGGGCGCCGCGATTGGCGGCCTCCATGATCCCGGGGCCGCCCCCGGTAACCACGACGAAGTCGCGGCATACGACGCCGTCGCAGGCCTGGGCCAGCGCGGCCGAGAGCGCCTTTGCCTCGTCGTAGTAGCGCGCGTACTTGAGCCGGGCATGCGCCTCAGCCAGGCGTGCCGCCACGGCCGCGTCGCCGGGACTGGCCTGCAGCGCCGCTTCCGCCGCGGCCAGTTCGGCGCGCGCAGCCTCCGGGGAGACGATCCGGGCGCTTCCCCACACCACGACCGTGCTGTGGATTCGCCGCTCGCGAAGCACCAGCTCCGGCCGCATCAACTCCAGCGCAACGCGCAGCGGGCGCGCCGCCTCCGCATTGCCGCCGTTGCCGTTGCCCGGCGCATTCTCGGGCCGGATCTCGCCGTTGACTTCCGGCTCACCGGCCTCGAGCGCGGACAACAGGATCTCGCGCGAGCGCGCGTCGAGGCCTTCCATCCAGTCGCTTCCGGCCATGGCGCCTAACCCGGCAACTCGAGGCTGTCGCCGCGCAGCGGCCGCTCGGCCTGCCAGCCGAAGCGGGCCTCGATCGCGGCCGCAAAGTCCTCGCCCGCCTGCTCCTCGCCGTGCACGAGGCACAGCCGCGCCGGCTTGCGCGGCAGGCGGCCCAGCCAGGCCAGCAGCGCGGTCTGGTCCGCGTGCGCGGAGAAGCCGCCCAGCGTGACGATGCGCGCACGGACCGGCACTTCGTCGCCGTGGATGCGGACGCTGGTGGCGCCGTCGACGATCGCGCGCCCGAGCGTCCCGCCCGCCTGGAAGCCCGTGAACAGGACGGTGTTGCGGGCGTTCGGCAGGTGATGACGAAGGTGGTGGCGGATCCGGCCGCCCTCGCACATCCCGCTGGCGGCGACGATCACCGCACCGCCCTTGCGATCGTTGAGCGACATCGACTCGGCGGCCGTCGCCAGGAACTGGATCCGCGGCCCATCGCCGTCCGCGGGCACGACCTTCGCCAGCCGGCGGGCTTCCTCGTCGTACAGCTCGAAATGCCGCTCGGTGATGCGTGTGACCGCCGTCGCCATCGGCGAGTCGACGAAAACGTCGAGGCCCCGCAGCCGGCCCTCGACTGCGAGAGACTTGAAGCAGTACAGCAGTTCCTGGGTGCGGCCCACCGCGAAGGCGGGAATGATGACATTGCCCCCGCGGTTCTCGAGCGTGTCCCTGACCACGTCGACCAGTTCGTCGAGAGTCTCGTCCAGCGGCTTGTGGTCGCGGTTGCCGTAGGTCGATTCGCAGATGACGAGATCCGCCGCCGGCGGCGGCGCAGGATCGCGCAGGATCGGCCGGCCGGGCTGCCCCAGGTCACCCGAGATCGCGACCACCAGCGGATGACGCCCGCTGCCGACGTGCAGCTCGACGCTGGCCGAACCGAGGATGTGGCCGGCGTCGTGCAGGATCACCTTGATGCCCGGGGCCGGCGCCAGCGCCGCGCCGTAGCGCACGGGCTCGCACAGCTCCAGCAGGCGGGCGACGTCGTCGGCGTCGTACAGCGGCGGCGGGCGCCGGCGCCCGTGGCGCTGGGCGCGGACATACTCCTGCTGCTGAATCCAGGCGCTGTCGTTGAGCAGCACCTCGAGCAGTTCGATGGTGGCCCGGGTGGTGTAGACGCGGCCGTGGAAGCCTTCGCGCACCAGGCGCGGCAGCAGGCCGCTGTGGTCGATGTGGGCGTGGCTCAGGATCACGAAGGACAGCCGCCGCGGGTCGAAGTGGAGGCTCTCCGCGTTGCGGTCCTCCAGCGCACGCCGGCCCTGGTACATGCCGCAATCGACCAGGAAGGTTGCCCCGTCGGCCTCGAACAGCAGGCAGGAACCGGTGACTTCGCGGGCCGCGCCGAGGAAAGTGAGCTTCATTGAGGGACTCTGTGCCCGCCTGCGGGTGGCAGGCAGCCCATTGTGGCTGCATGCCGCCCGCGCGCCAAGCCGGATGCCTCACCCACGCGCCGGGTGACTCACTCCTTGAGCGAGTGGATTCCCAGCAGCTTCAGCGCGTACTTCTCGTACACCGGCGTCACCGACCCCACGCGGATCTTGCGCATGAAGTACTTCTCGAAGGCGATCTTGGCCAGGTGCACCCAGTAGCCCTCCTTAGCCCAGGTGACGTTGCGCGGCGGGATCTGCGGCAGCGCGACGAACGCAGCGCCGCCGTCGCCGAAATCGGCGAGGCACAGCGCGTTCCACGTGGCCTTCGCCGTGGCGGGCCGACCGGCCAGGTCTGCCTCGATGTTCTCGGCGATGGCGGTCACCATCGACTCGATCATGAATCCGGTCTTGGGCGCGCCAGTGGGGACGGGCGTCGCCTCGACCGGCGGAATCGCGATGCAGACGCCCGCCGAGAAGATCCACGGATACTTCGGGCTGCGCTGGTGCTGGTCGGTCAGCACGAAGCCGCGCGGATTGCACAGGCCCGGCACGGCCGCGACGGCGTCGACGCCGCGGAAGGCCGGCAGCACCATGGCGAAGTTGAACTTGAGTTCGTGTTCGCGGCGCGGCTTGCCCTCGTCGTCCACCTCGGTGACGTTCATCTGCCCATCCGCGACGGAGGCGATGCGCGCGTTGGTGATCCACTTGATGTGCCGCTGCCGCAGGATCGATTCCATGAGGCCCTTGCTGTCCCCCACCCCGCCAAGGCCCATGTGCCCCACGTACGGCTCGCTGCTGACGTAGGTCATCGGTACCTTGTCGCGCAGCTTGCGCCGCCGCAGGTCGGTGTCGACGATCATCGCGAACTCGTAGGCGGGACCGAAGCAGCTCGCGCCCGGCGCGGCGCCGATGACGATGGGCCCGGGATTGGCGAGGAACTGCTCATAGCGGTGCCACGCGCGCTCGGCGTGGTCGTGCGTGCAGATCGACTGCGTGAACGAGTCGGGGCCCAGCCCGGGAATCTCGTCGAAGGCCAGCTTGGGACCGGTCGTGATGACGAGGTAGTCGAAGGCGACCACGCGGCCGTCGCCCAGCGTCAGCGTCTTGTTCTCGGCGTCGATGGCCGTGGCCTGCCCGGGCACGAACTCGATGCCCTTCCGGTCCAGCGGCCGGCGCAGGTCGACGCGGGTGTCCTCCCGCTTGCGCCAGCCGACGGCCACCCACGGATTCGAGGGCGTGAACTCGAAGTACTCGCTGGAGCCCACGAGCACGACCTTGTGGTCCGCTCCGACCTTGCGCCGGATCTCGTATGCCATGGGTACGCCGCCGAGGCCGGCGCCGAGCACGATGATGGTGGCCATGTCGATCCCTTCCTTAAGCCGGCTGCCCCCGATCGCGGCGGTGCCGGTAGCTGTAATAGAGAACTGGAATCAGGACGAGCGTGAGCAGCGTCGACACGAGGATGCCGAAGATCAGCGACACCGCGAGGCCGTTGAAGATCGGGTCGTCGAGGATGAAGAAGGCGCCGAGCATCGCGGCCGCGGCGGTGAGTGCGATCGGCTTGGCGCGCACGGCGCTGGCGCGGATCACGGCATCGCCCAGTTCACGACCCTGGCCGACCTCGACGTTGATGAAGTCGACAAGCAGGATCGAGTTGCGGACGATGATGCCGGCGAGCGCGATCATGCCGATCATTGAGGTGGCCGTGAACTGCGCCCCCAGCAGCGCATGGCCTGGCAGGATGCCTATCACCGTGAGCGGGATGGGCGCCATGATCACCAGCGGCACGGCGTAGCTGCGGAACTGCGCGACGACCAGCAGGTAGATCAGCACGAGCCCGACCGAGTAGGCGATGCCCATGTCGCGGAAGGTCTCGT